>JBHOSY010000019.1:0-38815 GCA_042584165.1 Bacteroidota bacterium | reverse complement strand
CAAAAATGATAAAACAAGTATTTTAACAAGATTGCCAGATGAGCCGGGAAGTCTTGTTAATTTTCTGCAAGATTTTTATGATCATAAGATCAACCTTACTAAGATAGAAAGTCGTCCTGCCAAAGAAGGGAAAAAGTTTAAATACTGGTTTTATATCGACTTTGATGGGCATATAGATGATGAGAATGTCAAAGAGGTAATTAAGAAATATCGAAAAGATACCAAGTGGCTTGGCAGCTACGTAAAGATGGTTTAGACATTAACCATCGGATGACGTTTGAATTCCTTCTTCCTGTCAAAAAGGTATCGATAAGTAATATGTGTTTTTGCCAGGTAACTTCCCACCTGTTCCACTATCCGTGTCATTTTTGGATTAAAATCACCGATCCAGTTCATTTCAAAATCTTCATATCTCAGGTAGGTCTCCTGCACTACATCACGCGATGCCATAATTATTGCTCCGTCTACACCTTTCCCCTGATGTTCAGGTACAATACCAAAAATGATACCAAGCATTTTCCTATTTGTTTTGGCTATTTTGTGGTGATAAAGGAATTTGAGAATACCCAGTAAATTCATTTTACCATTTACATATTTGAAAACCTGGTTCATTTCCGGGATCATGATAAAGATTGCCACAGGCTCATCCTCATAAAATCCAAAGTAAAGGATTTTTGGATCAATTATAGGCTTCATTTGTTTTATCACTGTTTTGGCCTGCGGAAGTGTTAACTTGGGAACATTCTTATGCCCAGCCCACGCTTTATTATATACTTCGCGCAAGTATTCAGTATATTTCTCCAGTTTATTAATATCGAGATATTCGAAACGATATTTTGGATTTTTACGGATTTGATCAGCCTTAATATGAAGTTTTTCAGATAACGGATCCATTACTTTTCTTGCATAAGTAAACTGTTTGTAATAAACCTGAAATCCATAGTTTTCAAATAGCTCCCTGTAATATGGAGGATTATAAGCTGATTTATAATTTGGTTCCCGATCATATCCATCGACAAGTAATCCCCACCATTCATTCCGATCTCCAAAATTGATTGGACCATCCATAGCTTCAATCCCTTTTTCCTCAAGCCAGGTCTTTGATTGGTCGAACAAAGTATTAGCTGCATCCTGATCGTTTATACACTCAAAAAACCCAATTCCTCCGGTAGGTTGGTCATTCCCTTTGTTAACAGTTTTTTCATTTATGAAAGCAGCAATTCTTCCAATTACTTCCCCGGTATCTTTAATGAGGAGCCATCGGATACATTCACCATTTCTGAAATGTTTATTCTTTGAAGGGTTAAATGTGGATTCAATATCTCTATCTAAAGGACGGATCCAACACTGTTCATTCTTATAGATCTTAAGTGGCAGGTATAAAAAATCTCTGACAGTTTTTTTATTTGCTACTTCAACGATTTTCATATTTCAAGCGAAGCTATAAATGATTTCTAATCAGATAAAAACGAAATTAATGCATTTGGCATTGAATTGGCTTATCGATATAAGATTTTCTAAATTTATTAAATATTGGATATTGAATTATAATTTATAATCATGGATATCATTAAACGCCGGAAATTCCTGAGAAAGGGAATTCAATTATCAGTTACAGCAGGAATAGCAACTTCAATTCCATTTTTTGAAAGTTATGCTGAAAATAAAAAAATGTTTTTTAAAATATCCCTTGCTGAATGGTCACTGCACAAAGCCTTGTTTGCCGGTGAATTTACCAACCTGGATTTTCCCAGGAAAGCTAAAAACGATTTTGGAATCGATGCTGTTGAATATGTGAACCAGTTCTTTAAAGACAAGGCTGAAAACGGTCAATATCTTAATGATCTCAATACACGCTGTAAAGATAATGGAGTTAAAAGTGTACTCATCATGATTGATGGAGAAGGGCATCTTGCAGAATTGGATACAATGAAAAGGGTTAAGGCTGTTGAGAATCATTACAAATGGATCGATGCCGCAAAATTTTTAGGCTGCCATTCTATTCGGGTAAACGCTGCCGGGAGGGGTTCATATGACGATGTACAGAAAGCCGCAATTGAAGGATTGGGAAAACTCAGTGAATATGGTGAAAAAGAAAAGATCAATGTGATTGTGGAGAACCATGGTGGACTATCCTCAAATGGAGAGTGGTTAACGGCAGTAATGGAAGGTGTAAACAATAAATACTGTGGAACCTTACCGGATTTCGGAAATTTTATAATCGACCGCCGTGAAGGGATAAGCTATGATAGGTATAAGGGAGTTAGAGAACTTATGCCATATGCGAAAGGAGTAAGTGCAAAGTCACATGTCTTTGACGAAGAAGGATATGAAAGAAACATTGATTATCGAAAAATGCTGAAAATAGTAAAAGATGCCGGATTCAAAGGATATGTAGGCATAGAGTATGAAGGTGAAGGTCCTGAAGATGAAGGTATTCTGGCCACTAAGAAACTTCTTGTTAGATTAGGGAATGAACTGTCTTAAGATCACCCTGGATAATGCTTATCTTCGACCGATGATCTTATAAATTCTGTCTAAAGTTTCTCTTCGTCCTGTAAGGGAAAGGAATGCTTCTCTTTCAAGATCCAGCAGATATTGTTCTGATACTTGTAAATCGGATTTGCCCTTGTCACCTCCTGACATGATCCTGGCTATATCTCGGGCGATAAAAGTATCATAGGATGAAAGTTCCTTATTGCTACTTAGTTTTTCGATATGATCCTGGAAAAAATCCAACATTCCGGTACCACCAACTTTGATCATTCGATCTTTTGGAGGTGTACTATATCCGGCGGAAACCAATTGTAAGGCTGTGTGTTTAGCCTCCTTAATTAATCGTCGGGGATTAGGAGTGATCGGATCATCAGGACCCATCAGACCCAATTTCTTTGCTTCAAAAGCTGCATTGGATGCTTTACCGTAGATAATGGTTTCTAATAAATTAATGGCAATCTCACGCATATTTTCATTATCCAGATCATTAGAAAGTTTAGCTGTTAATTCCTTGGTGCCACCTCCAGCCGGTAAAATACCAGCTTTGATTTCTACCAAACCCATATATGCTTCGGTTGTGGCATGTATTCGGTCACAATGCAGGGAAATCTCCATGCCACCTCCAAATGTGAGGCCATGGGGAGTTGAGATAACAGGAAAAGGAGCGTACCGTATATCCAGCATGATATTTTGAAACATACTGATTACATCATTAATCTTTCGATAATCCTTTTCTATTGCCATCATAAACAACACTCCAAGATTAACACCTACCGAGAAATGATTCCCTTCATTTCCTATTATCAAGGCATTGAAATCATTTCCTGCTATGTCAATGCTCCTTTGAATACCTTCTATCACATCTGCATCAATGATGTTCATTTTAGTGTGGAACTCAAGATTAACCACTCCATCGTTCAAATCAATCAGGGAAGCCCCTTTATTATTCCATACCGTGTGTTGATCACGCAGGTTATCAAGCAGAATGAACTCATCCATCCCTGGAACTTTCTCAAAATCACTTTTACTGCTATCAAAATAATATGTTTCATCATTGGTTATACTGTAAAATGAATTCCTGTCACTTTCATTTACATCATGGATCCATCCAGACAGTTGAAAACCGTTATTTTTCAACTGGTTTGATAGATCTTTTATTCCCATTTGTTGCCAAATCTCAAATAAACCCGCATCCCATCCATATACCATCTTGAGAAGATCATCAATTTTGTAAATCTCACTTGTGAGTTCCGCAGTTAGATTTGAAACATAATCAAATATGCCCAGTAATATTTTCCGATAAAAATCTCCTTCCCGGTTGGGTAACGATAATAGAAACTGGTACCTCTGTGCCAGATCTTTATACCCTCTTGCCTTTGAGATGGATTTGATCTTAATACTGGATGGTTTATTATAGATTAAGCTTTCCAGATCGATGACATATGTTTTCAATTTATTATCACTCCGCTTTTCTTTTTTATAAAAACCACCACCTGATTTCCTGCCAAGGATATTTTTCTGAACCATGGATTCCAGGACACCTACAGCATTACTGACATTTTCAAAATAGCCATCGTCTGTATTATCCTTTATTAAATGAGTGACTTTTAGAATAATATCAATTCCGATATGATCAGCAGGTTTTAAAATACCAATTTTTGGCCGTCCGAGGATTCGTCCTGTAAGCCTATCGATTTCTTCTACGCTATAACCAAATTCCAGAGCTGCCTGAAGTGTGATAAGAAAATTGTATATCCCGATTCGGTTGGCAATAAATCCCGGAGTATCCTTACAAACTACAGGATTTTTACCAAGTGTTTTATCCAGAAACAAATTGATGGAATCAGTAATTCCCGGTTCAGTGTCATTTCCTGGTATTATCTCCAGAACTGGCAAATATCGAACCGGGTTGAAGAAATGCATGCCCAAAAATCGTTTTCTTAAACTGTCGCTAAAGGAGTTACAAATACTGTTAATTGATATACTGGAGGTATTCGAAGTGATTATTGTTTGATCACCAATGTGCTTTTCAATAAATTTGAACAGTAAGATTTTCTGCTCCAGGTCTTCTGATATTGATTCGATAACCCAGTCCGTTGATGTGATTTCTTCAAGGTGTTGATTGAGAAGACCTGTTTTGATTTTGCTCGCAAAAGATCTGTCATATAACATTGGTGGAACCTTTTCAATAGCGTCAGACAGTCGATTATTTGCTCTTTCGAGTAATTCGGAATCATTTTTTCCATTACCGGGTTTTTCAAGCAACAGTACATGAATATTTACGTTGGCCAGCATGCAGGCAATTTGTACACCCATATTCCCGGTTCCGATTACTGCTGCCCTTTTTGGATTGAAAGTTGGTTTCATCTGAATGATTGTTTTTAATTATTAGTTCCAGTAATCAAATAAAAATTCTCTATTAAAATACGAGCTTAATGATATTATTTCACAATTTTACTAAGATTGAATATCCCATTGCTTATGTCTTCGCAAAAGAATAATCCAGAAATCAAGGCTCTGAAAAAGGAAATTATAGAAAAAGATCATTTGATCGAAGAACTATCGAGGGAAAAAACCAGCCTTTTAAAAATCATATCCCATGATATACGGTCTCCATTTAACCGGATGTTTGCCCTTTTACAACTCATGGAACTCGATTTTGGGGAGATCACAGAGGATCAGAAAAAATATATTGATCAGATGTACAGATCTGTTTTCGGGGGCATGGAAATGGTGAAAAACCTGAGAGATTCAAGGGCAATCGATGAAGGTAAATTATCCATATATACTGAAAACATTGATGTTTATTCAGTACTGGAGGAGGCATTGAAAAGCATGAATACTCAGGCTAAACTAAAGGGTATCATTATTGATGTGAAATATGATAAAAGTAATCCGGAAATTTCCGGAGACAGAACACTTTTGTTAAAAATATTTGAAAATATACTTTCTAATTGTATCAAATATTCTGAAGAAAATGCCGGGGTAGTTATTGATATAAATACCAACAATCATAAAACAATTATTAGGTTTTCTGATAGCGGTCCCGGGATCCCCGATGACGAGATTGGTTTGGCTTTTGATAAGTTCAGGAAACTGAGTTCGCTTCCGACACTTGGAGAAGGGACCTCAGGCCTCGGATTATATTTGTCAAAGCATTTCACAGACCTGATGAATGGAAATATAGAATTAATTAACGGTAAGAAAGCTGGTCTGAATGTAATACTGGATTTCCCCCTGGTTAAAAATCAGGAAGAATAAATTTCAATCAGCTTATCATCATTTTCTTCCAGGATAGCACTGATCGAATCCATTACGTTTTCATCCTTCATTATATAATTCCGGATACCTTCTTTCATCAGTTCAATTACCAGGTTTCCATCGCTATTAGAGCTCAAAACGATGATTAAGGCCTTATTATGCTGTTTTTTTAATCTGTGATATAACTCCAATCCATTCATGCCAGGTAGAAAGTAATCTATGATTATCACATTAGGATTTATATCGCTTTCGAGGGCTTTCAGACAATCCTCGGCATTAGTGAAAGATCTGATAATATATTTTTTTTCTTTCTCGAGTGATTTTTTGACGAATTCGGAATACACCTCGTCATCTTCAATTAAATATATCTTTTTCATATTGCAGCAAACCTGTAAGTGTCCTAAAGGTAAGAATTCATAACAATATATGCATAAAATTTTTTCATCAATTACAATTTATTATCGTTTATTTGCCAGCAAATTAAAACACGGTAGTATTCTTATGAATTAATTATTCACAATTTATTATCTGATGAAACATATCTTATTTATTTATCTTATCCTTTTAGCCCGGATATTTCCTGTTTCCGGACAAACTTCTATACTTTCTCCCGACGAATTTCTTGGGTATGAGTTAGGAGACCAGTTTACACGACATCATAAAATCGTTGAATATTTCAGTCGACTATCAGAAGAAAGTGCGAAAATCAAGCTCGTAGAGTATGGAAAGACCTATGAGGACAGGCCTTTATTCCTTGTTTATATTTCAAATCCAAAAACAATTAAGGAAGTTGACTCATTCAGGAAAGATAACTTAAAAAGAACCGCTTTAATGGAAGGAGATCCCGAATTGGATCCTAAGGCCATTGTCTGGTTGAGCTATAATGTTCATGGAAATGAAGCCAGTTCTTCAGAAGCTTCCATGTTGACTACTTATGAACTTGTAAGTAGTAACGATCCTAAAATTACAGCCTGGCTTGAAAATACAATAATAATTATTGATCCCTGCTTAAATCCTGACGGACATGACAGGTATGTGAACTGGTTCAGGCAATATCAAATTAAGAATGGCATTCCCAGCTACTTATCATCTGACCATCAGGAGCCATGGCCTGGGGGCAGGATGAACCACTTTTTATTCGATAATAACAGGGATTGGTCCTGGGCTACCCAGAAAGAAACCAGGGCTAGACTAAAGATCTATAATGAATGGTTACCTCATATACATGTAGATTTCCATGAACAGGGGCACAATAATCCCTATTATTTCGCACCAGCAGCGCAACCATATCATGAATTGATCACTAACTGGCAGCGGCAATTTCAAGGAACAATAGGTAAAAACAATGCGAAATATTTTGATGAAAACTATTGGCTTTATTTCACAAAAGAATTTTTTGATCTGTTTTATCCGGGGTATGGTGATACCTACCCAACTTTTAATGGAGCAATTGGCATGACCTATGAACAGGCTGGAGGAGGCAGGGCAGGTCTGGCAGTTGAAACAGAAATTGAAGATACTTTAACACTAGCTGACCGGATCCACCATCATCATATAACTGGACTGGCTACAGTTGAAACAGCATCAACCCATGTTGATGAACTGATCGTAAACTTTGAAAGATATTTTCAGGATGCAACCAACAATCCAAAAGGGAAGTACAAAACATTTATTATCAGGCCTGATACGAAAAATACCAAGGTTAGGGATTTCCTCGATTTGCTGGATAGACATCAAATACAATATGGAACAGGATCTTCCCGGAAGCCAGTTATGGCATATGATTATATATCAGGCAGGGAAAGGGAGATCAATATTACATCAGGAGATATCCTGATTTCCAGCAGACAATCCAAATCAATATTGGCACAAGTCCTCCTGGAGCCTGAAGCAAGGATCGTAGATTCAATGACCTATGATATAACAGCATGGTCCCTTCCATATGCATATGGATTTAAAAGTTTTGCTACAAAAGAATTAGTTACTGTTACCCCGACTGATGTTGAACCTGATGAAAAAACAAATATGGAGGTTAATGATGGATCATATGCCTACTTATTCGAAAGGGAGTCTTTACAGGCATATAAACTCTTATCAATATTATTACAGAAAGGGATCAAAGTCAGGACAAATTTGAAGTCAATAAATGTCGATGGCAATTTATATCCGGCGGGAACGATGATCATAACCAGGGCCGATAATATGAAATTAAACGAGGGGCTTGAAAAGATCTTAATAACGGGATCAATGCAAACTGGAATTAAGTTTGTTAGATTAAGTTCAGGCATGGTTTCGGAGGGGGTAGACCTAGGTTCATCCAAGGTCGCACTTATCAAAAATCCCAAAGTAGCCATTCTCACTGGCAATGGAGTATCCCCATACAGTTTTGGAGAAAGCTGGCATTTTCTGGAAGAGGTCCTCGAATTTCCCCACATGCATTTACGAACTGACTATTTTCATATTGCTTTACTTAAGGAAATAGATGTATTGATTATTCCCTCAGGGAATTATAGTAAAATCATTTCGGAAGAAAACTTAAAGGAAATTAATCAGTGGATAAATAATGGAGGTAGGGTAGTAGCAGTAGAGGGAGCATTAAGCAGCTTTAGAGATAAAGATTCATTCAAATTGAAATCTTTTTATAGCGATGATGAAAAGAAGAAATTTAAGGAAATGGACAAAAAGGATGATCCATTAAAAAGATTTGAGGATAATGACAGAATGAGGCTCGAAGATGTAATTCGGGGAAGTATTTTCAGGGTAAAACTTGATAACTCTCATCCACTGGCTTTTGGATTAGATAATTATTACACGCTTAAAAAAAGCAGGACACGCTATGCATATCTTGAAAAAGGATGGAATATAGGGGTCATTCAAGATCCAGGGGATAAAATCAGTGGATTTTCAGGTAACCAGACAAGAGACAACTTAACAAAATCACTTGTTTTTGGGGTTGAGCCTATAGGTCGTGGCGAGATCGTTTACTTTGTAGACAATCCCCTGTTCAGGTCATTCTGGTATAACGGAAAGATGCTTTTCGCAAATGCCTTATTTATGCCGTAGTTTTCTCCACGCAAAGAGCACAAAGTCTATATTTCCTGAAAATTAATCCTTTCTGACGATTGCGTCTTGTATGCAAATTCTGCGTGAAACATTTTACTTTTCAAACGCAGCTTTTCCTGCATCAAGAAAATCAATGAAGTTCCTGATGTTCAAATCATATGCTTTTGGATCCTGGAGAAGGTTTTCACTGTGATCCAGTAATACATAAAATGGTTGGGCATTATTGTTAAATCGGGTGATCTGGAAATCCGCATTTTGTTTTCCAATGGTTTTTTTCTGCTTCCCATCATAGGTAGACACATACCATCCAGATTCGGAAAGTGTTGTTTTATCATCAACATACAGCGCTACGACAATATAGTCATTCTTCAATCGTGTTAACACATCAGGATCCGACCAGACCCGGGCCTCCATTTCCCGGCAATTAACACAGCCATGTCCGGTAAAATCAATAAATAATGGTTTCCCCTGTTCCTTTGCGCAATTCATGGCCTGATCATAGTCAAAATAACCTTTGATCCCATGTGGGAAATGCAAAAAATCAGCGTATTCAGGCTCATCGCATAGTTCAGTCATGTCTGAAACTGTTCCTGCATTACTTGTCAGGATATCACCGGGGAGATCAAAATCGTGGGTACTCATTGGTGGCAAATAACCGGCAAGAGATTTTAAAGGGGCACCGAACATGCCGGGTATGAGATAGATTACGAAAGTAAATGTGATGATCGCCATGATTAATCTCCCCACCCCGATTACTTCCAGTTTGCTATCGTGCGGTAAACGAATTTTTCCAAGTATATAGAAACCCATCAGCGTGAAAATGATAATCCAGAATGCCAGGTAAACCTCCCGGTCAAGAAGGCCCCAATGATAGGCCTGATCAGCTACACTGAGGAATTTCAGGGAAAGTGCCAGTTCCAGGAATCCGAGAATAACTTTTACAGAATTCAACCAGCCACCCGATTTAGGAAGGCCACTCAGCCATTCAGGGAAGATGGCAAACAGGGTAAAGGGTATGGCAAAAGCCAGGGAAAATCCAAACATACCCAGAATTGGTTTTAGGACTTGTCCACCCGCTGATTCAACCAGGATACTACCAACAATCGGTCCGGTACATGAGAATGATACCAGTACCAGGGTGAAAGCCATAAAAAAGATACCCAGAGTACCGCCTTTATCTGCCTTTTTATCCATTCTATTGACCAATGAGGTAGGCAGGTTGATCTCAAATAATCCGAAGAAAGACAGTGCGAAAATGATAAATACAAGAGAAAAGATGATATTAGGTAACCAGTGTGTGGCAAGTACGTTAGCCATTTCCGGGCCCATGAATGGGGCGACTACGGAACCGACCAAAGTATAGATCAGGATGATGAAGAAACCATACAGCAATGCATTCCTGATCCCGGCTCTTCTATTTTTTGCCTTGCCTGTAAAAAATGATACTGTCATCGGGATCATCGGGAATACGCAAGGTGTGAACAATGCTGCCAATCCACCCAGAAAGGCAATCAACATAAAAGCCAGGAGGGAATAGGGATCAGTCGAGCTTCTTTGACTCAATCCTGATTTGGCATTTGGGGTTTCCGGTTTTATTTTATCAGTATCTTTATCCTCAGGATCGATCTCAAGGGCTTGAATTGGTATAGGCCCTGTCGATACCACCTCCCCGGTGATTTTAATATTATTGAAAACAAAATCATCATCGAAAGGGATGCACTTACCATCGATATCTGAACAAACCTGGTAGCTGTAGTTCCCTTCTATCTTGATATCGATTGTAAGTACTTTTACTGTTTGCCTGAATTGTCCTTTTCCTTTAAAGTACGTATACTCCCCCTCCCAGATTGCATCGAATTTTTTCTTCGGATTGATTGGTCTGATCCCACCCACCAGTTCATAACTGTCATTTGGGATGAAAGTGAATTCCGTCACCATCGGGCCAAGATCCGGATCAAAATCAGATGAATACAGGTACCAGTTATCATCGATCGTGGCATTGAAGATCAGGTCTATCTTGTCACCTATGCTGACTTCAGGTTTTGATACGGATGTTCTCCAATGTGCTGGTTCTAAGATCTGGCTGAATACTGGCAATATAATACTAAATGCCAATATAGTTAAAAATGCCTTTTTCATGCTTAATCCTTCCTTTAGTAATGCAAATATTCACAATTTCTTTCAGGAAATTGAACGCATGAAGGAATATTCATTTGTATTGAGCGAAAAAGAGATGCCATCTCTATCATGCGAGATCGCAGATAGAGATGGCATCTCCATGAAATTTAGCCCTTAGGAATTCAACCCCACAAAATGCTTATGAAACAGAATAATCGTTTCGATTCCCTTATAGTAATTAAAAAGGCCATAAGATTCGTTTGGTGAATGAATAGCATCTTCCTTCAGGCCGAATCCCATGAGTACTGTGTTAAGTCCCAGTTCTTTTTCAAACAATGCTACAATAGGAATACTCCCTCCCTCCATCATAGGGATAGGTCGCTTACCCCAACCTTCATTGAAAGCTTCACTGGCAGCCTGAAATGCGACAGAATCAATGGGTGTTACAGCAGCTTCGCCTCCATGATGAGCGGTTACCCTTACTTTCATGGTTTTTGGTACAATGGACCTAAAATATTTTGTGAACATTTCAGTGATCTCATTACTGTCCTGGTTAGGTACAAGTCGCATAGAGATCTTGGCACTGGCTTTGGAAGGAAGAACCGTCTTGGCACCTTCACCGGTATAACCACTCCAGATTCCATTTACATCCAGGGTCGGTCTGATACCAACTCTCTCCAGGGTAGTAAATCCTTCTTCTCCGGCTACCTTATCAATGTCTAATGCTTTTTTATATTCGTCAAGGTTAAAAGGAGCCTGATTGAACTTCTTTCGATCCTCATCGGAATAGTTAATTACCTTGTCGTAAAACCCGGGCATCGTGATCCTGCCCTTGTCATCTTTTAAAGAAGCAATGAGTTCACACAATACATTGGCAGGATTAGCCACTGCACCCCCGTACATGCCTGAGTGCAGGTCACGGTTTGGCCCGGTCAATTCTACTTCCATATAACTGAGTCCCCGAAGTCCTGCTGTAATGGAAGGTGTATCATTATCAATAACATCTGTATCGGAAATTAAAACAACATCAGCAGCCAGTTTATCCTTATTGGCTGCTACGAAGATCCCCAGGTTATCTGAACCCACTTCCTCTTCGCCTTCGATCATGAATTTCAGATTACACATTACGCAGTTCGTATTCATCATGGTCTCGAAAGCTTTCACGTGCATGTACAGTTGTCCCTTGTCATCACAGGAACCCCTGGCATAGATTTTTTCATTCCTGATGGTTGGTTCAAAAGGAGGGGTATCCCATAATTCAAGTGGATCAGCCGGTTGTACATCATAGTGTCCATAAACAAGGACAGTAGGCAATTTGTCGTCCACTATTTTTTCCGCATAAACTATTGGATGACCCGCTGTCTCATGTACTTCAGCAATGTCAACGCCGGCTGCTTCAAATTTTTCTTTTATATACCCGGCCGCCTTTTTCACATCTTCTTTGTGATTGCTGTCGGCGCTGACGGATGGGATCCGGATCAATTCAAATAGTTCATCCAGGAACCGTTGTTTGTTATCTTCTATGTATTGTTTGAAATCTTCCATTGTTAAAAAGTTTTACTTGTTACTTCATTGTTGGGCGGGTAAAAATAAACATTGAAAAGGAAATTGGAAACGTTAAAATATGAAACCTTGAAAATGGGGAAGGATATGATGCAATATTCAAAATTCTTTAGTCTACTGATTCTTTAATAGTAATAGTTAGTAACACCCCCTTCAGGGGAGTGAGGGGTAATCAGAAACTTTGAAATTGATGATCAGGACACAGAGTGCACGGACCTGCCTGCCAGCAGGCAGGGAAGACACGAAGTTCACGAAGTAAAATAATTTTCATTTCTCGGTGGCCTCTGTGTCTTCTTTGTGTCTTTCGTGTAGATAACTAAACCTTAGAATTCTGTATTGAATTTCCAGATTTCAGAGTATGATCCCCAGTTGCCCTGTCTATCCTTTGCTTTTACTCTCCAGTAATAAGTTTCGCCTGAGAGGAGCCAACCTTCCGGGACCTGAAACTCAGACTTATCAGAGCGTATATCAATATCAAAGTTTGGACTGAGGGGCCATCTACAATCCGGTCTGAGGCTTATGTGAATGTGATAATCAGTGATTTTATCGCCTTCTGTAAATTCTCTCGTTACAGGAGATTCTGTCCAAGGTCCTTCGTTTCTTCCAAAATCAATGGTTTTATTATGTTCATCCGGATCGGAAGCTTTTTCCCATTTCAGCCTGGGTGTAGATGTTCGTACTATTTCATCATTGCCAGGATATACCGGTTTACCGGGAGAATCAGGATAATGAGTACCAAAATTCTCATTCCACTTCTGGGTAATCCTTACTTTGCGGTTTCCCTTGTTATCATCAGTATACTTCACTTTGTTTATACCAAGGGACAATGCAGGAATCGAGTATGGAGAAACCTGGAAATCGGTTTCAATAGCGAATGTATTTAATCCTGCATGCGTAACATCAGAGGATTCCTGGGGTGGATCCAGGCCGTGACCTGCTGCCCTGAATTCTGCTTTCACGTAGTATTCATATTTAGGATCTTCACTAACCGGACTTATTATATCATCAATTATCTGATAATTTTCAATAAGGCCTGTAGATTTTGCAGTCCAGACCGGGATCCAGCTATTGCCATCAAAAGAGATCAGCATTCTGCAAACATCACCCAGATTGTCATTTCTGTAAAATTCTCCGCCTATCTTTCCCCCGGTGATAACGTATGGGCTTTCAACTTTATATACAACATGGCCCAGGTCATTATCACGTCTGTTTCTGTAATATTTTCTGATTTCAACAACACTCGAATCAACATGAAGGTTAGGACCGAAACCATCATCCGAAATAGATTTCACATTGCCTTCATATTCTATTCCCCTGCGGTAATTGTTTGATGTATAATCAGGATTATAGACAATTTTTCCATTTGCATAATATGGAGGTTCATTATACAGGAAATCATTATACCACTTACCAATATTGCTCCACCTGAATATTATCTTCTCACCCGGCCGGAGTACCAGGTCCATTTTATGGAAGTTTTCTGTTTCAGCATCATGTGGCCGGTTATTTTCAGTGGTTGAATACCAGCCGGCAATTGTTTTTTCAAGTTGTTCCCTGGAATATTTAGTACTTGAGATATCCTGTTCTCTCCTGGGATGCGACATTCTCCACATATCTCCGATCGGATGGTAGGTTCTCTCAACCAGCCAGGGATCTTTTGCGATTTCGTCTATTCCTGCAATCGTCTTATTATCTCTGTTCAGATAAAAGGCGCCGGTTTGTCCGTCCAGGATATGCCATTTCCCATTGTAGAAGACTTCATGGACCCCATGTCCGCCAATTGACCAGTTTCTTGATCTTAAACCGGCAACTTTTGCCAGGGCATCAGCGATATATGCAGTGTGCCCACAAAATGCGAAACCATAAACATTCAAAAATATGATCGGATCATGCAAATCATCCCCGGATGGTTGCCAGTGGTATCTATTGTTTAAGAGGAAATTCCATATGGCCATGGCTTTTTCTTCATCTGTAACGGAAACTGATGTACTGATAATTTCCTGCACAATAGATTCGATAGTTGACCAGTTCCATTTATCATTAATGGTTATTCGTGGATTTACGATGTTTTCATCACCAGTATTTTCAATAACCAGTTCAAGATTTTCCGGTTGGAGTGTTCCTGCAATATTTATTTTATATGATTCCAGATCCGATGTAATGGTTTTGGAATATACTTTCAGGTCTTTTTTCTGAGCAAAGGCATGGGAGATAAATATCAAAAGTGACAGGGTGGAAAAAAAAATTGTCCTTTTCATCAATATTATTTTAAAAAGTTTTTCAATCACTAATAATCCAAATGATCATTCTATTATTACTCACATAAATTGTATATCCTCCGCACAATATTGTAAACGAAAAGATAAGGAAGACGCAATAATAGTTAGGTGAAAGTTAAGGATTTACTCCATTATATATTCTACCTCGGTTTATTTGTTTTCCTTATCGCATCGGCTCATCAAATTCATATTTGAGTGAATTTAATCTGTATCGATATTTAGCTTGTACCAGTTAATATGTCTTGTGAAGTACATCGTAGCAGCCAGGATAACAGTCAGCCCAATGCTACCCATTAACAAAGCATAATCCGTCAGTTGAAGCGTTACAAACAGAAAACCATAAATTCCTAATAAAGTAGAAACCAGTATGAGTGTTTGCTTTTTAACTTTAAAAATACTCAATGAATAGAGCGCAATCATAGTTACAATACCCAAAGTTGATGCTGCATAGGCGAGGTTGAAATTGGAATGTTCTGAAATGGAAACCAGTAGAACATAAAACAGGGATAGAGCCAATCCAACCAGTGCATATTGAAAAGGATGGATTTTTTTGCCATTTAAAATTTCGACAAGGAAAAATATTAAGAATGTTAACGCAATGGTCATGGCAGCATATTTAGCAGATCTCATTGATTTTTGATAGTCATCCAATGGCAATATCAGGTTGACACCGAATGACGATTCGATCATGTTATCCCGTTGGTTCCCACCCATCCATGATTGCGGAAAGTTCCGATTCAGTTGAAGAATTTTCCAGTTCGCTTTAAATCCTTCATCTGATACCTCCCGGTGATCGGGCAGAAAGTTACCATCAAAGCCTGGCGAAGTCCAATCTGAAGTTATATCAACCCTTGTGGTAGCACCCAGAGGTACGAATGACATATTTTGACTACCCTGAAGCTTTAACTTAACATCAAATAAAACCTTTTCATTAATCAGGCTTTCTATGTCCGGTAAATTTATAGTGATCCCGGTTTTTATGATATTTGATATTTTTGATCCCGGATCAACAGTAAGGGCCTCATTATTCCAGTTTAGGGAAATTTGATCTTCTATCCCTCTTAAGTCTGATACTCCTATTGTCAGAAAGGATTGATCATATTTGATCTCTTTAAGGTTTTCCCAATCTATTTTAAGATCCAGGTTGAAATTTCCATTAATAGACAATTCTGATTTGTATACGGCAACTTCATAAATCCCTCTTCTCAATTTCTCAGGTTCAATAATACCATTTATATACAGATCTTCAGGTAAGATGTGTAAATGCTTTGTAATAAGATTGGTTTTATCTTCCTCCTGATACTCATATATGACAGGAATTGCCAGTATAGGTCCGTTAATTTGCTGGCTTTCCGCCCATTTTGAACTCACCTCTTCAGTAGCCTGATTATTCAGGAGTTCTCTTTCAGCAATTATTGACTTGATCATAGATAATGGGATCAATAATAGCAGCATTAGAATAGTGATCACGATAAATTTAAGAGTAACTGAATTCTTCATCCAGCTATTCACTTTTTCAATGGGAGTGTAATCTTCTTTCATAATTTCACATGTTTAAAAGTACTTTGTATTTCAAAGTAAGATTAGAAATTTTTTTATTCAAGTAACTGTTCTATTGCCTTTATATGTTTAACGAAAGCATTCCGACCTTCACTGGTGGCTGAATATCTGGTGTTTGGTTTTCTTTCCAGGAATTCTTTCTTGAATGTAATGTACCCGCTCTTTTCAAGTGATTTTAAATGACTTGCCAGATTACCATCCGTTACGTCAAGTAAATCCTTTAAAGAATTGAAATTCAAATATTCATTGACAACAAGAGCTGACATAATCCCTAATCGGACCTTATTTTCAAATGCTTTATTAAGATCTTTAAGTATTTCCTTCACGACCCGTGTCTGATCTGCATAATAATACCATAGACAATGTGCAGGATCCCAAATCCCAAAGACCAGAAGAGCAGTCCGTATCCTATGAAATACATTGCTATCAATCCTATAACTATTTCCACAATGCCCAGACTTCTAATTTCAGATAAAGTATACTTGCTTGCATTGACCAGGGCCAAACCATAAAAGATTAATGTTAGAGGTGCTATTAATCCAATATGTCCTTGAAACAATAACATAAGACATATAATTCCTCCGGTAGTTAACGGTATCAGAAGGTTTATGAGTAGCCTTTTCGTTTGTAAATCCCAAAGTCTTTGATTATCCCTTCTCACCTTTCTTGATGTTAATAATATACCAGCAATAATTGACGGGAATAACGTAGCAATAGCAATGATCAATAGCGTTGTTATACTTTCGTATGTAAGTATGGCTTGTCGATAGCCTAAATAATCCTGATTAACATAAACTGTACGGTAGGCAAAGAACGCCCCAGTCAGTGCAAATATTCCAGCAAAAACTCCTGAAAGACCGCTCAGGGATATGAATCTTGAAGAGCGGTTCATGATATCCTTAATATCTTTCAGATCGTCTATGTATTTTTTCTCTTCCATAAAAAGTACTTTGTATTGCAAAGTAATATATAAATAATTAAATGAAAAAGAAATTTGAGATTTTTCTTATTAATAAAAAACAAAGAATATTGTTGAAAAAGGAATTGGAAAAGTAAAGATGAATCTGAAAACCAGTTACAACTATGTCATTAAATCACATATTTTAATAAATATTCATTCACCTTTCACGTTATCGTCGATTCTTAAAACAAAACTGCTTTAACATTTACTATTACAAGGAGCTACAATAATTTGATTTTAAGATTAGAATTGTAATAGACTATCTCCTAACTAATCTCTAAATCAGCCCACTTTATAAGGAAGGTTTACAGTATTTACAAATTATTCAGGAACAATACACTTGTCAAATATTTATAATGAATTAAATTACACTTTTAAGTAATAGTGTAGTTTGATTTGTAATAAAATAACCATGGCAAAATACAGTTTAGAACCGATTGATGTACCGAAAGTAAGCACTAAATACAGAACGATTAAAACCAGTTTACCTGTTCCTGAATCATTGAGCATATTTCAAGAACTGTCTGAATCCGAACCAATATCAATGATGGGACAGCCTCCCATAATCTGGGACAAGGCAAAAGGATTTCAGGTCTATGACAAATGGGGAAATAGATGGATAGACTGGTCATCAGGTGTATTAATAACAAATGCTGGCCATAGCCGTAAAAAAATTATTAAAGGGTTAAAGAAAGTAATCAACCAGGAGCTTCTTGCAACCTATGTATTTGTCCATGAAAAACGGGCTGAACTGACAAAAATGCTTCAGGACATATCCCCTGATCCATCCAATTATCAGGTTTTTATTCTTAGCACCGGCAGTGAAGCCACTGAAAATTGCATTAAACTTGCTAAATCATATGCACTGGAAAAGCACGGGCAGCACAAAAAATATATTGTTTCGTTTATGAATGCTTTCCATGGAAGAACACTTGGTGCCCAGCTGGCCGGGGGCATGGACAAATTAAAAACATGGATTATTGATGAAGGTCAGACTTTTATACAGGTGCCTTTTCCTGATGGTTATAAAAATGAGGATATATCTTTTGATTTATTCCTGAACAGTCTAAAAAACCAGGGGATAAAACCTGATGATATCGCTGGTGTTATGACGGAGACATATCAGGGAGTTGGTCCTGATTTTTTACCTGTTGAATATGCAAAAAAATTAGAAAGTTTTTGCCAGGAGAACGATATTGTTTCCATATACGATGAAGTTCAGTCAGGCTTTGGACGGACAGGAAAAATGTTCGCCTATGATCATTATGGTGTTAGGCCGGATTTAATCGCTTGTGGAAAAGGGATTTCATCATCTTTGCCTATTTCAGCTGTAATTGGCAGAAAGGATATTATGGGAATGTATGCACCTGGTTCAATGACTTCTACCCACTCTGCCAGTCCGTTGCCTGTTGTGTCTGCTATAGAGAATTTGAAAATTATCAGCGAAGAAAATCTGGTTGAAAATTCAAGAATACTAGGCGACATTTTAATGCCAGGTTTAGAAAGGATCCAGGCTAAATATCCGGATGTTTTAGGCTGTGTACATGGTAAAGGTCTGGTAGCGGGGATACAGGTAGTAAAAAAGGGCACAAAAGAACCAGATGGTGAAATGGCATTGAGAATAAATGAAAAATGTTTTCAAAAAGGCCTGTTAATGTTTGCACCGGTAGGTATTGCCGGCGAGTGCCTTAAAATTGCTCCTCCGCTAATTATTAACAAAGAAGCGCTGGAAGAAGGCATAAATACACTGGAAGAAGCATGTGATGAAATATTAGGAAAATAAGTTATGACAAAACAAAATTCAGAAAATCCATTGGATGTAACCATAGTAGGTGGGGGTATGATCACCCATGACCTGATATTACCTGTGATATATCACATGCAAAGAACAGGCATTGTTGAAAACATCAATGTGTGTTCGCTTGATTCTGTCCCTTTAAAGGAACTGAAAAACAGCGCCATGATTCAAAAGGCATTCCCTGGTCAGGACTTTAAAGCAAATCCCCCACTATCTGAACCTGAAAATGAAATTTTCCCTGATCTATACATGGAAGTGATTGGACTTATGAAGCCAAGGCAGGTGGTTATAGTAGCCATGCCGGATCAACTTCATTATTCTGTCATTCTCGAGGCGTTGAAGAACGACCAGCATGTTTTATGTGTTAAACCACTGGTCCTTAAATATGAGCAAACAGTAGAAATAGAAAAAATTGCATATGAGAAAGGACTGTTTGTTGGCGTTGAATATCATAAACGTTTCGACCGCAGGGCTTTAATGGCTAAGAAAAGTTATGAATTAAAGCAATTTGGTGAATTTGTTATGGGTGAGGCGAAAATGATCGAACCCTATTTTTACAGGTCTTCGAATTTTCAGAATTGGTTTACATCCGATAAAACAGATCCTTTCGTATATGTTGGCTGCCATTATGTGGATCTGGTTTATTTCATTACCGGTTTAAAGCCCATTGAAGTATCGGTATCCGGTATAAAAGGGAAATTCCCCAATGGTAATGAAGGCTATATGTGGGCGAATGGCAGGGTCCGTTTCGAAAACGGCGCTTTATTAACGGTAATAGATGGTTTGGGTTATCCGGATGAAGGGGCAGGAAGCAACGAACAAAACCTGCAAATGTTTTTTGAAGGAGATGGGAAAACCGGTATGATAAAACATGACGATCAGTATCGGGGGGTTCAACACACTTATCTGGAAGGAATAGGTTGTGCCGGATCCAGTTTTAATTTTGTAAGCCCTGATTTTTTTCAACTGGTTCCCTGGGAAGAGGAGGGGCTTAAACCAATTGGATATGGTTATGAATCAGTAGCAGCAACCATCAATATGGCTCATAAAATTGAAAAGGAAGTACTTGAATTATCAGATTCCGAATCACTTATAAAAAGGCAGCAAATTATCAAAGAGGTAGATGAAAAAGGAATTATTGCCACGCCTGCAAACAGTTATGTCAATGAATTAGTAGTTGAAGCAGCACGTCTTTCCATACTAAATGACGGGGATATGGTTAAAATAATATATGGACAGGATCCACATATTGAACTTCGTGTAAGAAGATAGTTTATAAAAAATCTGAAAAGATGCATGGATCGAATAGCTGAAATCACAGAAATCTAATCTTTGTCCCTGGGTGTGTCGACGATCTTGCTCCTGATGTCCGGATAAAATCAGCTTCGTTTCCGCCATCATGATCTTTTCTAAAATTGATTGCAACCAATCTGCCTTAACCTATTTGTCAAACGGATATAATTGAGATATAGGACCAAATTTATAGTCCAGTGAATCGAGCCTGGTTGTTCCAAACCATGCACCGGGAGCATCTACCACTAAAATAGTCTTGGCATACCCGGTTTCATAGAATCCCCTTCGAAAGTGGACCCGCGATTTTACAACAAAAACATTATAATCCTCTGCTTTAATAGAGTCAAATCGAACAGACGTGGGGGAGGTTATCTGAGTATAACTGGGGGTAATAACCAGCAGGTTATTTCTCCCAAATTCAATAGCTGCAATATTATCAAAAGACCATTTTGGTCCGAAAAACACCACCTTCCCTTTTATATGAACAGGACTACCAGCCTGGACACCGGTAAATCCACCAACTTCCATATCAAACACATCACCTGGTTTAGCGTTATCATTTTTTAATTTTTCAATTGCTCGTTCATCTCTAAGACCAGCATAGGCAACTCCTTCAACATGCTCATCGATGAGTTCTTTTAATATCCAGGTAGCATCTCCCATGCGATCAGAATAATCACCAATAGCAACAGGAGTATTGCCTTTGTCGATGGCTTCTTTTGTTATTTTTACTGCTTCATCAGGCATGGGATATGTTCCATTTGCAAAGTCTTCGCGAACCCGCCAGATAAAGTCAGCCATATCATCAGCAATCCGATCAGCAAGAGGTTGATCATTATTGGTGATCACGTGCACACATGTGCCTATATCGGGAACATCTGACCAGGGGAAACCGTAAAAGACGCTTACATAGGTATCTTTATAGCGGTTCTCCCACCTTCTTGCCCTTTCCATGATATCCATTGATGGCGATTGACCAGTCCACTGCAAAACCGTTGCCGTTACTATCGGAGGTTTCCTCGTTGATGTTGTTGCGACATAATCTCCTTTCATTGCCCGATAAAGATAATTGGCAGATCTGCCTCCCTGGAGGAAGTCATCCCAGTGAGGATATCGTTTGGTTACGAAGGCTGCATTTGCCCATTTTAAGAATTCTTCGTCTTCATTGCCGTGTAAATCGAATGAACCCACGATAGGGACCTGGTCACCGACAATTTCCCTGACTCTTCTGGCAATATCAGCTTCAGGTTTTGGAACGTCTCTTACGGCCAGAGCACCATGCAGGGCTAAATAAACTCCATCAACGGGCATCTTGGCTTCAAGGTCTTCAATGATAATCTTCATAAAATGGTCGTAACTTTCCTTGCTGTTCCAGCTACGTGATTGTGATCCATATATGTCGCCTGGAGAATTAATACCAACCACTTCCAATTCATCCCAAAGTTTCGCTGTATGAACAAAACCTCTTACATAACTATCCTTTTCAAGAACTTCCTCTCCACTCCAATATGGCTCATTCCTGGTCCAATCCTCGATTTCACTGTCTCCACCGGGACAAAAGGTACATGTTTCGTGCGAGTAACGAATCACTGCAACCCGTAACTTTTCTGACCCTGAATTATTTGTACAGCTTTGTATAATTAATAAGCCTGAAATTGCCAGTAAGCAAAGTGTTAATTTTTTCATGTGTCGAGTTTTAAAATCAGTCTATAATAGATATTGATTAAGTATCAGTTTGACTTAGAACAACCATGCTTAATTTATCTATAATTCACTGTTATTTGATTTTTCAATGCGTATTATTTTTAAACAAGTTATAATACAAAAATCAATACTATTCCTTTTATCCGAATTATTTCGTTAGTCCCTTTCATCAGATAATTATCTTTCAAATTCATCCATCTCCTAAATATTTATTGTAATTGCGACTTTCGAGAAAGCTTCTTTTTTGTTCATACCCAAACACCTCGAAGTGGGTATTCTATAGAAATATTAGTAATTTGAAATTCAAATTTCAGAATATGAAAAAACTAATCACCAGCCTGATCATATGTTTGTTTTTTATTAATCAGGCTTTTTCTCAAAGGACTGTTACCGGACATGTCATATCCGATGATCAACCATCTGGCCTGGCCGGAGCATTAGTTCAAATCAAAGGTCAACTGGATAAATCCATCACTGATAATTCAGGGAATTTCTCACTCCTCATTCCGGAAGATGGAGGATTGCTGATCATCTCACTCAGTGGATACAGAACGGAAGAAATTGAAATCAATCTCCAGAAAACCGTGGATGTTCAATTAGCGAAACTTCCTGAAAGAACAGATGAGATTTCAATCGGGTATGGCACCCAATCAAAGGAAGAACTAACAGGCAGTGTAAGTCAGATAGATGCAGAATCGATTGGTTCCCAACCATTAATTGATCTCGAGCAAGCCAATCAGGGAAGAGCCTCAGGGGTTTTCATTCAAAACAATGGAGGAAAGTTAGGTCAGGGGACCACTGTAAAAATCAGGGGTGGCTCATCTTTAACAGGATCAAATTCACCTTTGTATGTTGTCGATGGAGTCCCACTCACATCGAATAATCAAACGGAAATAAATCCTAATAACATTGCTTCTATTGAAGTGCTGAAAGATGCCTCAGCTGCCGTAATCTATGGGTCAAGAGCTGCAAATGGAGTTATTTTAATAACTACAAAGAAAGGAGAAGCTGGAAAACTGAAGGTTGATTTCGATTATCAGCTGGGTGTAAGCCAGACACCTAAGAAACTGGACCTGATGTCACCAAAAGATTACAACGAAATGTTTGTAGAATATACGCTAAGGTTTATCGGATATGATGAAGTCATTACCCGAAGTGATCTCGAAACATGGGCTCAAAATGGCGAGGCAGTTTTTAACGATCCTTCTGATCCGGCAACTGAGATCAGAATAGAAATGCCACTTGTGGAAGATTTGTCTTATGATACAGACTGGCAGGATGAGGTTTTTAGAACAGCACTATCGCATCGATCCAACATCAACCTTTCCGGTGGGTCAGAAAATCATAGATTTTTCACGGGAATAGGCTATACGACCCAGGAAGGGATTTTAATTGGCAATGATTACAACCGGTTGAATGCGGATTTGAACCTTAACAGTCAATTTACAAAACAGCTGTCAGTTAACTTTGGATTAAGTTTTATTCATTCTAAAAACAATCGACTGAATGAAGACCAGGATCTGGGTTCGCCGCTCCAGGCAATAGTATTACCTCCATCTGACTCTTATGATCCCGATAATGAATATCGATTATTCGTAAGGAGTCTTGAATACAATCCCATGACAGAAGTATACTACTCGGATAATGTCGAAACCAACAACAGGGTTGTAGGGAATTTGGGCGCAAAATATAGACTCAATGAAAATCTTTCTCTCAATGTTGATGGTGGAATAGATGTGCTGGATTTTACTACAGAAAAAAGACAAGGACCCGAGACATTAGAAGGTAAACCATCCGGATTATCCAGGATTGGTGAAACAAGTGTATTTAACTACATCGTCAATGGTTATGCAGATTACACTAATAGTTTTGGTAATAACAACTTATCTGCAGTTTTGGGTGCTTCTTACCAGAGATCAAATAGCGATTTTTCTTTCAAACGAGCAAGGGTAAATTCCATTGGTGAAATAGAAAACGATCCCGATATTTATAATCCTCCGATACCAAGCAGTGGATTTGCCTTCCTTTCATACTTCACCAGGATTAACTATTCAATCCAGAAGAAATACATCTTCCAGGTAAGCGGGCGGCTGGATGGTTCATCAAAATTCGGTGATGATAACAGATATGGTTTCTTCCCTGCAGTTTCAGCTGGTTGGAATTTATCCAATGAATCATTCCTTAGTGGTAGCTCAACAATCAGTTTTCTCAAGTTAAAAGGAAGCTATGGATTGGTAGGAAACACTCCGGATGAAGATTTTATATATAGAACCAATTATTTTATTATTAACTATGGTACGGAAGAAGGCATCAGGCTTTCAAACCTTTCTAATTCAAAGCTGAAGTGGGAAACAACAGCACAATTGGATGTCGGAGTTGAATTCGGTTTTTTAGCTGACAAAATCTCAGGATCTGTTAATTACTTCCAGAAAAATACAACCGATCTGCTTCTTCCGGTACCCGTATCACAAACAAGTGGATTTGACTTCATCCTTCAAAATGTGGGATCACTGGAGAATAGTGGGATTGAAGTGGATATTAATACCAGCAATATTGAAAGTGACAATTTCAGATGGCACACGAGTTTTAATTTTTCAACCATCAATAATGAGATAACAAAACTGGGGGGTGAGGATCGTAAATTGATCTCAGGAGTAAACGCCTACCTGGAAGGAAAAGCCCCGGGAGTGTTTTATATGCCAGTCTATGAGGGAGTTAATTCTTTAAACGGTGAAGCAGAGTATTCAGTTGGTTCGGGAGGTATCACGACCGATTATGATGAGGCTTTAGCCAACGGCCGTCAGATTGTGGGTGATCCAAATCCTGACTTTTTTGGAGGGCTTTCGAATACCTTGTCTTTCTTTAATTTTGATTTGGATTTTCTTTTTCAGTTTGTTCAGGGTGCAGACAAGTACAATCAGACAGGAGAATTCCTTGCTAATAGTGGTATCCTCCTTCTTGGGCAGCGGGCGGACCAGGTAGATCGCTGGATTGAACCCGGGGAAGATTCACAATTTTCTGTAATAAAACCATCAGCTGAAAATACCAATCCATCCACCAGGTGGCTTGAAGATGGTAGTTATATAAGGTTGAATAATGTTTCGTTAACATATAACCTTCCCATAGACATTGTCAGGAACTGGGGCATGCGTTATTTCAGAATATATGTTGGTGGACAAAATCTTTTGACAATTACAGATTATTCAGGATATGATCCTGATACATATTACATCGATCCAACCGGTGGTACAATAACCCAGAATATAAACAGGGGAATTGATGATTTTACAACCCCTCAGCCCAGAACAATCATTACAGGTATTAAAATTGGATTCTAATTATGAAAAAGCTATATAAATACACTTTTGCAATTTTTATTTTGCTTGTTTCCGGCTGTTCAGACGTTCTTGATATTGAAACCGATGGTACAATAAGTGGTGATGTATTAACGAATGATGATACCATCGAAAAATCACTTATTGGAGCCTATTATAGTTTAGGAGGTATCACGGATGGAATAGATGGAGGGGAACTGCTGGGTGGAGATTTCATTGTAATACCCACACTAATGGCTCGTGCGCAGGGGATAGAGATTTTCTGGTCATCTGTCCAGGCGCCTGGTTATGCCAATTTCATTGATAAAGATATCATTACAACTAATATCAGGGTAGTTGATAACTGGAAAAGGGCCTATGAGGTGATCAATACAGTTAACAACATCCTGCTGAATATTGGTAATGTTTCAGCAACAAATAAGGACAGGGTCCAGGGAGAAGCACTTGCCATACGAGGTATTTTATATTTTGAAATGGTCAGGTTGTGGGCGCCACAATATGATGCAGATGGTGTTAATCCTGCAAGTGATCTTGCGATACCTGTTCTCACTGAACCTATTGTTGCAGTAGATCAAATTGAAACCCCCACATTAAGTACGATTGATGAAGTATATAACCGGGCTGAAGCTGACCTATCTTCAGCTTCTGCACTTTTAATGCCATTGGGAAAGAATGGAACGCGACTCAATTACTATGCCTGTCAGGCTTACCTGGCAAGACTTTCCTTGCAAAAAGGTGAATTTGCAAATGCCAGGACTTACGCTGACAACGTAATAGCTTCAGGTGAGTATACACTTACATCTACACCTTTAACTGCCTTTAATAATACATCGAATAGCCCGGAAGACATCTTCGCAGTACAGCAAACACTGGCAAACAATACGGGCGACAGATCATCCGGTTCCGGTATTACAACTTTCTATTCTTCACTCCTGGAAAGTGGTCTGGGAATCCTTGGAATTCTCAAATTCTCATTGAATAGCTCATTTCTAATCAATAGTCCGAAATTCAGTGCCGGTGATTTACGAGGCACAGTTGACTTATTAGCTGATAGCAGCACTTCCAGTAATCAAATCAATACGGCGTTTTATAGAAATGTCTATAATACCGCATTGATTTCCTCAGCAAAGTATATTCGGGCTGATAATGTATTGCCGATTATCCGACTTTCTGAAATGTATCTCACCAGGGCAGAAGCAACATTTGAATCCCTTGGATCAGCAGTAACACAGGAAGCTGTAGATGATCTGAATGTGATACGATCACGTGCAGGAATAAGTACTGTGAGTGTCTCCGATTTCGCAACACCTGAGGCCTTTTTTGATAGTCTGGCTCTGGAGAGAACCCGAGAGTTGCTTTACGAGGGACAATTACTTCATGACCTCAAGCGATGGGGTGGGTATATTGGTTCCAATTTTGATCCAAAAGATCCCTGGGATCCTGAGTATGTCCTGCCCATCCCTCAATCTGAACAGGACACCTGGTAAGAAAGATGTGCTCCTGGTGTTGGTTGTTAGTTAAGACCTGGAGTTGTATGTTAAAAAGATCAGGAAGTGTATGGAGGAGAGGGATAAGAAGGTTCAGCCTGTTTACAGATATGAATAATCCGAAATTCCACTACTCATTGCATTTACCAGCCTAATCCTTATTAATATTATTGGGGCTCAATCAAGCAGGTTCTATGGATCATTTAGAGAGCTTTCCCCAATGTAATTCCAGGTTCTGATCAATATACACCAACGCATCAGCCCACTCGTGTTCCGCTGACGGGGATAGTACAAAGGTATCTACATCCCAGAGGTTCTTTATCCCTTTCGAATCCATCATCTTCACCAGATGAACGGTTCGGGGATAATAGGTGCCCTCAAACCATGCGGCTTGAGCATTTTCACTTGCAGCCCGGATGAAAAAGCTGACTTGGTGTAGTTTCCGAAGGTGTTTTCCGGATGATTCTTTAATGATATTAACGGAATTACAGCTCTTCATAAACGCAACATTTCGAGGATTGCCATACCAGGGATCTGCCCACTCCAGTTTCATCCATATGGAATCATCCGCTATCCCAACTTTAGCGGGATCATCAAAATCCAGATATCCCCAGGGTGCATCGTAGGCCCCTACGGTCTGAAAAAGATCAGGATATTTTACACCCAAAAGTATGGATGTGACGCCTCCTCCTGACCAGCCATCTATGCCTCGACCTCTCCGTTTAGAGATCGTACGGTATTTCCTGTCGACATAGGGTATCAGATCCCTGACAAAATAATCCTCAAATTTGCCAGATCCCAGCCCTTCCCTTTCCCCCAGCATCTCCGTATTAATCATATTGACCGGGAAACCCATTGCCCTGTTTCCTTCATACGTTAATCCGGGAAATACCAGGATCATCTTACCCACTTCTCCTGTCGAGATTTTCCTGTCAACCAGATCCTTTATATTATTCTTTACCCACTCATCCTCCCCTCCCCGGTTCAGATACACTACAGGATATCGGTCATTACAATCATCATATCCTCCTGGTAAATAGATATTGAAGGATTTCTCAACACCAAGGGAAGAACTGAAGAAAGTCACTTTTTCGATCCTGCTGGGACTTGCTTCCAATAAATGAGAAAAGCAGATTAACACCGCAATGGCAAAAAACGGTTTTGTCATTCCTGCCTTTATTGTAGCCAGATAATTTGAATCAGGTCCAATATGTTCTTTCATAGCAGTCTCTAGTTATGGTTACTACATATAAGTTAGGCATAAAGCAGTTGAAAATCAATATCTCGTCTGGCTGGTAATCGATGTATATCTGGGTATGCATTGTATTTACCAGCCTTATACAGTAACTTAATTGAACTTTTCGTAGGTTAAGAGGGATCTGCTTGTAGGGTGGGGATCTTGAACCATTTACATAAAAAATGTAAAAAATAAACGATTGAATATGAAAAATATGAATTACAATAAAATCAGCATTTCCAGGCGCCTCGGCATTCTTGCATTCATTGTGATTGCTGGGGCATTTATGACTTTCTGCACGAACAAGCGTAGTGAATCTGAAGAAAATAAAGAAAATGGAACAGCTCGAAAGAAAGATGATGTTTTGAAGGTGTTCATGCTCTGGGATATGGAAGGAGCCAGCGGACTATTCGAAAAAGAAAAGATATGGTACTGGGACCCGGGAGTACCGGAGCAGATGGGAAAAGAAGGATGCGAATTGCTCACAGCTGATGTTAATTCAGCAGCACGCGCTGCGTTTGAGGCAGGTGTCGACTCACTCATTATATGCGATACACATCATGGGGGCAATAATATAATTCCCGAAAAGCTTATTTCCAATCCACGCATAAAGTTCCTTCCAAGGAACGTTGGACTTGAGAACGGCAAGTGGCGCTGGATGCCTGGCCTAAACGAAACCGTTGACGGATTCATGGTCATGGCACATCATGCCAAAGCCGGCACTGAAGGTGCTTTCCTTCACCATGCACAGAGCCTCGCTTGGACAGACGTCAGGATCAACGGGAAGAGCGTGGGCGAGATTGGGATAGAATCATGTTATGCCGGAAACTGGGACATACCAGTCATCATGATGCATGGCGATGAGGCCGGCTGCAGGGAGGCTGAGGAGCTGCTACCTGGAATTGTAACAGCAGCCGTGAAGCATGCAGTAAGTTATGATAAAGCAGAAGGTCCGGATGCAGAGGCAGCTCGCGACCTTACAGCCAGGAAAGTCAAGGAAGCGATAGATAAACTGAAGTCCGGAGGCAAGTTCACCATCTACAAACCCACACTTCCAATGACAGTATCTGTCAGGCTTAAGACAATGGAGGCTGCAGAAAAACTTTCCGAGAGATTTGGTGCCACGTTAAAGGATCCATATACTGTGGAGGAAACCATTGACCGTCAGTGTGACGTGATGAAGCTTTTTACGGGTGCAGGACTTGATATGCTCGATCCTGCAAAAAGATAATATCCTGAGATAATTCTTTGAAAACAAAGCTATTAAATGGGGAGATAGATCTATCCCGATAGGGATGCCTCTGGCATAAAGTTAGCCATCCAACTGGTGACTGATCTGGAGATTTATATTTCTTTTTTTATCCTTTAATATCATATTTGTTTATCGGAAAATAAGATTCATCTAGCTACATCTAATATGTTTCTGATAAGCTTACAATAATTTACTGTATGTTGGAGTCTGCGCACAAACTCACTTTACTGAGTTCAAATTAGTGATAATTGCTCAATAAGGGTAATTGGAGAGTACTTGATTTATGTATTAAAAAAACTCTAAACACCAGAGATGAAAAGACGAAGAAATCACATTTATATGCAGGGGTGTATTTTGAAAAATCGTCTGTATTGAAACATTTCCCTGGCTAAATTTGAGTGAATTATATCTCTCCGTCTCCCCGTTCCTTCAATCTCTTCTCTACCACCAAATCAACATATATATTAAACGCATGTTCATGCAAAGGCTTGCCAATTTCTAACAGATCAAATTTCTCAATATAGGAATCTATCAGTTTGAAGTAATCGTGATACAACTCATCTGGAAAATCCTTATATCCTATCATCGATAATATGATCTTAGAAAAATCTACCGAGCATATTGTAGTATCAAATCCGATCTTGCCTAACTGTTCAGTGAATTTTCTGTTTTTAATTTCCTCTTTGATTAGGAATAGGGTTAGTTCTACTTCAGTTGGAAGTTTAGCTGGTGGAATGTTGATGTTGTCGAAGTTCATCGAATTACTTTTTTCCCTGAACATCATTTATATTATCCAGGTAATGAACTAAGGCAGATAAATAATTGAGGGTTTAGGGAGCTTAGGGAATGAACGTTCCCGCAGTTCCCCCATTCCCCAATTACTGTTTTTCAAATATTTGATTAATAAATTACACCCCTACTATTTTCCTGTGTTTTTCATCTCTCTGTCTCTATAAGAGTGTACACAAATTGATGAGATATGTGAAATATCGTTGGTTGAACGTTGTATTTGTTGATTGTTGTAGTCCATTACCGACTACAACTTTACATTATTAGAGATGTGGATATGAATATCAGAATATATCACTTTGGTGTAAGAATATGTCCAAATCTGTTTTAATCCTCTGCGAGTACAATAATCAGATCTTCATTATCAAAATTGATATGATCAGATTTAACAGGATTCAATACAACCCCAAAATTCCTGGATGTATCTCTGCGATACTTCATTTGTCTGTATCCGATAGCAATCTGGTCTTTTCTGAGTGCGGCCTCAAGAACAACATAAAAAGCCATCTCATAACCGCTTTTGACATATTCATCAACAGGTTTTAAATATACTTCACTACCTGATGCTTGGAACAAATGATCAAATACCCGCATCAAATGTTTGTTTTCTGAGACTTGGGCCATCAATAATGATATGATATTATCACTTATGATAAAATCATCAGCATCAGTTACTCTGGCCAGTTCTCTATTCCTTACATCAAGCATTTCACTTACAATACTCAACGAGATATTTGATTTCTCTGCTATATTTCGAAGATGTAAAAGCGATATAAGTGTTTTTGAGTCGGCCTGCTGAATATCGTACCGTTCCTGATAACTTAAAAGTAACAGATGATCATACTGTTGGACATTGAGTCCTTCAAGAGTATCTCTATCAGTCGTATCAGCTTTCTGGTAACTGATTTCGATTGCAGAAAAACTTTTGTTAAGTTTATCGATTACTTTTTCTCCATTTTTAATTTCAGATAGTACTTTAATTGATGATCCCGGATTAAGATAAAGTGCTAATTCCTTGATAATGATCTCAGCCCTTCTGTTCCAGCCAAGGATAAGGATTTTATTTTTTTTCTGTACTGTTGGTTTTTTTTCATTGATCAAAACAGTATCTATTTCACCTGGAGCAGACTTCGACATGATAACACAGTCATCATCTTCACTGATAGCTATCAACTGAGTTCCTTTGGTAATTACAGAATCTGCAGGAGGATTAATCAGGATGGTTTCATCAGGAGGCAGTAATCCTATAATAGAAGAGTCATTGTAAGAAAATAACGCTTCTCTAAAAGTTTTACCGTATAGATTGGGTTCCTCACTGAAGTAAATCTCATCTCCAGCAAAGTCAAGAAAATCAGTATAAACTATGCTGAGACCGGATTGCCGACTTGTTTGTACCATTATTTTTGATATGAACTCATCAGATAGTACGATTTCTACCTCATCACGACCAACCATTTTTGCCACTTCCATATTTTCAGGATTCTTTATTGCAGCTGTTATGTGATATTTCTCTTTTTTCCTGTTTGGACTGGTTGTTATCGCCAGGATGATTTTTATGATTTCGGCATCAGAGTTATCATCTTCTCTGTCAAGGATAATGATTGATTTGGCACAACACGGATTTGCTATCTCAAGATCATTTACATCAATTGGATTTCCTGATCTGCATATCACCCTGGTGTTTTTTGTATCTGGTATATTTTCTTTCAGAGAATCCTCCATTTCAACTTTATCCTTTTCTGCGAGGATCACGATTACTGGTTTTCGTTGATTTTCATTGGCAATTACCAATTCCGAAACTATCGTTTGTATTTTTGGAGACCATCCAAGAATCATTACGTGATCTGTAACCAGTACTTTACTCCGCCCTTTTCTGAGTTGTGTAATCTTGCTTAAAATTCCGTTGCTTATTAAACCAATAAAAGTACTTAACATGAGGATCCCGTAACCTGTTACTATGAGCATCATTATTCTATATGACCAACCTTTATCGTCACCCATTGTTCCCGGATCAAGCGTTCTCATAAGGCTGGCCCAGAATGCATCTGTAAATCCCAGATAATCAGATCCCTCGGGATGTATATTCAACAAGGTTACAACAACTGCAGAAGTAAAAACCACAAAGGTTGAGAACAGTATAAGCAGAAAAATTGAGGAGATTATACCTTTGGACATCACTCCGTCAAAAGCGTATCGAAGTCTTTCTTTTATCATTGGCTAAAGTCTAATCATGAAATTAAATAAAATTATTTATAAATTCTATCTTCTAAATAGATTGAATCGATTCTCTAAATTGGTTAGCTTAAGTATTCATCTCCCTTTAATCCACCCTAACTATTTTCGGTGTTTTTTATCTTATCATCCATTCATTAATGTCTACACACAATCTGGCATTATCTAAAATCGTGGTTTCTATTCTGTATTAGGTGGTTGAAGTAATCCTTATTCGATTACAGCTATAAGTTATCCAGAGATGCATATATAGAATATTTGCGTTTTATAAGAGGGCTGTATATAAAACTGATTAACATTCAAAAATAGGGATGAATCAAATTATTGATTTTCTCTTTGATTACTGAATGAAGTAAATCTTAATTATTCCACTTTGGTTTGTAAATGCACAGTATATTGCGACTGAATATAATGAATTGACGATGAAAAGGAATTACAGAAAAAGAATTAGAAAATCTGGACGTATCATTAATTATGTTTTTAGACTCCTTCTAATCATAGTAGTCATTACTGGATGTGTTCCTGATAGAAAAAAGACCGCCATCCATCCCACAAGCATCACAGTTAATGGGGATCGGTTTATTGATAATTTAGGCAGGCACGTAATATTGAATGGTCTAAACGTAGTCAGCAAAAAGAAAGAAGAACAATATATTTTCCAGTCGGGTCCAGAGTTTTACACCAATCTGAAATCCTGGGGTGTTAACTGTATAAGATTTATAATCATATGGGATGGATTGGAACCTGAACCAGGTGTGTATGACGAGGAATACTTGAAAGAAATTGATAAACGGATTCAATGGGCTGGAGATAATGGATTATTTGTCATTCTTGATATGCACCAGGATCTATTCAGTGTAAAATACAGTGATGGTGCTCCTGAATGGGCTACGTTGGATGAGGGCAAACAGCACGTAACAGGATCCGTTTGGAGCGATGCATATTTACTGAGTTCTGCTGTGCAAACTTCTTTCGATAATTTCTGGGCCAATAAGCCAGCACCTGATGGAATTGGTGTCCAGGATCACTATGCCAGCTTATGGAAGTATGTTGCAGAAAGATATGCCAATAATCCAACAGTGATTGGATATGATATCATGAATGAACCTTTTCCTGGATCTCCAGCTCTTCAATCTATTTCAGCACTTCTGAAGGCATATGGAGAATTGGTATATTCTTTAACCGGCAATGTGATGACCAAAGAAGAACTGATTAATGCTTTTGGGAATCCAGAAACCAAAGCCTATGCTCTTGATCTTCTTTCCACAGAAGAGAATTTTTCATATGTTGTTGATGCATTATTTGAATTCAATCATACATTCGAAAGTACCACTTTAATGCAAATGTATCAGAAAGTAAGCAACGCAATTCGTAAGGTAGATAACAATAGTATCCTGTTTATTGAGCATGGCTATTTTAGCAATATTGGAGTAAGAAGCAGCATTGAACGGCCAAAATTAGCAAATGGTAACCCGGATCCATTAGTGGCTTTTGCTCCTCACGGATTTGATTTAGTTACAGACACCAAGGATGTTGCTTCAGCCCAATCTGAACGTGTTGCTCTCATTTATGGACGTGCAAAAGAAAAAGGTAGTGAATTGAACATGCCTGTATGGTTAGGTGAATGGGGAGCATATTATAACCATTCTGATGGAATTGTGCCAGTAGCAAGATATTCTGTTAGTTTAATAGAGGAGCATCTGTTTGGCCAGACTTATTGGTCATACTTTCCCGGAACTGAAAATCTGGAGTATTTTCAGAAAGCATTATTGCGGCCATATCCCAGCAATACCAATGGTGAATTGCTAAATTATCATTACGATCACGATACTTTAAAACTTTTGGTAGAGTGGAAAGAAAGTAAGGAGATTGATTCACCAACATTAATATATGTTCCATGGATGTCAAGACTTAATAAGGAGAAATTACGAAAATCAATTATGGCCACTTTTGAGCAAATAGAAAATTCAGATGCTGGGTGGGTGATCATTCCAAAAAATGGTGAGAACAGTTTAAGAAAAGTTGCAATTCAGTTTAAAGAATAAACTAATAATTACGGCTATTTTCTCTTCGTTTTTATACTTATGGATTTTTAATATAGATGTAATTTGCAAAAGATCATTTTGATATTGAATCATAGCCCTCCTGTTTTTCGGGCAAATTATATCTCTTCGTCTCTGATCTAATACAAGATTTCAGCATTCGATATTAACCAGGATCCACACTGAAAGTATACTTCGTTTTTAACCGCATTTATTTTCGTTCTGACACGATATCGTATCGGCTGCTGTCGGATCACTCGTTCACCGATAAAAAACTTCAAATCGCCGTGTGAGTTGTATACTACTGAAAACAACTATCAATTATCAGAGATGAAAAGATGAAGAAATCGTGTTTTATTACAGGATTGTATATTATCAACAGACTTACCTTAGCCCAGAATTAATGTTCATTTATATTTGAATTTCCCTTCTATATGATGAAATTATATATTCTAAGATTACATATATAGTTAAATATTGGATCATCAGACGCAATTTCAGCCTCAAAGATAAAAAAGGAGGTATCTATGGCACAAAATGAAAATTCTCAATTATTAAAGATTTCATTATTAATCTTTGCTATCGTAGCACTGGTCTACGGAATAGGTTATATGTTTTTCCCTCAGTTTTTAGTAGGTATGTCAGGTGGTGAACCTGTTGGGTCAGCCTGGCTCCGATGGTCTGGCGGTATTCTTGTTTCACTAGGAATTGGTGCAATACTGGTTTATCAAAATCCAGCGAAACAAGGTCCATTTGTGACGACAATAGCTTTAGGAACACTTTTTACTGGACTTGCCTTATTGTATGCTCTAATCTTTGAAATGGCAGGTCAAACCTGGTTTACTGCGCTCCCTATGATTATTGTCCTTATTCTCTCTGCCTTACTCTGGTATAGTAGACAGCAAGCAAAAGAGCTGCTTTCTCAGAATACAAGTGAGACAGAATCAACTTAATTCTTTAAATAAAACATCATCAATAATTGCGTCTGAAATTGCGTCTGAATGATTTAGTAAATTATAAAAAACTTGCGTTACTTTTTTGCTGCTATGATTAATCCAGTTGACCAGTTCATTTTAGTCAAATTAAAATCATCTTTATGCTCTAAATACTCTACAAGTTTATCTGCATTTTCTTGATGTCCTTCTGGCCAATTCGGTTAAGTCAACATATCATCCATAAAATAGAATCCAATCTTTCAATTGCCAACACTAATACTATTACATAAATTTTGTGTGAAAAAATCCCATTCTCTCCAAACTATTCGTTGTGGATTTACGGTTCTAAGGACAATCTTTTCTGTGCTCGTTGGTGGACACTTATGTTCGCTGGCGGACGGATATTCTCCTGATTCAATGGCTTTCAGGCATTTATTCGGATTTGGCACACTATTAGCAAATAGCACCTAGCATAATTGACATTCGAAAAAATGTATCTCTTGGTTTTTAAAAGATATGATTAGAAATTATATAATCGTAGCCTTCAGGAAGATCTTCAAAAACAAGATTCACTCAGATAGGAATAACAAAAATTCTAAATAACAACAACAATGTTAAAGAATTATATCAAAATCGCAATTCGAATCATTACGAGGCAGAAACTGTTTTCATTCATTAATGTTTTTGGACTGTCCTTAGGGATTGCCAGTAGCATCCTCATCCTTTCCTTTGTGTTTCATGAACTGAATTATGATCGTTTTCATGAGAAGGCGGACCGTATCGTAAGGATTAATGCTACAGCTACCATCGATGGAGAAGAAAGAAAGGCAGCTGTATCACCTAATATTGTAGGTCCACTTCTGGCTGAAAGAGTACTTGAAGTAGAAAATTATGTGCGTTTTTATAATATGTGCTTCAGGACGGATGCTAAAATAAAAGTAAGAACTGAGGATTTTACTGAGAAAAATGTCTATCTGGCCGATTCTAGTCTTGCAGATATTTTCGATCTGAATCTTGTTTATGGGTCCGAATCAAAATTATTGACAGGCCCAAATGATCTTCTGCTATCGGAAAAGATTGCTGCCAAGTATTTCGGCAGTGATCAGGCAGTGGGGCAAACTCTACAGATTAACGGCAAAGACTTCATCATCAGGGGAGTATATGAAGACTTTCCTACGAATTCCCATATTTATCCTGAAATAATAGGTTCACTTAGCTCATTGGAAATGGCGAGAGACCTTATATGGCATAATGCAAGCTATTTCACATTCCTGCTGTTAAACGAAATGGAATCCCTGAACGAAGTGGAAGAGAAATTGAACGCCTATGCACAATCAGAAATACCGGATTTTCTGAAGGCAATAAATTTCAGTCTTTATCTGGAACCTTTAACGGATATTCACCTATACAGCGAGGCAGATATGGGATTTGAGAAGACAGGGGATATTAAATATATATACGCCTTTTTAGCAGTGGCTATTTTCATAATAATCATTGCCTGCTTTAATTATATGAATCTTTCTTCTGCCAGGTCTATGGAACGATCACGGGAAACAGGTATGCGGAAAGTCTTGGGAGCCAAAAGGAGTCAATTGTTTTTACAATACATGGGTGAATCGTTTATTTTAACAATGATATCCCTGTTACTGGCAGTTGGCATAGTGGAACTGGTCAAACCTTATTATTTAATGCTGATAGAACAGAGTCTTGAAATAAATATTATAACAAACTGGAGAATTTGGATATATCTTCTGATCGCTGGGGTGATTATATCAGTATTAGCGGGATTATATCCAGCAGTTATCCTTTCCTCTTTCAAACCTACAAGCACGTTGAAAGGAAAAACATCACGGTTAGATAAAGGATCAAACTTTAGGAAAGGCTTGGTAATACTTCAATTTTCAATTTCCACATTTATGATCATAGGTACATTGGTGGTGTACAAGCAACTGATGTTTATGCAAAATACCGAGCTTGGATTTCATAAGGAACAGGTTATGATATTGACTGTAACGGACGATGACCTTCAAAATAAATTCGATGCATTTAAAAGCAGGATCATAAATCATAGCAGTGTCCATGAAGCGACTTCCGCATCGTCATTCCCAGGCAGATTACCAAGCGGTACTGTTGCCAGAACAGAGGGGATGCAGGAAGGGGAACAAACCTCGATTTGGGTGACCAGGGCTGATGAAGGATTTGTTAAAACCATGGGTGTGGAGATAATACAAGGACGCGATCTATTGCCGGAGGATGCAAACAGTGAAGATCGACGAGTTCTTATCAATGAAACCGCTGCAAATATGTTTGGCTGGACAGCGGAGGAGAGTATTGGAAAAAAAGTAAATATTGATGAAGAGGATGGGGTATGTGTCGGGGTAATGAAAGATTTTAATTTTACATCATTAAGAGACAAAATCGAACCTTTAGCAATTTATCATGGAAACAGGAAGTATAACTCCTTTTTCATAATAAAGTTGGGATCTGGAGATATTGGTAACGCCATCGCATTTTTGGATAATGAATGGAAGGCCTTTACTACTGATCAACCTTTCGATTATTTTTTTCTGGATGTTGATTTCAACAGGCTTTATAAAAGTGAAAGAAAAGCAGGACAAATTCTCCTTGTTTTTGCTGCTTTTACGATCATAATAGCGTGCCTGGGTTTGTTTGGATTATCATCCTATGTAGCGATACAGCGCACCAAAGAAATAGGGATAAGAAAAGTAATGGGATCAACCACCAATGGGGTGATGTTACTGATGATCAAAGACAACCTGAAATTCATTTTTATATCCTTTCTAATATCTGTCCCAATAGGATTTATCATTATGAAAAACTGGCTTCTGGATTTTGCCTTCAGAATAAATGTGGGTTTGGACATACCACTAATATCCATCCTTACTGTAACGATAATTGCATTAATTACGGTTTCATTTTATGCCCTTAAAGCAGCTTTAACAAATCCAGTTGATTCACTCAGGTACGAATAGATATATTAATGATGATAAAAACTATTTTAAAATCGCACTTCGGGTCATTTACTTTCTAATTATAATAATCCTCGAATTAGGGATTTAGGGTCTTTGGATTAGAAGGATTCCCGCATTCCCCCCATTCCCCCAATTACTGTTTTTAGATATTCGGATTACAATATTACACCACTACCATTATTCTTCATTATTTTGTCTTTTCGTCTCTAGAAGAGTGTACACAAATTACTGGGAATTGTGAAAAATCGTTGATTTAAGAGTGTATTCGTTGTTTGTTGTAGTCGGGACGCAACTACAACGAGATTAAGATCAGAGATGAATATATAAAAAATAGCATCTTATTAATCATTAAGTATTACTGGATGGTAAAGAAATAGCAACTCCTAAATATGATAAAATAGTAAATCTAGATATAGG
>JBHOSY010000018.1:0-39380 GCA_042584165.1 Bacteroidota bacterium | reverse complement strand
GCTTCAAATGAAGAATATTCAGGTAATGAACATGGATTTTGGTAAATCATTGATTTTCAACCTTTTGTAAAACTTGTATTCGTTATTTGCCTCAATAAAGCCTTGATTCTTTTTATTTTTTATATGAAGGTGATAAAATCTACCATGAATTTTCTGATGGGTAAGAACATGTATCATTTCTTTAGATACAAATTCAATTTTCTCTCCATTATGCAAAATCTCAGATGGCCATCCATGCAATTCTTCAAATTTGATCTTGCGGCTGCTATCACTTTCTTCAAGATAAAAATCGTATAATCCATCACGTTTCTTCATCAATATGGAGTCATCTATCGATATGATCAAGTAGTGAAAATATCTCAATCGTGATTTCTTTTTTGGATATTTTACCGGGAGAATACTTTGCATATCATTCTTATAAGCAAAACAATCCAAATTTAAAATGCATGTATTACAGTTGGGATTTGACGGAGTACAGTGCATGGCACCAAATTCCATTACGGCCTGGTTATATTCCCCTGGCTGGTCAGGGGCAATATGATGTTGAGCTGTTTTATTAAAGATTTTTTTACCGGTTGCTGTTTCGGGATTTTGCTTAATTCCAAAGAACCTTGCCAGCACCCTGAAAACATTGCCATCCATTACAGCTATCGGTTCATTGAATGATATGGATGCCATAGCAGCAGCCGTATATGTTCCAATACCTGGCAATTTCTTCAACTCGTTAAATGAGCTGGGAAAATTCCCTTCGCATTCATTTACGATTATCCGGGCACATTTATGCATGTTCCTGGCTCTTGTGTAATACCCTAAACCTTGCCATAAAGCCAGGATATCTTCCTCTTCAGCATTTGCCAGTTTATAGATATCAGGATATTTCTTAATAAATCTAAGGTAATATGGTCTACCTTGATTTATCCTGGTCTGCTGAAGAATGATCTCAGAGATCCAGATGAGGTAAGGATCTTGTATTCTTCTCCAGGGTAAGTCTCTTTTGTTCGACTGATACCAATTCAATAATTTGTTGTTAAAGTCATTCTTCACATTTCCAGTAACATTATAAGACCTCACAAAAGGAATTTTGTTTCATTTTATTTTCATAATACACAGGGAGCCATTACTTTTGTGGCTCTAAATTAATTGGTATTAAGAACTTTAGCTCATTTTAAATCCTTTTGTATTGTGACAAAAGCCGAAGTAATTTCAAAAATTTCAGAACAAACGGGTATTGACAAAGCTGATGTACAAGTAACTGTTGAAGCGTTGTTTAGTGTGATTAAGAACTCAATGGCCGATGGCGAAAATATTTATGTTCGTGGATTTGGTAGCTTTGTTAATAGGAGACGGGCAAAAAAAGTAGCCAGAAATATTTCAAAAAATACGGCTATAATAATCGACGAACATTACGTACCGAACTTTAAGCCTTCGAAGGTTTTTATTGAGAAAATCAAGTTAAGCGACAAGGTAAAAGAAGCTAATTCATAGTTTTCCTTTTCTTTAAATAATTCCCAGCAGGGCGTCGATGTTAGCTAAAAGATTATTAATCGTTTTCTTCACGATCATCGTGATTGTAGCTCTTTATAATCTGCCAAAGGTGTTCGTGGGAAATGATGAAGAGTTGAAAGCCGGATCTGATGGAGAGAGCCGAGACGAAGTAGTAGAAGAGGCGTTCATTGAACAGCACACGGAAGAGATTGCTCCTGAGATCGAAAAAAAGTTAAATCGTTTTCAGCATGATTTCAATAATGCTGTGAACGACCAACTTAAACTTGTTTTAGCCGACTCTTTATCAATTCTGTACACTTCAATTTACAGGTATGATAGTGCTGCTGAATTCAGAGCGGTTAAAGCTGAAATTGATCCGACTGTAGATCATATAGAGGCTGCTGGAGAAGCATATTATGAGGCGCTCGGTTTTGCAATGGATAAAAATAAAGCAGCACTGCTTGGAGTAAGGGCCCGGAAATATTTCAACAGGATTCTGGAAGTGAACCCTGACAGGTACGATATTAAGACGAAAGTCGGTATGACATATATATCAACGGATGATCCTATGAGAGGTATCAATACGTTGAAGGAAGTTATTGAACAGGATCCTGAAAATGAATTGGCATTATTTAATTTAGGAGTTCTCTCAGTTCAATCGGGACAATATGAAAAAGCAATTGAGTGGTTTAAAGCTTTAACAAAGGTGAATCCACAAAATTTGCAGGGTCAATTTTATTTAGGAGTAAGTTATTTTGAGAAAGGGGAAAAAGATAATGCCATAAAGCAGTTTGAGCTTGTCAAAAGTATGGAAAGCGATCCTTCTGTTCGGGCAACTGCTGAAAGTTATCTTGATGTATTATTGTAAAGAGTTATAAAACTTTAAAAAATATTTATTATGCCTTGCGGTAAAAAAAGAAAACGACATAAGATCGCTACTCATAAAAGGAAGAAGCGACTTAGAAAAAACAGACATAAGAAGAAATAATCAGGTCTTCTATAAATAAATTTATATAGGGTCCATAAAAATCTACTGAGGTGAGTAATAACCTTGTTATCAATGCCACACAAGATGGAAGTCGAATAGCCCTATTAAGAGATAAAGACCTTGTTGAATTTCATTTCGAAGGATCGGCAAACGAATTTAAGGTAGGTGATATCTACCTGGGGACTGTTAAAAAGGTAGTACCCGGATTAAATGCGGCCTTTATTGACATAGGGTATGAAAAGGACGCTTTTCTCCACTACCTGGATATGGGTCCGCAGATAAGAACGGTGAATAAATTCACCAAATTTGCCAGGACTAGAAAGAATACTTCAGCTAAACTTGAAAAGTTCAAGATTGAACCTGATATAGACAAGTTTGGCAAGATCGCACAAGTTCTGACGAAAAATCAACAGATACTTGTTCAGATTGTAAAGGAACCTATTTCAACTAAAGGGCCCCGACTTTCAGGAGAGCTATCCATTGCTGGACGGTACATTGTTCTTGTGCCTTTTTCCAAAGCTGTAAGTATTTCAAAAAAGATTTCTGATAAGGATGAACGCAAAAGGCTCGACAGGCTGATTACGTCCATCAAACCAGAGAATTTTGGAGTAATTATCAGAACCGTTGCAGAAGGTAAGGAGGTTGCCGAGCTAGATCGTGACCTGAGAAAAAACTTTGATGTTTGGTCTCAAGGTGTTAATACATTAAAAACTGCCAAGCCAGGACAAAAGATCATAGGTGAGATGAGCAGGGCATCGTCGATACTCAGAGATGTTCTAAATGAGTCATTCGACGGTATATCTGTTGATAGTCGCGAGATGTATGAAGAAATCAAGTCATACATGAGAAGTATTGCTCCGGATAAGGAGAAGATACTCAAGTTCTACAACGGGAAATCCAGAATATTTGAACAATTTGGAATAGAGAGGCAGGTTAAATCACTTTTTGGCCAATCTGTCAGCCTGCCAAATGGGGGATACCTGGTAATTGAACATACTGAAGCCCTTCATGTAATTGACGTGAATAGTGGAAACAAATCCAATTCCGAAGGAGATCAGGAAACTACCGCATTAAATGTAAATATGGAAGCCGCCAGGGAAGTTGCCAGGCAGCTTAGACTTCGTGATATGGGTGGTATAATCGTTATAGATTTCATTGACATGAGAAAAGCCGAAAACAAAAAGCGTGTTTATGAAACTATTAAAACGGAAATGAAAGACGACCGGTCAAAGTTTACTGTTCTTCCCTTATCCAAATTTGGTCTAATGCAAATCACCAGGCAGCGTGTAAGACCCGAAATGAATATATCCACCCAGGAAACCTGTCCTACATGTACCGGATCAGGAAAAATCACAGCATCTATTCTTGTTTCTGATAAAATAGAAAAAAGTCTCGACTATATTATAAGCAAGCAGAATGAGAAGGGTGTCAGGATAACCTTACATCCGTATTTATATTCGTTCTTTAAACAAGGAATGTTATCCCATCGGGTAAAATGGTTTTTCAAGTATTTGAAATGGATTAAACTGGAATCGGACACCTCCCTGGGCATAACAGATTATCATTTTCACAATAAACTCGGCGAAGCCATCGAAGTAGTTTAATAATAACCCGGGAAAGCGCTTACACAGCCTGAATACTTTGGTAACCAATCTGATATTATTTTGACATAGAGGATATCCATTGAGATGATAGATAAACTTGAAGATATTAAATCACGATTTGAAGAAGTTGGCCAATTGCTGATCCAACCTGATGTAATGTCCGATATGTCGAATTATTCAAAGTTGAGTAAGGAGTACAAGGATCTTGATAAGATCGTGCGAAAATTTGACACTTATAGTAAGATCCTAAGTGATATTAGAAGTGCAAAGTCAGTTCTTGAAACAGAAAAGGATCCTGAATTCAGAGATATGGCTAAAATGGAATTGGATGAGCTTGCTCCCCGAAAGGATGAAATTGAAGAAGAACTCAAGACCATGCTGATTCCAAAAGATCCTAATGACAGTAAAGATGTTTTCCTTGAGATCAGAGCTGGAACCGGAGGCGATGAAGCTGCCATATTTGCCGGTGATTTATTCAGAATGTATCAACGCCTTGCAGAACAGAAAAAATGGAAATTTAGTGTATTGGATATTACTGAAGGGACTTCTGGTGGATATAAGGAAATTGTTAGTACAATAAGTGGAGAGGATGTGTATGGCATGATGAAATATGAATCGGGTGTTCATCGTGTTCAAAGGGTACCGGTTACTGAAAGCCAGGGTCGGGTTCACACTTCAGCAGCCAGTGTAGCAGTTCTTCCTGAGATGGATGAAGTGGAAGTGAAACTGGATATGAATGAAGTGAGAAAGGACACATTTTGTTCTTCCGGCCCCGGAGGACAATCTGTTAACACAACCTACTCAGCGGTACGGTTAACCCATTTGCCATCCGGAATCGTTGTGACATGTCAGGATGAAAAATCGCAGATTAAAAACCTTGATAAAGCGATGAAAGTACTTCGATCCCGGTTGTACGAAATTGAATTGGAAAAGCATAATGAAGCGATCGGTGAAAAACGCAAATTGATGGTAGGAAGTGGCGACCGATCAGATAAAATCAGGACCTATAATTATCCGCAAGGAAGAGTAACTGATCATAGGATCAACCATAGCGTTTTCAATTTACCGGCAGTAATGGACGGCAGTATTGAAGATTTTATCGAAAAACTTCGAATAGCGGATAATGCAGAGAAAATGAAAGAAGGACAATAGACTAATATTTTGAATCGTCTTCTGCTAGTATTTTTTATTTCTTTTCAGCTATACCAGATTTCTTGTATCCCTGCAGAAGAGGTTATAGATGATAACCCAACAAAAGCACTGACATTTTCTTCTGATACCATTCTCTTTGACACGCTTTTCACAACACGAGGTAGTGCAACCAGGCGCCTGAAGGTATTCAATCCAAATTTGAATGCTGTAAATATTGATCGGCTCTATTTAGGAAGATTAGATGAATCGCAATATAAAATAGTAATTTCCGGTGTTCCTTCATATGATCTGTCTGATGTACAGGTATTAGGAGGTGACAGTATACTGGTATTAATAGATGTATTGATTGATCCCACCATGGATGATCTTCCTTTTCTGGTAAAAGACAGTATTATCCTTGAAACAAATCATAGTATTCAGGATGTTAAATTAGTGGCCTGGGGGCAAAATGCGAGATTTCTGGGAGATATTATCATATCGTGTAACTCAATTTGGTCTCCGGAACTTCCTTATGTACTGTACAAATCTATTCTTATTGATTCACTGTGTAAGCTGAGTGTAGAGGCAGGTACCCGTATTTATTCCTCCCCGAAGGCTTTTATTTATGTAAAAGGCACACTTGAAGTTAACGGTAATTCGACCAATCCTGTTTTGTTCTATCAGGAGAGACAGGAATTAAAGTATGAAAACCTGCCGGGGCAATGGGGGGGTATTTTCTTTCTGGAAGGATCCCATGATAATGTAATAAAGTATGCATCTCTAAGGAATGCACAGTATGGTTTACGAATTGGCACACCAGATAACGACACGATTCCGGACGTTATAATATCCAACTCAATTATTGAAAATATGACTGATGCAGGAGTGCTGTCATTCACTTCCGATCTATATATGGAAAATTGTTTAATCAATAATTGTGGTGTATATATGCTGGCCAATCTTGCAGGTGGTAGTTATCAATATGTGCATTGTACATTTGCCAATTATTCACAGTTTTTTTTCAGACAAAATCCTTCTTTTATATTTTCAGACAATGTTGAACTCTCAAATGGTGAAATAATTGCAGGACCAACTCAGATACAAATAGTAAATTCTATTTTATGGGGTAGCATGGAAGAAGAAATACAGTTTAGTGTTTCTAATAATAATAATCTGAGTTTATCCACCAGTAATAATATCCTGAAATCGAGTTTAACACAATTTGAGGGGAATAATAATCAGCTAAGCACGAATACGGGTTATATAGGGTTTGCAGATCCTGACAATTATGATTACAGACTGGATTCCCTTTCACCTGCTGTCAACATGGGAGCAGATATTGGAATTGAAATAGATTTACCCGGTGCAGTCAGGGACAGCCTCCCTGATATAGGTGCGTATGAATTTATTCCCGGAACCCAATAGGAAATGAAATATTATCAAAAGGAAATCTTATTACCATCTTATCGAAGAGGATTTCATTTAATAACCTCCATCATTGAAAAGGAGTTATCTGAAATTCGTGAGATCGATAGAGGGTTGCTCCATGTATTCATAAAACATACATCAGCATCGCTTTCTATCAATGAAAATGCTGACCCTACTGTACGAATGGATTTTGAAAGTCATTTTAATGAGATGATCCCGGAAAATGCATCATATTACAGACATGATTACGAAGGTTCTGACGATATGCCAGCTCATTTGAAATCATCAGTGCTAGGTAACAGTATTACTATTCCAATATCATCCGGGAGATTAAATATGGGGACATGGCAGGGAATTTATCTAGGAGAACACAGGGATTATGGTGGAAACAGGCGACTTGTATTAACCGCCCATGGCGAATAAATCTTTCATTATGAGCAAAGCATTTCAATTTATTCTTCTCACACTTTTTACAGCAGGATTACTGGTTAGCGAGTCATGTGTCAGTGAAAATCCCAGGATTGCGATCAGGACAGAATTCGGCCCAGTTATAGTGGAACTTTATCCGGAAGAAGCCCCGGTAACTACTGAGAACTTTTTAAAATATGTTAAAGAAAGTAGTTTTGAAAATTCAAATTTCTACCGTACTGTCAGAATGGATAACCAGCCTGAAAACAAGATAAAAATTGAGGTTATTCAAGGAGGGCTTGATTTTTCATTCCCGGAACGTATGAAAGATCCTATTCCACATGAAACGACTGATCAATCGGGAATTCTTCATAAGGATGGTGTAATATCAATGGCCCGCTGGAAGCCGGGAACTGCATCCTCGGAATTTTTTATCTGTATTGGAGATCAACCGGAACTTGATTTTGGAGGCAGGAGGAATTCGGATGGACAGGGATTTGCTGCATTTGGCATGGTAGTTTCTGGCCTGGAAGTGGTGAAAAGAATTCAACAGATGCCGGATACACTTCAAATATTAAGGTCTCCCGTCAATATTGAGAATATTGTGATGGTCGGAGATAAATAAATTAGTTCCCGTTAAGTTTGTTTTTCAGAAATTGGGCTGTGTGACCTTTACCCTGATGTACCAGATCTTCAGGCGTTCCTTCAAAAACGATATTACCTCCATTTTCATCACCTCCTTCAGGGCCAAGGTCTATGATCCAGTCAGCAGATTTTATTATTTCCAGGTTATGTTCGATAATTACCGCAGAGTTTCCCTGTTCAACAAGTGCGTTAATAGATTTCAGTAATTTATTAATGTCATGAAAATGAAGTCCTGTTGTAGGTTCATCGAATATGAACAGGATGTTTCTTTGGTTTTCCTGCCTCCCTTTTCCCAGGAAAGAAGCCAGTTTTACCCGTTGGGCTTCCCCTCCACTTAATGTACTGGATGACTGACCAAGTCGAATATAACCAAGTCCAACATCCTGTAAAGGTTTGAGACGGGATATCAATGTTCTCTCTTCGGAGAAAAATTCAACACTGTCATCAATTGTCATTTCAAGGATGTCACTGATATTCTTGTTCTTATAGCGTATTTCCAGAACTTCCTGTTTAAATCGTTTTCCATGACAACTCTCACATTGAAGGTAAATATCAGCCATAAATTGCATCTCAATTTTTATTGTACCCTCTCCCTGGCAGGATTCACATCTTCCGCCATCCACATTGAAGGAAAAATGTGCTGGTTTATATCCACGATGCTGGGATAGCGATTGATCGGCAAATATTTTGCGGATAATGTCATAAGCCTTTACATAAGTCACAGGATTACTCCTGGAGGATTTACCAATTGGATTCTGGTCTACAAATTCAATTTGTTTAAGGGATTGATAGTCTCCATCCAGTCGATCAAATTTCCCTGTTGTATCAGCAACAATCCCAAGGATTTTAGACAGTGCAGGGAAAAGGATATTCTTCACAAGTGTAGATTTACCTGATCCGCTAACTCCGCAAATAACAGTCAGGCACCCCAGCGGTATTTCCACATCGATGTTTTTAAGATTATTTTCCCTGGCACCCCGGACGATAATACTTTTTTTCCAGGATCTTCTTCTTTCCGGAATAACAATTTTTTCTATACCGTTAAGGTATCTGGCCGTATGTGTATCCGTATTTTGATGAATATTATCAAGTGAGCCCTGATAAACAAGTTCACCACCATGTGAACCAGCATCAGGACCGATATCGATAAGTTCATCTGCAGCTTGCATGACTTCCTCCTCGTGTTCCACAACGATAACAGTGTTTCCGAGATTTCGAAGATGTTCAAGTACTGAAATCAATCTTTTAGTGTCTCTTGGGTGAAGGCCAATGCTTGGTTCATCCAGAATGTACATAGATCCAACCAGGGCACTTCCAAGAGATGTGGCTAGCTTTATCCGTTGAAATTCCCCGCCTGAAAGGGAATTCGTAAGCCGGTTTAATGTCAAATACTCCAAGCCAACCTTACATAAATATTCAAGTCTGAATTTGATCTCTGAAATAAGCCGTTGGGCAATATCCTGGTCATGTGCAGAAATCTTCAGATTATTAAAAAATCCGAGAACTTTATATACTGGAAGTAGTACAAGATCTGTAATTGATTTTTTATGGATTAGTACGTAAGCTGCATCTTTTCTCAGCCTTGTACCCCGGCAGTCGGGACAAACAGTTCTTCCACGGTATCTGCTCAGAAGTACTCGGTATTGTATTTTATGTGTTTTGGATTCAATATGTTTAAAAAAGGCATTTAGACCTTTAAAATAATTATTACCTGTCCACAGTAGTTCATATTCTTCCCTCGCAAGCTGAAAAATCGGTCGGTGAACCGGGAAATTAAATCTATCAGCATTCATCAACAGCGGAATCTGCCATTCTTTCATGGTTTCACTTCGCCATGGGACAATAGCTCCTTCAAAAACTGAAAGTGATTTATCAGGCATCACAAGATCCTCGTCTATCCCCAGTATTTTGCCAAAACCTTCACAGGTTTTACAAGCTCCATATGGATTATTGAAACTGAAAAGGTTTGCTGAAGGTTCCTCGAATACTAAACCATCCTTTTCAAAGCGATCCGAAAATCGCTTTTCCCGGGTACCGTCAATAGCTATTATGCATTCATCATTGCCTTCATAAAATGCAGTCTGCACTGAATCTGAAAGCCTGAATTGATTGTCTTCATCTTCATGCTTAATGACTGCCCGGTCAATAAGGATCTGAATTTCATATCCGTTTTGGGGGTAATCTTTTGACTCAAGCAGATCTTGAATAAAATGGATTTCAGAATTGATCCTTATCCTGCTGAATCCTTTGCTTAGCAGGATGTTTAACTCAATCTCGATGGATCTATTCTTATGAGTTGAAAGAGGACAAAGGATCTGCACCTTTTTCTCTTCTTCAAAACGATGAATATAATCTACTATATCTGTAATTGAATCCCGCTTTACACGCTCGCCACTTACAGGGGAATATGTTTTACCTATCCTGGCAAACAGCAGTTTTAAATAATCATAGATTTCAGTTGTAGTGCCAACTGTCGATCTGGGATTTCGTGTATTTGCCTTTTGTTCGATTGCAATTGCAGGTGCCACACCTTTGATATAGTCCACTTCTGGTTTTTCCATTCTGCCCAGGAATTGCCTTGCATAGGAGCTCAAACTTTCCACATACATTCGCTGGCCTTCAGCAAACAGGGTATCAAATGCCAGTGAAGACTTTCCTGATCCGGATACACCGGTAATTACAACAAGCTTATTCCGTGGAATAGCTACATCAAGGTTTTTCAGGTTATTTACCCGTGCTCCCTTAATTACTATGTAATGTTTTGGATCGAGTTGATCAATGTTTACTGGCACTATCTTTGAAATGGATATAACTGAATCACAAAAATAGTATTACTATACGGATTCAACATTAAATCTCGTATTATGTTTCGGATATAATTCTTACTTAGCAATTGTCTTTGATTACACTTAAGATTAACCAATGATTTAATCCAATTACTCTCTTCATCCATTTCTCCATTTTTGATTAGGTGGAATATTTCTCGCTGCTTTTCGCAGATCTTAATGAGCACAGATTAACGCAAATAAGAAACTGAATCAGAAGTTCTAATGATTTAGAGTTTCTGATTTCTTAATGGAACATAAGTATGACAAGCGTTTCAGAAAACTCATGCATTTAACAATTTTAAATGGATTTGGATAATTAAATCTTATTATATACCTTTCCGATCCTTAAAAAATTTGCTGTTTAACTAAACCACGCACAATATGATATAAAGCTCTACGTTTACTAATTGAGATACAACATGAGAGAGAATTCGGTAAGTGATCAGAAGCTAGTTTCGCTGTATATCAATGGTAACGAAGACGCTTTTGAAGATCTCGTTGAGAGACACAGCAAAAAAATCTTCACCACCATAAAGCTGATCGTTAAGGACAATTACGTTGCAGAGGATTTATTGCAGGAAACATTTATAAAAGCAATAAATACGATGAAGACAGGACGTTATAATGAGGAGGGAAAATTTCTTCCCTGGATCATGAGGATTGCACACAACTTGGCGATTGATTATTTCAGGAAGGATAAACGATATCCTACAATATTAATGGAAGATGACTCAAAGGTCTCTAATACCCTTGAGCATTCAGTAGAATCCATGGAAGCCATACAGGTTAAAAAGGATACAATTAAAAGAATGAAAGAATTAATTCAGGAACTTCCACTTTCGCAAAAGGAAGTTCTGGTAATGCGGCATTATATGAAAATGAGTTTTCAGGAAATTGCCGATACTACTGGTGTTAGTATAAATACAGCTCTTGGCCGTATGCGCTACGCCCTTATTAACTTGAGAAAAAAAATGAAAATTAACCATTCCGCCTATGATCAAAACTTTTACCCAGAATGATCTGATAAGATTTATTTACAAAGAAACATCGCCCGGTGAAACAAAGGAGATCCGAAAAGCACTACTGGTAAACCATGTGTTACTAGAAAACTACAAGGAACTGAATGAGTGCATTCGAAAATTAGACAGTATCGAGGAAATTCCATCACAAAAAGTAATACACAATATTCTGGAATACTCTAAAACCCTTAATTTGCATTCCGTAAAAGGTTAACGGATGCAAAAGAAGGAACGTTACAGATTATTCATCGATCATTTCACCGAGCATTTTCCTGAGCCCAATACAGAGCTCGAATATATTGATCCATTCCAGTTGCTGATCGCAGTGATGCTAAGTGCTCAGTGTACTGATAAGCGTGTAAATATGGTCACTCCTGCTCTTTACAGGGCATTCCCAACACCACAACATCTTGCTGCCGCCAGTATAGATGAAGTTTTTCCATATATAAAGAGTGTTACCTACCCTAACAGTAAAACCAAACATCTGATCGGTATGGCTCAGATGCTTATTAATGATTTCAATTCAAAAGTTCCTGAGGCAATTGAGGATTTACAGAAATTGCCAGGGGTAGGTAGAAAAACTGCCAATGTCATCGTAGCGGTTATTTATAATCAACCTGCCATGCCAGTGGATACGCATGTTTTCAGGGTATCGAGAAGGATCGGACTCGCTAATTCAAAATCTAAAACTCCACTGGAAGTTGAAAAACAATTGATCACCAACATTCCAAAAGAATACATAACAAGAGCACATCACTGGTTGATCCTTCATGGAAGATATGTTTGCCGGGCTCGAAAGCCAAAATGTGATTCATGCGAACTGACATACTTTTGCCGGTATTTTGAAAGTACCAATTAGTTATGTGTGGCATCAACGCGATAGTTATCAAGGGTAAAGATCCGGGAGATAAACCCATTCTGGATATGAATCAAAGCATTCAGCATCGGGGCCCTGATTCCTCTGGATTTAAAAAAATATTATGTAATCAATATGTTCTTTATTTTGGGGCAGACCGCTTACGTATCATTGATCAGAATCCGGCTTCAGATCAACCCTTTTGCCTGAATGGGCATTGTTTGTTGTTTAATGGAGAAATTTATAATCATCATGAATTAAGGAACCAGCTCACAAGAAGAGGGATTGATTTTATTACTTCCTCTGATACAGAGACATTGTTACATTGGTTATTGATTTACGGTGAAGATGGATTAGATCAGCTTAAAGGAATGTTTGCATTTGTTTTTTATAATAGCGATAACCAGAGCATTCTTGCAGCGCGTGATCGGCATGGGATGAAGCCTCTTTATCTCTATGAAGAAAATGAGCTGTTAATTATATCCTCAGAAATCAGGGGCATATTAGCGGCAAAAATTGCTCCTAAAGATTTTAATAATGCACAGATAAATCACTATTTAAATTATAGATACCCACAGACTCCTGAAACATTTTACAAAGGGATACTGGTATTAAAACAAGGAGAATTTCTGAAATATGACATTGGCAACACTGATTCAAGACGAGATACATATGTCGCATTTAATGTGGAGGAAAACCAAACGATTGCTAAAAAAGATTTTATTGATCAAACCGATGAGTTATTCATTGATGCATTGATCAGACAAACCCGTGCAAGCGTGCCTGTTGGATTGCTACTCAGTGGTGGTGTTGACTCAACATTTTTGCTAGCAATGGCAGCCAAACACAATATCATTAATCTTCATACCTATTCTATTGTTAATAATGAAGAGGAAAGACAGTTTGGAACCGAAGATTATCATTATTCAAGGAAGGCAGCAATACAATATAATAGCGATCATAATGAATTGGTGATTGACCACAATTTACTGGATGGATTTGAGGCATTTGTAAATAACCTGGATCAGCCAGTTGCTGATAATGGAGCCTGGATGACCTGGTTGATCTCAGAAAAAGCTAAAGAAAAGGTGGGTGTTTTACTATCTGGTGCCGGGGCCGATGAATACTTCGGGGGATACAACAGGCATATGGGGTTTTACAGATATCTCAAGAATTATAGAACAATACGACGAATTACTCCTCTTGCTAAATATATAGAACAGTTCCTTCCGGCAGGAGGAAATACCCCATATCGAAAAAAAATACAGTTGCTGAAAAAATTACTTTCAGGCCTGAATAAAGAACCGGAAATCACCTATGATAGATTCCTCAGATTATTTAATAATCAAATAACATTTGATTATCATAAGAATTGGCCAATTTTTTATGGAAAAGATTTCGTTGAGAAAAACATGCACAATTCCTTTACAAGGGACAGGCAGGAATATCTTGTTTCAGATGTGTTGGAAATCAGCGATAGGATGAGCATGAAACAGGGTCTGGAATTGAGACTTCCATTCCTGGATGATCATATCGTAAGTTTAATGAAGACAGTTCCTTCATATTTCATAATGGAATATGGACGAAAATGGATATTGAAAAGTCTATTGAGAAAATATGGAGGCAGGGAATTTGCCAGGAGACCAAAAGAAGGATTTGGAATGCCAATTGGTCAATGGATAAGATTGCCACGATATCAATCCCTGGTTGAAAAATTGGTCGACAGAAACAGGATTATTTTTAATTGGGTTGATCATGAGATCATCATGAATACTTTTCATGCACACATGAATAAAAAGGCAGATTACACTTTGGAGATTTGGGCTTTTATGGTACTTTCGGCGTGGTTGGAGAATGAGTTTTCATAATCGGATATCTGTTTGAAGTTACTTTACATACATCAATATTTTAGAACCCCGGAGGAAGGTGGAGCCATCAGATCATGGTATATCTCAACAGCCATGGTGAAGGCTGGATATGAAGTTGATCTTATCACCGCTCATAATCAGGATGGATATGAGGTTAAGGATGTTGAAGGAGTGCGGGTTCATTATATCCCCGTAAAATACGAGAATAGCTTTGGATTCTTGAAAAGGTTTCAGTCATTTATTTCTTTTGCAGATAAGGCATACAAATATGCCAGTAGAATTTCAGATATCGATTTACTTTATATTACCTCAACACCACTGACGGTTGGGTTAATTGCATTAAGGCTAAAAAGAAAAAAAAACCTACCTTACATATTCGAAGTCCGGGACCTATGGCCTGAGGCACCCATCCAGATTGGCCTCATAAAACAACCCTGGCTGAAGAAAATTACCAGACGATTTGAATTGAGAATTTATAATAAATCAGAAAAAATAGTCGCCCTGTCTCCCGGCACGAAAGACTATATAGAAAATCTTCTTCCGGATAAGCAAGTGCATCTTTGTCCGAATCTTTCAGATTGTGGTTTTTTCAAACCTGACTCGGAAAAGGATCCCGATGTCGCATCGAAATTTGGCATCAGAAATGAATTCGTTATTAGCTATTTTGGTGCCATTGGAATGGTTAATCACCTTGAATACCTTTTGAATGCTGCCAGTGCAATTCAAAATTCTGCCCTGAGTATAATTATTCTTATCATAGGCTCAGGATCCCGGATGCACGATCTGAAAAAGAAAGCAGCAAAAATGGAATTATCCAATGTTTATTTCCTTGATCATGTAAATAAGTACAAGCTGAAGGAGTATTTGAATATAACAGACGCTGCCTATTTATCTTTTGGTCCTTATGATATACTGGAACATAATAGCCCAAACAAATTTTTTGACTCTCTGGCGTCGGGGAAAATGGTGATCACGAATGTAAAGGGTTGGATAAAGGACTTGGTGGAAACTAATGAATGTGGTTTCTTTTATGATCCTGAAAATACTGATACCCTTATCTCTGAGATTCAAGCATATCTTGATGACAGAGAATTATTGGTTAAAACTCAGAAAAAGGCAAGAAATCTTGCTGAAGATAAATTCGATAAAGAATTGAGGATTCCTGAACTACTCGAGTTTATCGTGAATGGTTAAGAATTAACGCCTGGGTTTATATTTCGCCAAATTAAATATTTCCCTGGCATTGTCGTTTTTCATCAGTTTATCCAGACTTACTTCCGGATTCTTATCCATATATGCTTTTACTATTTGCCAACCCACCCATCTTCCAATTCGGCCTGGACAATCCTCTCCTATTTCAAAAGTTTTAGGCCTTTCTGAGATAAATTTTTCCTTAATAATGTGACTGGTTTCAAATAAGGCTTGATTTTCAATAAAATTAGCCCATATGATCTCTTTCCCTCTTTCAATATTTCTCATATCTGCTTTAGTGTATCCGATGATTAATGAATCAGAAGTACAGGGTAGGATCTGTTTGGTAAAATAATAGGCTTTTCCGTAAAATATCATTTCTGCAAGCAGGGTATTATCCTGATGATCAGTAAGGTTATACTGATTTGACAAAAGGAGAATTGTGTTTGGAAGAATTGCTTCTCTTTTAAAACGGTTCCGGATGTAATCAGGCATCATCGGGCGGTAAGTGGCATTTTTACCGACGAAATAATCAAGGCCAATAATGATTACGGAATCTGATACATATTGATCATGAATAAGGCCGGTAATTGCAGTTTGAATTTTAGGTGGTTTAAATTCTGGATAGTAATATTTAATTAGAGAAAAAGCATCTATGAAATCCAATTCTATTTCCTGGAAGTTATTGAATGCTGATTGGGTTTCTGCGTAGACTGTATCTATACCAGGATTTTTTAACAGTGCAGAATAGTTATTCAGGAGCATGGTTTCATCAGGGTATTTCGAAGCGTCAAGAAAAAACTCTTTAAATGCCCTGTGCGAATTTAGAAAATCAGCAAGTTCTTCCTCTGTATTTAAATTTGATACTTCAAGCTCCAGGCGATCAAGCTCCAGGGTGATTTTAATTTCCCCGATATCGGGATGTGGAATGCATTGATTCCTGTTTTTACATGAAATCAATGAAAATAGAAATATGAATATGAAACCGATTCGATACATTTAATGTAAATAAAACTGAATAAAGCTGATATTATTTTCTTTTGATGACAAAACTATTTATTTATTTTTGATACAATGAAAAAATTTATATTCTTCCTGGTAATAATACTTTTGCCAGCCATATCACATGCTCAATTGAAAATCGGGTTAAAACTCTCCCCGGCTCTCAATTTCAATAGGATTCAAACAGAATCTGATAGCCTCGAAACCGAATCAGAGGGGATTCGGATTCGTGGATTGTTCGGGATATTTGCTGATTTCCAGTTTTCTGAAAATTATTATTTTAATACTGGATTATTGTACGTACCTAAAGTAGTTGGTGTAAAGGTTACTGATTTAACTGATGGTGTGATTTCAACAGCCAGGTATAATGTTGAATACATTCAAATCCCAATAGATCTAAAGCTCTTTACTGACGAAATAGCCCTTGATAAGAGGTTATATTTTCAGGTAGGTGTTACGGTGGATATTTCAATGAAAGAAACCATAGTTGAAGGATATGACCCGATGATCTCTAAATTTAAGCCTTTGGATATAACCGGCATGTTTGGAGGAGGACTTGAGGTCAATGTTAGCAAGAATACGAGGCTATTTGCGGGATTGATCTATTATCGTGGATTACTGAATGTGGTTGATTCCTCTACTAAAAATGTTATAATTAAAACTGATATCATCGCACTTGATCTTGGCGTAAAGTTCTAATCCATCACTTCCCTATACCTGAAACAATCAACCGTATGATCATTTACAAGGCCGGTGGCCTGCATGTGGGCATACATGATAGTACTTCCAACAAATTTGAATCCCCGTTTTTTTAAATCTTTACTCAATTCATCTGATTGTTTTGAAGTGGCCGGGATATCAGAATCATTTTCCCATTTGTTGTTAATTGTTTTATAATCAACAAAACTCCAGATGTAGGTATCAAAGCTTCCGAATTCCTGCTGGATCTCAATAAATCGACAGGCATTGTTTACTGCAGAATTTATCTTTTGCCTGTTTCGAATAATTCCAGGATCATTCAAAAGCTCCTGGATCCTGGCTTCATCATACGCAGCTACCTTTTTAACATCAAAGCTGGCAAATGCTGAGCGATATCCTGATCGCTTCTTCAGTATTGTACTCCAGCTTAAACCCGCCTGGGCTCCTTCCAGGATAAGAAATTCAAAATGAATCCGATCATCATGTATGGGGACGCCCCACTCTTCATCATGGTATCGTATATACTCAGCAAAGAGGTTTTCACACCAGGCACAACGTATTTTCATGGTAATTTGGTTTAGTGAAGATAGCTTCCGGCATTTATATGGAATGTATCACCAGTTGCATGATCGGCCTGGCCACTTGCAAGAAACCTGATAAATGGGGCAATATCTTCAGGGTGGGTCAGCCTGTCAAGTGCTAAATCGTTTAAAGCATAATCTTCACCATATTCATCGAAGAATTGCTGGGCCATATCTGTTTTAACAAACCCCGGCGCAACGTTAAATGCTACAATACCATCTTTCCCGAATGCTCTGGCAATCGAACGGGTAAGGGATACTACGCCGCCTTTTGATGCAGCATATGCCAGATAATCTTTTGTATCTCCACGGAATGCTGCACGGGATGAAATGTTAATGATTTTTCCACGAATGGTTTTTTCCAGGAAGTGGGAAATGGCTTTTTTACATAGATAACCAGTTGCATTCAGGTTTATTTCCATTGTTTTTAACCAGTCATCCGTCCATTGAATATCATCCCCGAGAGGATCTGAATTAATTGCAATACCAGCATTATTAATTATGACATCAACAGTTGCGAATTCTTCAACGACTTTATGAAATAGTTTGTCAACTTCATTCCTGTTAGAGAGATCAGCCTGAAGTATAAATGATTTGTTACCACATTCATCTAATACTTCCTTAGCGGCCCCGATATTCTGATGATAATGGATAGCCAGGTTTGCCCCTGCTTTAGCCAGGTACTCTGCAATCGCCCGACCAATTCCCCTGCTCGCTCCTGTTACCAGAATATTTTTATTGTCAAGATATTGTTCCAATTATGTAAAATATTAAGATTCTAATTTATAAAGAATTAATTACTTTACCTTCCAACCCCCAACCCCTATCTACTGACACCATTTTTTCAGACTGAATAACTTTAGAGTGTACCCAAATAGCATATTATAAACTTGGACTTTACTATATTCTTATTGCATTTTTTTTAATTCTCATATGGTTTGTAATGTAAAAGACAAAGTATTTCTTGCATGATTACATTTTTTTTTGAAATTTACTGTTCAAATTAAGTGGAGATTTAATATTTAATGGGATGGGAATTTTCAAATTATTAAGTCTTGTGGGTGCTACAGTGTTAGCGTGTATGATGGCTGTTGTGTTTATTATCGGTCTGCCGTTTATTATATTATTCAAGGTGGTAAGTTAATTCCGAATAATAAATCGCAATAATTTTACTGTTTCAACTATGCTATGATAAGGAAGTATTCTCTCAAAAGTAAACCCCCTATATTCATTTTGAAAGCCTGGTATGTGGTAATTGGGTTTTCAATCCTGGTGGTAAATCCTTCTCTTTCCCAGGACATAAAACAAGAATTGCATGCCTCCGGAATCCAATCTAATGAACAATCCAGCAGGATTATGTTTTACAATGTTGAGAATCTATTTTTCCCTGCTGATGACACGTTGAAATCGGACGAGGATTTTACGCCAACCGGACAATATTATTGGACATTCTCGCGATACAGGAAGAAACTCAACAATATTGCCAGGGTAATTATAGCCATTGGGGAGTGGCACGTTCCCGTTCTGATTGGACTATGTGAAATTGAAGAACAACGAGTTTTACAGGACCTGATATATAAAACGCCATTAAAAACCGCCCAATTAAATTTTATTCATACGAATTCCCCGGATAAACGTGGGATTGATGTAGCCCTTCTTTACGACCAGGATAAATTTGAACCAATGCATTATGAAGCCATTGAGGTTAGTGGAGCACAGGTTCCTGATTTGATCACCCGGGATATATTATACGTAAAAGGTGTACTTCTGAACACTGACACACTGCATGTATTTGTAAATCACTGGCCTTCTCGCCGTGGAGGTAAAATTGAATCTCAACAAAGACGGATTCTGGCAGCATCGATCCTTAAAACAAAGACAGACTCAATCAACAATTCAGAAATCATGCCCAATATTGTAATCATGGGTGATTTTAATGACGAACCAGATGATACCAGCATATTAAATATACTCCAGGCAAAAGGGTCACCTGGAAGTGAAGTCTCACTTATCAATTTAATGTATCCATTAAAGCAGCGTGGAGAGGGGACTTATTCCCATATCCAGAATTTTAAAGTTTGGGAAATGATTGATCAGATTATTGTATCTCAGAATATATTTGATGCCTGTTTTAATTTAGATGATAGTAAGAACCATGTTGAAATATTTCGCCCTGATTGGCTTTTAGATCCTGAGTCGTTTAGACCTTTAAGAACATACACTGGATTAAAATATTCCGGTGGATATAGTGATCATTTACCTGTTTTTATGGATATTCAGGCCTTTAAATCAAAAAAATAAAATGCGACATTTTCTGTTAAGTACGCTGGTACTAGTACTGTTTGTGATCACAATTTCTCCAGCTCAAAAAGTTAAAATACCCAGAGTTCATTCAAACATAATCTCTGATTTTGATGGGAATCTGTTGCTGCAATATGATGGCAAACAAATATTCGCCCGAAGGGACACAGCGCAGATAACCCTGGAAAAACTAATCGGGGATCCCCAGGCCACCAAGAATGGAATTTATTTTGACTTTAAAGATGCCTTAGGCTCCGGGACATTGTATTATGGTTTTATTCCTTATGGTGATTCAAAACATCCTCAGCCCGTTTTTTTCAGACAACCCGTACAGATATTAAATGGAAAAGCCTTTGTGAACCTGACAACAATGGGAGGGCGATATGATATGATCGGATGGCAGAAAAAGGGATATGGGACATTGGGTTATCGTGTGGTCAATAATATGGGGGATATGTTGTATGACGGGAAAGTGACATTTAAAGGGATTGGACCGTTTGAAATTGATAATACCATTATCGAAGGTCCGTTTATTAACCTGTTGAATGAAGGAGGATGTACGATATCCTGTGAGACGAACAATTCAGTCATAGTTGAAATAGAAGTAAATGGTAAAGTGTTTCAAACCTCTAAAAAATCGACCCATCATGAAATAAAGGTAGAGGGATTGGAGCCTGATAAATCGTATGATTATATCATTAAATGTGGAGCCGATAGTTTTAAATATGGTTTTAAAACAGCACCATTAACTGGATCAAGAAAACCTTTTTCCTTTGCATATGCAAGTGACTCGAGATCCGGTCAAGGGGGTGGTGAACGAGATATTTATGGCGCAAATGCATATATCATGAAACGAATTGCATCACTTGCTAAATTTAAAAATGTTGCTTTTATGCAGTTTTCAGGAGATATGATCTCCGGTTATAAAACCGATCCAAATGAATTGGCATTGGAATATGTGAATTGGAAGCACTCAATTGAACCCTTTGCAGCATATTATCCATTGATAACCACCATGGGAAATCATGAAGCGCTAATGCATACATTTGCAGAAAGTGTAGTTAAGTATTATGCCATTGACAAATTCCCATTTGATAAGGTCTCTGGTGAGAAGATTTATCAAGACCATTTTGTAAATCCGATGAATGGACCAGATAGTGAGGATGGTGCCTCATACGATCCAAATCCAAAGAAAAAAGATTTCCCTTCCTACAAGGAATCGGTTTTTTATTATACTTATGATAATGTAGCCATGATCGTATTAAACTCCGACTACTGGTATGCACCTACTACGAACCTGGTTTCAATTACAAGTGGAAATATACATGCGTACATCATGGACATGCAGTTGAAATGGCTCGAAGAAACCACAAAGATGCTGGAGGAAGATGAAAACATTGATCATATATTTATTTCACTCCACACGCCTTTTTTCCCAAATGGCGGGCATGTTGGTGATGATATGTGGTATAATGGTAACAATAATCACCGTCCTTACATAGCTGGGGAACCCGTAGCAAAGGGTATTATTGAAAGAAGGGATGATCTGCTGGAGATCATTGTAAACAAATCTGAGAAAACAGTTGCCATACTTACCGGGGATGAACACAATTATTGTAAAACACATATCAATCCGGGGACTAATATTTATCCTGACGATTATAACAAACCAAAAATTACGCTGAAAAGATCTATTTATCAGATTAATAATGGAGCCGCTGGTGCCCCATATTACGCGCAGGAGATAACACCCTGGTCTTCCGATGTAACTGGATTTACTACCCAGAATGCACTGGTATTTTTTCATGTAGAAGGGAAAAAGATTATTATGGAAGTTTTTAATCCGGATACGCTGGAGAAATTTGATGAATTGCAATTACGATAATGTTTATAATCCCCATCGTAAAAGCTTACAATGGATGAAGTATGGTTTTGGATGCATTATTTTATTACTAACTTCCGGCTTCCAGCTTCCGACTTCCATGCTTGACCTCCGCCCTGGTCTGAATCACTCAACTCTATTCTAATCAGGTTAATGAATAAATTTCAGTCTTCTTCAACTGATTTTTTTCTTTGTAATTTGAATACATAATAAGTAAGCATCATCAGTACGAGAACGAGGATTAAAACCGTTCGTTCAAGCTTCCCCCGGCGGTCATTAACCAGATCAAGTTTATTATTTACAGCAGCCAGTGAACTCTTATATTCTTTCACACTGGTTTCATAAAACACTTTTTTTGATTCAAGACTATCATATAGCATGCTGATCAAATTATCATCAGCAGTAACAATACTTTTAAAGATTGATAAATGTTCTTGATCAGTAGTTGATGTTGACCATTTCGGATTTGTTTCATCCAGCAGATTGCGTAAAGAATCTCTTACAGAAATTAAGGAATCCTGTAATTCTGAAGTGGCAAGTGTATTATGTACACTTAATGTGAAAATGATTAATAAAACATGCTTAAAATTAAAAATATCTAAATACTTAGCGACCATTGGAATATTCGGTTAAAAATTTGATCAGGATTTAATGTTTTTTTAATAAAGTGTTGCAAACGTTAACACATCCTCAAAATATGACTAAAATCATGCAATCGCATGATATTTATCAAATAATCGGCTGGGTCATTATTCTACCTTAGTGCACTGAATCGAGTAGCGATTCAAGCTTTGGTCTTAAGTTAATTATTTTTTCCAAAGTTAAATTGTGTAGAGTGATTTTGTGTAATTGGTTTTTTTTGGTTGATATACAATTTTTGAAATATTGAAAGCGTTTGAGGAAATGCAATATTTGATTTTTTGCTCTGTAAAGTATTATAGGAACTTTTGATTTATTTTTTAAACTTTTTCCCTTGCCAAGTATTTCTTTCCTTCATAACGCTTTCAATTTTTTTTTGTACCCAGTCTACCCGTTTATTCCCAAATCCTTCTGAAATTCTATAACCAGGCGGGCTTTCGCTTGCCAGTCGTTCCAATGCAATATCAGGATTCAGGTTTTCAATAAAGCTGATTACAAAGTCTATATATTCATCAAGTGAAAAAAGATTGAATTGGTCATGATTATATTTATAATCAGTGGCCATCCTGGTATTCCTGATTACCTGGAGCTGGTGGAACTTCAAGGCATTGAGGGGCAATGAAGAAACAATTGTTGCTTCGTTGAGCATCATATCACGGGTTTCCCCGGGCAGACCAAATAAAAGATGACCTGTTACATGAAGTTTCCTTTCTGCAGTTAGTTCAATGGCTGTTCTTGTCTGTTCAAATGAATGCCCCCGGTTTACTTTTTTTAGTGTTTCATTATAACAGGATTCAATACCGTACTCCAGAAAGATATGTTGCTTTTCAGAAAGCAATTGAAGATAATCCAGGATATCGTCATTTATGCAATCGGGTCGGGTCGAAATGACAAGTCCGGAAATTTCAGGGTGATCAAGTGCCGTAAGATATCGCTCTTTCAATATGTCCAATGTGTCATATGTATTGGAGTAGGATTGAAAGTATGCAAGAAAATGCCCCAACTTTTTATACCGCCACTTTAAAAATTCGATGCCGTTATTAATTTGAGAAGTAATACTTTCCTGGTCAGTACAATAGGAGGGGGTAAAACTTGCATTGTTGCAATAGGTACAGCCCCCGGTTGCCACGTTGCCGTCACGGTTAGGACAGGTGAATCCGGCGTTTACTGAAACTTTCTGAAGCCTTGAACCATATTTTTCTTTGATTCGACTGGCAAATGAATTGTACGGACGATCGTCACCCCAGGAATGCATCTTATAAAACTAGTCTTTGTCTAATAATGCGTCCCATAACACTTCGGCTGGATGGAGTGCATGTCTGCCGGTACCATCATTAATCTGGTGTCTGCAACTGGTACCCGGGGCCGAGATTATTGTTTCTTTGTCTGACTCCCTTATTTCCGGAAATAGTTTCAACTCACCTATTTCCATAGAGATACCGTAATGTTCTTTCTCATAACCAAATGAACCTGCCATTCCACAACATCCGGCATCAATCAGGGTAGCAGAATAATTAACAGGTATCGATAAAGCAGACAGTAATGTGTTGGTTTCACCCAGTGTTTTCTGATGACAGTGGCCATGGACTTTGATTTCCTGTTTCTGATCAACAAAACTTTCCGCCTGGATATTTCCCAGTTCAAACTCCTTCGAAATAAATTCATCAAACAGGTAACAATATTTTCCAATCTCAACTGCTTTATCTTTCAATTCATTTCCTACAAGGTCAGGGTATTCATCCCGGAATGATAAAATGGCAGAAGGTTCAATTCCAATCAGCGGATGCTCCTCGGAGATCTTTTCCACCATAGCTTTCACATTGATTTCTGCCAGTGGCCTGGCTTTTTTTATTAGACCTTTTGAGAATAGAGCCCTTCCACTATCACCGATTTCTGCCAACTGAACATGATATCCCAGTTTATCAAGAAGTTTAATTGCTTTTATTCCTATTTCAGCATCATTGTAGTTGGTGAATTCATCACTGAAAAGCCAAACCGGTTTTGAACCAGAGGAGCGATAAAACTTATTATACCAGGCATCTAAAGTTATTTGGCTTACTGCCGGGAGCTTTCGTTTTGGTGAAAATCCAACAATTGATTGTACTGATTTGCCAATAATACTTCCACTCAGCACGTTGAACAATGCAGGTGTCTTTGAAGCCAGTTTGTTAACTTTAGAAAATTGTCCTACCATTCTGCTTCTCAGCGGAACCCCGTTTACATCATAATAATTTTGCAGGAATTCACCTTTCAACCTGGCCATATCAACGTTGGATGGACATTCTGATTTGCATCCTTTGCATGACAGGCAGAGTTCCATGACCTGGTAAAGTTCCTCGCTGTCAAACCTGTTATCTTCTTCTGAATTTGTTAGAATTTCCCGGAGCATGTTAGCCCTTGCCCGGGTAGTATCTTTTTCATTTTTAGTGGCCATATAACTCGGACACATTACACCTCCGGTCAGGTGGGTTTTACGACAATCTCCAGATCCATTGCACATTTCGGCTGCACGAAGTACTCCTTTCAGGCTGGAGAAATCAAAATATGTATTGATATCCGGTATTTCCTGATTGGCCTCATATCTGAGTGAAGAATTCATGGGTGGGGTATCAACAATTTTACCCGGATTAAATATGTTGTTAGGATCCCATGCCCTTTTAATTTCTTTCAGCAATTCATAATTCTTATCTCCAATCATGAATGAAATGAACTCTCCACGAAGTCGGCCATCACCATGTTCTCCACTCAGGGAGCCCTTATACTTTTTAACCAGTACGGCGATCTCTTTTAACACAGTTCTGAAAAGCTGGTGACCTTCACTCGTTTTGAGATCTATGATAGGACGCAGATGTATTTCACCGGAACCAGCATGAGCATAATGAACACAATACAGATCATGCTCCTTCATCAACTCATTAAACTCTTTGATATACGCAGGAAGCTCTTTTACTTCGACAGCCGTATCTTCAATGACAGGTACAGGCTTAGCATCTCCCGGAATATTTGAAAGCAGTCCCAGTCCGGCTTTCCTCAGGGCCCATACTTTTTGAACATCGCTACCACGTAAGACAGGATAATGGTATCCATACTTATGATCTTTTAAATCTTTAATAAAATCATCGATGGTTTGCTGAAGGCTAATCTCATCATCATGTGAAAACTCTACTACAAGGATTGCTTTAGGATCCCCTTTAAGGAAAAACCGGGTCTTTTTATGCTGGATGCTTTGCTTTGTACAATCAAGAATATAATGATCAATCAATTCGCTTGCCGAAGGCTTGTATTTCAATCCAATAAGATTAGCTTCCAGGGATTCATAAAGAGAATCGAAATGCACACAAACCACGGCTTTTTCAGGGGGTGGAGTTGGAATGAGGTGTAACTTGATCTCTGTCATCATGCCAAGTGTTCCTTCCGATCCTGCAATAAGTTTACAAAAGTTGAATGGGATACCATTACCGGTAAAAGGATCGGATTGCATTAATAAATCTATTGCATACCCTGTGTTTCTTCTGGGAATCTCCGGTTTCGGGAATTCCCGTTTTATTTCTTCCTGGTTTCCGGTATTTGAAAGTATGGAATTTATGTTCTCATAGATCTGTTTTTCCAGATCTGAAGCAACATCACTCCCTTCACATTTGCTTTGAAAATCATTCAGGCCGGTTTCCTTAAAAACAACCTCTGATCCGTCAGCTAAAATCATATTTACTTCGAGAAGATGTTCCCTTGTACTCCCATACACAACAGAATTGGAGCCACAGGAATTGTTCCCCACCATTCCCCCCATCATGGCACGGTTGGATGTAGAGGTTTCGGGACCAAAATACAGACCATGGGGTGCCAGGTACATATTTAGCTCATCACGAATAACACCAGGTTGAACACGGACCCATTGCTCTTCTACATTGAGTTCAAGGATCTGAGTCATATATTTCGAAACATCCACAATAATCCCATTCCCTACTACCTGCCCGGCCAGTGAGGTACCGGCTGCTCTTGGGATTAGTGATAGTTTGTTTTCTCTGGCAAATTGAACCAGTTCTATTATGTCATTGATTGATCTTGGAAGGCATACAGCCTGTGGGATCTCACGGTACGCCGAGGCATCGGTCGCGTAAATGACTTTTTGTACCTTATCATAGACAAGATCCCCTTCGATTTTTTTACTCAAATCATCAAGCTTGTTGTTCAGGGCAACCTCGAGTTCATTCATTTCTTCCATATGATTTTACGAAAAATATTTCTTCCACCACGATTGAAAAACAATCAGCCCCCATATATGAGCTTGTATATCTCCTGGATACAGGGAAAATAGTTTCCTGCGATATCGTGCAATTTCTTTCTCATTAAAAATACCCTGATCCCGGATGAAATTCATTTCCAGCAAATCATCCATGATCAGGCTTTTCAGTTCAGTCCTGAACCAGCCAAGCAAAGGTACTTCAAATCCCTGTTTTGGTCGTTTGTAAAGTTCAGCCGGTAATATCTCCCTGAAGGCATCCTGAAGAATTCGCTTCTTCATTTTGTTATTTACCTTGTGGTCTCCTTGAATAGAATGGACATATTCGACAAGATGATGATCCAGGAATGGAACCCGTACTTCAAGACTATTTGCCATGGACATGGAATCCACTTTGAACAACATATCGTTCGGGAGAACGAACATTAAATCTGCTGTGAGTATTGAGTTGATACCAGTACGCTCATCCAGCGGATCAAGGAAATTCGCTCTGGATGAATGATAATCGTCAAAATTTATTTGAGATTGTATATTATCGGATAATAAGCGAAGTGCCTTGTTTTCACTGTTTAATACCGCCCAGTGCCAGTACCTGTCCTTTAAATCCATATTCAAACCGGATCCGTATCTTCGGATCTGTCTTAGTTTATTTCCCCATCTGTTATTTCGGGACGCTGGGAATACACCTGCAACAGGATACAGGTATTTAATCAATGTATTTGTTAATCCACGATTCAGACTTTTGTGAAAGGCCATATGTTTATTATAGCCCCCGAACAATTCATCGGCTCCATCTCCCGACAGAGCCACTGTAACTTCCTTTCCTGTATACTGGCTTAATAAATAAGCCGGGATAGCAGAGGAATCGGCAAACGGTTCATCGATATATTCCAGGATATTATCCAGGTTCTGATATAGTTCATAGGTGCCTAACTGATACTCCGTGTGATCAGTATCGAAATGTGAAGACACCAACCGGGAATACCTGGTCTCATCGAAAAATGGCTGATCCTTATAACCGATGGAAAAAGTTTTAAGATTGTCAGTGTGCCGTGATGCCAATGCCGTAATCACGGATGAGTCAATGCCTCCGCTGAGGAAAACTCCCAGGGGAACATCCGAGATTAATCTATGTCTGACAGAATCATCAAGAAGTTGAACAATCTTTTCTTTTTGATCCTGATAGTCTTGAGAATCGTTACCCGATTCGGTCGGAATGGAGTAATATTTTTCTGTCTCAAACCTGCCTTTTGATACTCTGATTATATTTCCGGGGTAAAGTTTATGAACACCGTTCAGGATAGAAAGTGGTGCCGGTATGTAATTCAGCTGTAGATAAAAGTACAGGGCATTGAAATTAATCGATTTTATAAAGCCATATGCCATGAGCGATTTCAGCTCTGAAGCAAACAAGAATTTATCCTCATCCTGAAAATAATAAAGCGGTTTTATACCATAGCGATCCCTTGCAAGGAAGAGTTCATCCTGCTCCTTGTCGAATATGCAAAAAGAGAAAAAGCCGTTAAATTTCTGAAGACACTTTTCCCCATAATGAACATAAGCTTCCAGCACAACTTCGGTATCGGAATGTGTTTTGAATACAACACCTTTACTTTCCAGCTCCTGTTTGATTTCTCCAAAGTTGTACACCTCCCCATTATATACTATGGTATATCTGCCCGTTGAATCCGACATGGGCTGGTTAGCTTCCGGTGTGGGATCAATGACCGCCAGGCGACGATGACCCAGGGCAACTCTTTCTTCCAGCAATGAACCCTGAGCATCCGGCCCCCTGCTTGACAATAGCTCAATAGATCTCTGCAGATTAATCATATGAAACCTGCCTGCTTCATTGAATGCCATTAATCCTGTAATACCACACATACTTTAAAAGTTATCCCGAAATTAATACGTAATTTTTACTAATTTGAGGAATTGAAAAATTCCCTTACATGAAATTCAGATTTAGCTGGCTGATAATTGCCGCATTCATACTGTTTTCCTGTGCTTCAGGTAAAAAGGCCAGAACGCGAAAAATTGAAAAGGTAGTCCAAACGGCAAGATCCTATACCGGGACACCTTATAAATACGGTGGCACAACACGATCCGGAATAGATTGTTCCGGATTATTGGTCGCATCTTTCAAATCGGCTGACATATCGCTTCCAAGGACCGCAAAAGAACAATCAAAATATGGAAAGGGTGTAAGCAAAGATGAATTGAAAGAAGGTGATCTTGTGTTTTTCTCAGCCAAACCAGGGAGAAGAAAAATTACACATGCAGGCATGGTAACTGAGGTCCGGTCGAAAGATCATGTGAGATTTATTCATTCAAGTACAAGTCTCGGGGTTGTTGAAGCAAACTTGTTCAGTGATTATTACCGGAAGATCTTTGTGAAGGCAAGGAGACCAAAATATTAGAATAACTTGGGTTCAATTTAGAAAAGAGTATTTAAATCGTTCCTTGAGTGAGTTAAATACAATTATCTTGGTGAAACTTTGTGTCTTCGTGACTTGGTGGCTAAAAAGTTATTTATCCTGCCACAACGCTTGCGCTGAAGCTTTCACCGGAGGCCGAAGCCTCTGGTGAAGGACTCAACGAAGGAGCAAAGACACCAAGGCAACAAGAAAACACTAAGAGAAGGAGCGACAGAAATCGTATAAGGTATAATAAATAATGGAATTATCTAGAACTCACATTCAATTGTCAATATCTAATCTGATTTAAATGCCTTTCAATAAAACACATGGCGATAAAATATTTCTAGCAAAAGCCTGTTTTGTAGCATCCCTTGGCGGTGTGCTCTTTGGATTCGACACTGCCGTTATCTCCGGAACCTTTGGGATGGTTGAAACACAATTTGCTTTACAAAAACTGGAAGCCGGCTGGTTTACGAGCTCAGCTCTAGTTGGTGCAATAATTGGCGCGTTGATAGCTGGAACGTTGAGTGATCGTTTTGGACGGAAACCAACATTGATTCTTTCTGCTCTTTTGTTTTTTCTTTCAGCATTAGGATCGGCCATTCCACCTTCATTTACATTTCTCATCATCGCACGGTTGATCGGAGGATTGGGTGTAGGCATGGCATCTGTTCTATCGCCTTTATACATATCAGAATTCGCTCCACCAAACATACGTGGTCGACTTGTTGCACTATATCAGTTATCCATCGTCATCGGGATTTTGCTGGCCTATTTTTCGAACTGGGTATTACTGGATTACGCACAGGGTCATATAAATGCTATTGATGGAACAGGTATTTTACATAAAATAATGGTTTCTGAAGTATGGAGAGGAATGTTCGGAGCTGAGATGATCCCGGCGGCTTTATTTTTCATACTCCTTATACAGGTCCCCGAAAGCCCCCGTTGGTTGATCAAAGCCGGACAGCGGGAGAGAGGACATAATATTCTTGTCAGGATCAGTGGAGAAGTGATTGCCAAAAAAGAATCTGAAGAGATTTTTAACTCAGTAGATCATCAAAAGAGCCATATTAAGGAACTCCTGAAACCCGGATTACGCCTGGCCCTGCTTGCAGGAGTTGGTCTTTCATTTTTCGGACAGTTTACCGGGGTGAACATTGTTGTATATTATGGTCCGACCATCCTCGAGAATGCCGGGTTTATGCTGAACAATGCACTACAGTTCCAGGTAGCCATAGGTATTATAAATCTCATTTTTACAGTTATTGCCCTGTGGAGGATAGACAGATGGGGCCGGAGGCCGCTCCTGATCGGGGGAATGGCAGCAGTTTTTATTTCATTACTGATTATTGCTATTCAATTTTCAATCGGTCTGACATCCGGGATCTGGATTGTAGTGATGCTCTGCATTTACATGGCCAGCCTCGCAATTTCTATTAATGCTGTTATCTGGGTCCTGACCGGCGAGATATTTCCCACCAGGATACGTGGCCGGGCTATGTCCATTGCGACGTTTACTAATTGGAGCATTAACTTCCTGACAGCGTTTCTATTTCCCTGGTTTGTTGCACAGATCGGAATGAATGCCGGTTTTTTCACCTTCGCCGGATTCTGCTTTATCGCAACCCTCTTTTTCTACCGGTTTGTTCCCGAGACAAAAGGGAAAAGCCTGGAGGAAATTGAAAAATACTGGACAAATAAAGAATCCTGATTCTGCTAATATGTTTTTAAATTAGCCGAACAGTAAAATCATCTCCTTAAACATTATGCAAATACTGATATGGAATTTTTTTATTTTCTTTTTAGGGATATTCTTTATCACAGCAGGTACCTTGAAAGTGAATGATTTCAGAAATTCACATTCAAAAAAACAAATAGATGATGAAGGTAATTTTAATGCTGATATAATCTGGCATTTTAATGGACCTGCCGATTTTTCCGGGAAATATGAGTGGGCGAATAGTAATACAACAAATGTTCAGATAAATGTTGAAATTCCAGGTAAGCAGCAAGAAATATCCATTGAACATGGTGGTGATGGAAGAGTTGCAGTATTTAATGGGCAGGGCTGTTTAACATTTTCCAGTAAATCAGAAAACGCAATTCTTTCACCGTTCAGCGATTTTTCAATATACCTGCGTGTAAAACCTCTCAAATCAGGAGGATTGTTGCGAACAGATCTGTTCTCCCTCGTGATTCATGAAAGTGGTTTAGTTATAGGTATATTAGGAGTCAGAGATTTGATGGGCTCGATGTATCGAGAAATACCGTTCACGAAAATTAGTATGAACGAATGGCATGATGTAATTATCCGTTTTCGGGCAGGATATATTGATTTTGTGTTGGATGGTAATTTACTCAATCACATTCGCATACCTCAGGAAACACAAGTAATTGATCCAGGTCCAATCCTGTTAGGTGGCTGGCAGATAGATGATCCTCCTCTTAGTGGATTCCCGGATCATGTGATTGCATTTTTATTTCAACGGTTTTTTGAGGGTTCCATGGATCACGTGGTTATCTGGACCCGGGCACTGAGTGATTTCGATATTGCACAATTATGTAAAGTAAACACCATTGAAAAATCATCAAAAATTTCGATAGATGAATCATCAAAATGTCTGAATGATTACCTGAAGTTTTTTGATGCTTCCCGGAATAAAGATGTAGTTACCTGTGAACAACTGGGTTTATCCATGCGAACATTTATGGCAAAAGATCCGAAACGGCCAGTCTATCACCTGACAGCACCGATGGACGCGATCCTGGATCCGGCAGGATCTTTTTATCATAATGGGAAATATCACGTTTTCAGTTATCGTAATATGGTTTCACTGCTGGCACTTACGCCACTCGCGCATTTTGTGAGCGATGACCTGATTCACTGGAAGGACATGCCGATTGGAGTCTGGTCAGATTCAGAACTGGATGTTTATGGGATCTGGCTGACTAACCTGTTTTATGATGACCGGGGAATACCCAGTATGATCTATACGGCTCTGGGCAAAAAGGGTAAAATCGGTGTACTGGCACATAGTTATGATGACCTTGTTTCTTTTACGGATAAACAAGCTGTGATGACCAACATGATACACCATGATGGACATACATGGAAAGATGGTGACACCTGGTATTCATTGACCACAAAACAGTATTGGGGAAAGCGTACCGGTGATCTGGGAGATGCCATTATATTACTTACTTCCAAAGACCTGGTTAACTGGACTGAAAAAGGTGAAATTTTCAGCGTCAGGAAACATCTTGATCCAAAAAGTGACCAGCAGTGTTGGGGATTTACTGAATACCCCTATCTCCTGCCATTTGGGGACAAATATGTTTTAATTACCGGCACCCGACCGGCACAATATTGGGTGGGTCAATTTGATATGTCGCGGCCTGCCTTCATTCCTGATGACGATGAAGGTAAACTCCTGGATCATCTGAATACATTTCATTGTTTCAACCCATCCATTATAGATGACAGGGGACCTGACGGATCCAGCCGACGGATCATTCAATCGATGCACCTGTATGCATCTGGAGAGGTAGGATCAATTCGCTGGTATGGGGTCCATCTTTTACCCCGGGTACTTACTTTTAAGGAGGATCGGTTAATACAGGAACCTGTTCCCGAAGTCAAAACTCTCAGAAGCAATCGCAGGCATTATGAATCAATCACGATTCAGGAAAATACAGCTATTTCGTTTCATGAGCCGGGAATCAATGCCTGTGAGATTATCGCTGAATTTGATCCGGGTACAGCCACCCGTTTTGGATTGAAGATCCATACAAATAATGATCATAATTCTTTAACAGAAATATTTTATGATGTGTCTGATGGACAAATTGGAGTCATCGGTAATATAAAAATCCCTTCACCATATGCGGAATTAGGTCAGGCATCAGTTTACATACCAGAAGATCAACCTGTACAAATGCACCTGTTTCTTGATCATTCTGTATTCGAACTTTTTGTCAATGGACAGACTTTCAGTGGTGTTTTCGACGATTATCATATGAACAAGGACATTGAACTGTTCAGTATAGGAGGAGAAACCACACTAAATATTTTAGATGCATGGGAGATGAAACCTGCCTGGGAATTTACGCAATGATTAGTTGGTGATATAAGTTTACCGTATTACATCGTAATTGGTATTTACTCAGGAAACCCCACCTTATCCAGCATCACCTGCCAACGTACATCATCATGAATAGGTTCAAAGGGAGGTTCAACTTTTAACCAGTACATTTCCACTTCATGGGCATCATAGGCTTTTTCAAGAAATTCGAAGGCAAGGTCTGTTTCTCCCATTTGGGCGTAGATCATGGCGGTGATGAGGTTACTTTTATCAATAATTATTTCCCCTCAAACGGTATCCAAATTTTCCTGTTAATATCTTGAAATTCCTTGTCATCCTGACATGAAATATATTTTGGTAGGTTAATTATGAACTCATGGATTCCCTCTCTTGATTCAAGTGCCTTATAAATATATTTATACATCTCTTCTTTCTCCCCCAAACCAGCATAAATGTATGCAATACTTTCATTTCTGAATCTCCCAGTAGAAGATAGTTGAAACAAGCTATCACACATTTCTAATGCAGATTCCTTATCTCCTTGCTTTGCCTCCAACATGCCCCTTGTGACATAATAAAAATATTTCTGCAAATAATGATCTCTTATATATTCAACTACTTCGTTTGCTTTAATAAATTCGTTGAGAATAATATAAGATTGAAATAACATCCATACAACATTCGGTGGAATATCATCACCCCAATATTCATCTGCTATCTGAACGATTTCTGAGTATCTTTTTTGGCAAAACAAAATTCTGAAACTTGGACTACTATATGGATGATCAGCACCTTCATTGAACCTTTTTAATTCTTGCCTGATTGATTCCATCTTATCACAATTACCTAACCTTTGTTCAAAATAGAAGTAATGAATATATGCATTACGATCATTGGGCATTAATTTTATTGCCATATCCAGATTTTGCCTTGTAGCTGCACTATCCCAATCCCAATCTATTGACACAAATGACATTTCTGCATATGCCCACCCATTATATGGATCAAGATCAATTGCTTTATTAAGATAAGATTTTGATTTATTTAATAATTCAGGTCCCTTAGAATTTGGTTCATAAAAAGCTACCCTCCAATATGATCTTCCTAATCCTGTATAGGCAAGTGAAAAATTTTGATCAAGATCAACTGCTTTTTTATAATATTCTATTGATTCAAATAGTAACTTTTTATCATCTGCACCCCAATGACTCCAATAAAATTCATTGCCTTTAAGATAATAATCATAAGCAGTCATATTATCCGTTGGAAAAGTTTCAATTCTTTCTTTCACATCCTTATCTATTGTTATCTTTAATGAAGATGCTATTTTCTGGGCAACTTCACTTTGTATAGCAAATACATCAGATAAGTCTTTTTCATAAGTTTCTGCCCAAAGGTGAATGTCATTGACCGCATCAATTAATTGAGCAGTTATCCGTACTCTATTTCCCACCTTTCTTACACTACCTTCCAATACATGTTTTACACCTAATTCGTCTGCTATTTCAGTTATTTTTTTTGTTGTTCCTTTGTACCCCATAACAGAAGTTCTTGATTTAACTACCAAATCACCAATCTTAAAAAGATGGGTTAATATTTCTTCAGTCATTCCATCACTAAAATATTCCTGTTCAGGATCATTGCTCATATTCGTAAATGGAAGCACAGCAATTGACCTGTCGACCTCAACTGTTTCGGATTCTTCTGCAATTGGTGTTATTTCTTGTTCTTTTGTGGGCAAGAATTGCCAAATCAAAAATGCTACTATCACCACTACAATTCCCGCTATGATGTAATACATTAACCTACTCTTAGACTTTACTGGATTATCATCAACAGGTTTCTGATTATCTTCTTCACACAATACTTCATACACCTTCACAGGATCATCAACACCCTTCAACTTCTTTTCACCAATGTATTTTGTATTGATGCCTGCTTTGTTTTTTATATCCGAATAGACTTTGCCTGAAATGGTAATACACCCTTCTGCTGATATGTCCTGTAACCTTGAAGCAATATTTACACCGTCTCCCAACAAATCTTCACCCGCCATAACCATTTCACCAAGGTGTACACCACACTTCAATGGGATACTCTGTTCTTTACATTCTTTTTGTATTTCAATGGCACATCTAACAGCGTCAGAAGACAATGAAAAGCTAATGAGCATGCCGTCACCTAATTCTTTGATCAGCGTACCGTTATACTTGTTAATAATTCTTTCATGGATAGCATGGTTCTTTTTCAACATTTCAAATGCCTGATCTTCATCCTTTCCCATCAAGGATGTATATCCAGAAATATCTGTGAAAACAATTACCGCTAATTTTCTTTCTTCGGACATTATTAATTAAAAATCAATATTCATTATCAACAGTTCCGTAGTTATAACAATCCCTCTTGCTCCAACCGATCTATTTCTGCTCTTATATCAGCAAATTTCTTTTCCTGTCGTTGAATGATCTGTTTAAATTCTTCATCTTCCCGTAGACTTTCAAAGTGAGGATCAACTTGCATATACCAAACTAAATCACCATGAAATACTTCATTTTCCATTTCATGAAGAAGTTGATATGCTTTCTCTTTATCACCTAACAATGCATATATGCCTGCCAAATCGAATTTCAGAGAACCATTACCGCTCGGGCAATTGAAATTATTTTCAAAGCACATTTTGCACATTTCTATATATTCATTATGAATTTCGGTTGCTTCATTTTTTTGATTCAACAAATAAAGTGTATAAGCATAATCATAATTGTTTCTAACTCTTAATGTCATATGATTAGCACGATCTTTTATTGCTTCCCTGTATCTCTCAAAACATAACTTCGCATCGTTAAAATTCCTATTATACATGTGATAACGACCTAATTGATTCCAACAAGTAAAACTGCTGTCGATAGAACATCTTTTATCAACATATATCTTCATTTTTTCCCATTCACCTTTTGATGCATTAAACCAGCATAATGAAGAATATCCTTGAGTTGAATTATATTCTGCATATTCTGTATATGCATCATTGGCTCTCTGATCATCACAAATAGCATGGTATATGTTTCCAAATTGTCTGAATTTATTAAAGTAAGCAGGATCTCCAATAACTAAATCCGATGCTTTTTTGAAGTATTTAAGACTTTTTATATAATCACCTTTTCGAAAATAATTCATTCCCAGCCTATACGTAGCATTATAATAATTTGGATTTAAATCAATTGCTTTTTCAAACATTTCAATGCCTTTAACATAGTCAATATTCACATTTATATAATACATACCAAGCATAAAATATGCTTCTGCCAAATTGGGGTCAATACCTAATGCTATGTTTATGTAAGTTAATAAAGTGTCAATGATGGGTTGTGCTAGTTCAGACCAGTCTAATGGAGAAATCATTTCCGTTCCTGAACCATAAAAAATTAAATTTCCCAAAGGGACGTATGCATCAGCAAATTGCGAGTCAAGTTGAATGGCTTTTTGATAATAATTTATAGCACAGTCTTTATCCTTATTATTCATACTTCTCCAAAATCTTCCTTCACATTCTTTTCCTTTGAGATAAAGATCGTATGCTTTAAGATTTTCAGTTGGCAATGACTCTATTCTTTCTTTAACCTCTGGTAATATCACCACCTTTACTTCTGATGCCACTTCTTGTGAAATATCAGACATTACAGCAAATACATCCTCCAGTTCCCTGTCATATTGTTCAGACCAAAGATGTTCATCATTAGTAGCATTGATTAATTGTGCTGTAACTCTTATTTTATCTTCGGATTTGAACACACTTGCTTCAAGTAAATAAGTTACTTTAAGTTCTTCACCAATTTCGGGTATCTGTAGTGTGGTTTCACGGTATTTTTCAGTTGATGTTCGTCCAGCAACCCGAAGGTCTTTGATCTTGCTCAGGTGGTTGAGTATCCCTTCTGCAACTCCATCTGCAAAGTATTGGTTATCTACATCTGGACTCAGGTTTTTAAATGGAAGTACAGCAATGGATTTGTCTATCTCTTCTACTGTCACTTCTGGTGTAGTTTGGATTGTTTCTTTTGTCGGCAATAATTGCCATAATATAATTACAGCACAAACAACAATTATTCCTGCCATGATGTAATACAATAACCTACTCTTAGACTTTACTGGTTGATCATCAACAGGAATCTGTTCCGCTTCATCACATAATACTTTATACACCTTCACAAGATCATCTACACCTTTCAATGTTTTATCACCGATGAATTTTGTGGTGATGCCTGTTTTATTCTTCACATCCCGATACACCGCACCTGATATAGAAATGCATCCTTCCTCTGCCGATTCCTGTAGTCTTGAAGCAACATTAACAGCGTCTCCTATGACGTCTGCTCCGACCATGACCATTTCCCCTTGGTGTACACCACACTTCAAAGGTATATTTTGACTCTTTGCTTCTTTCTGGATGTCCATAGCACAACGAACTGCATCAGAAGCGAGAGGGAAACTGGCGAGTGTCCCGTCTCCAACCTCCTTAATTAATGTACCATTATGTTTATTGATCAGGGTGGCATGGATGGTGTGGTTTCGTTTGAGCATATCGAATGCCTTGTCTTCATCAGACCCCATAAGTGAGGTATATGAACAAATGTCGGTGAACATGACTGCGATATGTCTGCGATCTTCTTCGGGCATTAATTATCTGATAAGTTTACCTGATATTTTGGATTATTAATGATTGCTTTAAACCCTTCCATCTCTCTGATTGGATTCCAAAATGGATCAAATTGAAGTACGTTAGCCGTTATATACCCAGTTTGGTTGATAATTTTTTCTAGTCTACTCAACGCATGCTCATAATCACCTACCATCACTAAAATCTTAACCATATCCATTTCAGGATGAAATCCCATCATTGCATGATTTGAGAAACTAAGAATATCCAGTGCCTTTTCCCCTGCTTCAATGGCTTCTTTTTTCATACCCAAGCCAGCATACGTAATCCCTAAAGAACGATATATTCGTGAATCATTATCTGACTGGTCAATTTTACTTAAAAGGATGGTTTTCTCTGATTCAAAATGCTTGACAGACATCTCTTTGTTTGACATCATATGATAGATTATTCCTAATTGTATATGTTTTGTTCCATAATAAATCAGGTCAACTAATACTTCTTCGGATAAAGATTGAATAATTTGTAATGCCTCATCATAATTTCCATCAAGGATTTCAATGTATGCTTGAACAACTTTAATATCTGGATGGTCAATAGATTTTTGATTGTTTTTGAGATATGACTTTGCTTTCTCTATTTGTCCCGTATTTGCATATAACTTCAATAAGCTAAGTTGAGAAAGATGATATGATGGATTGAGTTCGATTGCCCTCTTGATGCAATTTTCAGCATCATCGTATTTTCGGAGATACCAAAAAGTATATGCATTATTATGCCATAAATTATAGTTAGATGGATTTAATGAGATGGCATGATTGTAGACTTCCAATGATTTATTATAATCTCCCATCTTTCTATACACATTTCCAATAATTTGATAAGTTTTTTCATCATTTGGATACTTGGATTTAAGTGGTTCTAAAATTTGTAGTGCTTTTGGATAGTCAAGTTTGCTATTATAGTAGTAAATCCCTTCTTCAAGTTGAACTTCTTTTAGGTTTGGTGACAATGAAATAGCATGATCTAAGTACTCCTTTGTCCTTTTTAATTGCTCTTCACTTCTGTCGTAATAATACCAATAAATTCGTCTGTGAGAAGAAGCCAATCCGACCCAAGCCAGTACAAAAGAAGAATCAGTACTCACCGCCTTTTCATACATCTGAATTGCAATTCTTAAATCCTCTTCATATGTACTGCGTTGTTGATATTCATTTCCTTTTAGATAATAGTCATATGCTGTAAGATTATCTGTTGGGATGGTTTCAATAGTCTCTTTATCCTCCGGGGAAATGACAATATTTATCTCTTGTGCTATCGTTTGGGCAACTTCTCCCTGAACTTTGAAAATATCTGCCCATTCTCGGTCATATTCGTTTGACCAAACCTAAAAGAAGTTCAACTTGAAGAAGGGATTTACTACTAT
>JBHOSY010000017.1:0-39432 GCA_042584165.1 Bacteroidota bacterium | reverse complement strand
TCCCGGGGAAGGATCCTAGCAGGTAACCAGGGAGATTTTGGTTATTTCTTCCCGGATTCAACACAACAATTAAGTTATTTCTCTATCGGGAATAAGGTGCCTGGAGTTTTTACGAAAATTGGTGAAATACAAAAGATCTTCCAAATCGATGAGGCGTTGTACTTCTGCACACCATCCCACATTTATATTTATGAGGGAGGAATTTTCTCAATAATCACCCTTGAAAATTCTTTAGGATTCTCAGACTATATTGACAATCGGGTATTTATTCAGGAGAACGGAAAAGGCCTTATGATATTGAGAGAAACCAGTCCTATAAGCTTTCCTGGAGGTGAGGTATTTAGAGATAAGGAAATTGTGTCGATGGTTAAAAAAGATATGAGTGTCTTAATAGCAACCCATCAAGATGGATTATATTATTATGATGGTGTAAAATTTAATAAATGGCCCCAGCAACAATCTAATCCAGTTAAAGGATTATCAATAAATTGCGCTATTTCTCTCGATGATGGTCGAATTGCCCTAGGAACACAAAATCATGGAATTATATTACTGGATTCAAAAGGGGAATTAGAACTTGACATAAATAAAAAAGCTGGATTACTGGGAAATACAGTACTCAGTCTGTTTCAGGATAAGCATAATAATATCTGGGCTGGATTAAATAGCGGGATAGCCTTGATTGAAATTTCCTCTCCTTTTACGTTGTTAAACGATAACATTGGCATAGAAGGGACAGGTTATTCAGCCTGTGCCCACGGGGAGTATCTTTATCTGGGATCTAATATTGGTGCTTATCGGTCGAATCTTTCGGATCAGGATTTATTGGATTTTGATTTGAATTTTATCCCTATCGCAGGTATTGAAGGTCTGGTAAATCATATTACAAGTAATGGGAAAGGTGTACTGATTAGCCATGATAATGGAATATATGACGTTAGAGGCCTTATGACATATTCTACGATTCCAATACCATCAGTTCAAAAGACATGTATTTTATCTGATGATCATGATATAATGGCATGCAATTATGAAGGATTACACCTGATTAGGAATAGTGAACAAGGGATTACATATCAGAACAAATTAGATGGGATAAATCACTCCGGACCGACAATTGTAAAAGAGAACGATAGGATTATCTGGATGACATATGGTTATGGAGGTGTTTACAAGCTTGAGATTGGTGAAGAAAAGTTAAAAGTTGATGATATTATCTATTATCAATATGACGATAAATTCCCATCTGATCGCCTCATCAATATTTTCAGTATTTCGGATGAATTAATTTTTACAACAGAAGATGGAATTTATCAATATGATTTGAATTGTGATTGTTTTAAAACACATCCTTACGCTAAAATTCTTGGAGAAGATATTGTGATAAAAGAAATGAAAGAGGACTCATTTGGCAGTATTTACTTCATCGCCGAAGAGAAGTCTGGTGTACTCTGGTTTGATAATTTAGGTAAGGCACATGTAACAACAGATTTATTCCAGAAAATTGATGGGTTACTTAATGATGATGCATACAATATTACTGTTATAGATAAATTCAATATATTATACGGAGGTAAGGAAGGGTTTATTCATTATAATCCAACACGAAATTATACTTCACTTCAGGAGTTTGATATTTTGCTTCGAAAGGTTGAACTAATATCTATGAACGATTCACTGATTTTTGGGGGTAATTTTATTGAGAACGGGCAAATAAAATTCAATCAAACTAAATCACAAGTCATTACATTGCCCAATCAGGATAATGACTTGCGATTCAGTTATTCAGCAGCGTATTTCGATGGATTTGAGCATCTTCGTTACCGCTACATACTACAAAATTTCGATAAGGAATTGTCATCATGGACCTCTAATACTTACAAAGAATACACAAATCTTCCAAAAGGCATATATACATTCAGAGTACAGGCACAAAATATTTATGGAATCGAAAGTAATGTTTACTCCTATACTTTCAGGATAGCCCTGCCATGGTATAAAAAACCGTATGCATATATATCCTATTTTTTAGGCGGATTAGCAATTCTGACGTTAACCATATTCTTTGTTGATAAAAGATACAAGCAGGAAAAGGCGGAACTAATTACCCGGCAAAACAAGAGATTATCTGAAAAAGAAAGCGAAATGAAAGTGATAGAGGCTGAAAAGAATGCCGAGATTACCCGATTATCACATGATAAACTGGAAACGGAGATCAAGTATAAGAACCAGGAACTCGCTTCCTCTACAATGAATCTGATATCGAAAAACGAAGTCATTGCAGGGATCAAGCAAAAGCTCATAGGGATCCTTAAAAAAGATCAAAATCCGGATACTAAAAAATCGATTAATAAAATCATAAAGGAAATTGACTCCAATATTTCAATCGATGAGGATTGGACACAATTCGAATTTCATTTTGATGAAGTTCATGGCGATTTCAGTAATAGAATGAAAGTGGCTTTCCCGGATTTATCACCTCAGGAAATGAAACTATGTGCATATCTTCGATTAAATCTCAGTTCAAAAGAAATAGCGCAATTGTTAAACATTTCTATAAGAGGGGTTGAAATTGCACGATACCGGTTACGGAAAAAACTCAACCTTGAAAGACACGCAAATTTGTCAGATTTTATCTTGAATTTTTAAAACCGGGTATGATTTCTCGCAGATAGACGCAGATATTGAACGCTGATGAGCGCAGAATATACACCTAATCCCAAATGAAAAACAATAAAGATCCGGACTATGAATTATGAGCTATGAACCAGTTATTGCCAACCAGTAACCTTCAGGATCTTATGGAAGATCTCATTATTCTCATAAACACCATTAAACTCATCAGAACCTGGTCCATAGGCAAATACGGGAATTAAAGTAGTAGTATGCCCTCCAGTGGCAAATGTAAGGTCAGGTTGATTATAATCTGAGTATTCTTTTTCACCATCCTGTATTACTTTGGGGGATAAAGCCATCCCTCCAGTCTCATGATCACCTGTAACAATTACCAGTGTATTTCCATCTTCTTCTGCAAAATCAAGTGCACTTCCAATGGCTTTATCAAAATCTATCATTTCAGCAATCATATATTCGATCTCATTCCCATGACCCGCCCAATCAATCTGGGATCCTTCAACAGCCAGGAAGAATCCATCCTTGCAATGTTTCAGATAATCTACTGCCAGGTTGGTAGCCTCAGGAAGAAAATCTCCACGGTTTTTATTAGCAGCGGGCATACCATCTGGCGACAAAAGGAAACCATATTTGCTTCCTGGATCGAGGCCTCCAGAAGCAAGATTAAGTGTGTCCATTACAAAACCCTGGGAAACAAAATTGTTGTAAAGATTTCTGTTGTCAGATCTGTTGACAATCCATTTCGTTCCTCCTCCGGCAAAAAAGTCAACTTCAGAGTTCAATAACTGTTCTGCAATTTCTTCCTGCATTCCCCTGGATTCAACATGAGAAAAGAAAGCAGCTGGGGTAGCATGTGTTATTGAGGAAGTTGAAACAACCCCTGTTTTCATCTTCCGGTTTGAGGCAATTTCAAGCAATGTTTCTTTACTAACTCCCTCTTTATCAACTCCTAATGCACCATTAAACGTCTTGACACCTGAGGCAAAAGCAGTGGCCCCAGCTGCGGAATCTGTTATTTTATGACTCGAAGATGAAGTATTAATGAATCCCGTACTTGGAAATCTTTTAAAATTCGTTTCATCAGGATTGAAATAAAAACTTACAGATACTTGTGAAACTCCCATGCCATCCCCAATTAGCAAAATTATATTTTTGGGTTTTATTTTTTGTTCGGGTGCACCTTTTTCTGTACATGAATAATTGAACAAAACAAGAATGCCTACAACAAGGATTTTATTGAATTTTATCATAACGGGAAAATAAATGTTAATTAATATAAAAACTGAGAGAAAAAAATTCCATGTCAAAATTAAATATTTTTTAATCACTTTTCGGTTACCAGGCTGAATTTCTTATGAAGAAACTCTCATAAATGTGTGATATAAATCACATGAAATCTAGAACCAGGATTAAAGATCAATTGTTATCAGGTTATAGGAAACACAAATAGTATATGAATTAATATAAATTAGTGATAAAATGAAGATTGCAATTGCAACAACAGATGGAGAACAGATATCAAGTCATTTTGGACGAAGTCCGCTTTTTGCCATATTTGAGGTTGAAGATGGTGAAATTGCAGATAAAGATATAAGAGAAAATACCTTTACCCATCATTTTAAACACGGCCATGAATCCCATTCCCACGAGCATGGTCATCACAATCATGATCACCAGCATCATGGGCATGGAAGTGTTTATGAAGGGTTCAAGGATTGTCAGGTAGTAATTTGCCGGGGTATGGGACAACATGCCTGGGAAGATTTGTCAGGTCATGGCATGGAGGTAATAACAACAGAAGAAAAGAATTGTGTTTCAGCCGTTCAAAGATATCTGAAGAACGATCTTTATCATAAAACTGAGAGACTGCACAGGAAATAATTTTTGGATGAGGTAAATATAAATTTCATTCTTTCCCAAAAATTATCAAATACTCAACGCTGATGTAGATACAGGATTACTGAAGGGTAATTAATTGAATTATTATTTTAAAACACTGGTTCCAGATTAAGTACTTCTTCCATGTAATCCCAAACTGCCTGTTGTACCCCTTCCCAATCCTTCGACCTGTATTCACATCCGATCACATGGGTTCCGGTCTCAGGGAAAGCCAGCTTTCGTTTCATTTCTTCAGATGTACCAAGCTGGTCAAACATATTCAATAAGGCATCCACACGGACTACATCATCCTGTTCCTCTTCATTCTTATAATAATAACCCATAAAAACAGGCTGTTTCACTGCATTAAAAATCTCTTCCCTCATAGTGGTCTCAACCAATGCCTGTAAATAGGCTGCCCCTTCTACCCGATAAGATTTCGTCCAATACAGGCTATCTCCAGGATTTTCCCATGAATAAACAAGATTTTTGCCTCCTGCTACCAGGCGTCCTATCTGTACACCCCATGGATCAGCCAGTAAAAAGGCAGCCGGATTATTTATCTCAATACTCGGGCTTAACATGATCAAAGAATGTATATCCGGATTATGTGCTGCAAGATATAACGAAATTGTCCCACCAGTTGATGTGCTCATCAGAATGACCTTTTTCCCCAGCTGACGTCCAATGGCTATAGCTTCTTTAGCAGTGTGAAGCAGGTTTTCCGGAGTCATATCCTCAAGGGCGTTTTCAGTATGAATGCCATGCCCATATAACCGTGGTAAATATGTATTACATCCATAGCGAATAGCAAAATTCCTGTGAAGGGGTATCCCTTCCCCCTGGCTGGCTGAAAAACCATGAAGGTAAACCAATGCGTATTCGGTTTTCGTTTTTTGAGTCTCGTCAGCCCAGAGGATTCGGGCTTCATTATCATCCCTTATATTCTCGGTCCGACTTTCTGTGTTCTGTATATGCGCTTCAAGTAGCTCTCCGGTAAGTGTCAGCAAAGGGATGTTTGGATCCAATTCCGGTGCAGGGATGCGGGGGCCAACCAGATATGCTATGATTAACAAAATTGGTATCGCTATCAGGATCTTTTTTTTCATTCCCGGAGAATATTTACCTAAATATAATAATCTGAAGGAAAAATGTTAACTATTCCTGATTTTATCCCACAAAAAATCACTAATCACATTCTCAAATCAAAAAATCAATACATGAAATAAGGATTCAGTCATGCCTTAATGCCTTTACGGGATCAATATTAGCCGCCCTTGATGCTGGATACATGCCGGCAAGCAAACTAATAGAAATAGAGAACACAATTGATCCTAGTATTAACCAAACGGGGAAATAAAAAAAATCTATTGGCTCTTCTCCTAAAGGTCTGAATTGGGAATTGGCTACATAATTGGCAATTTCAGTGACAATCCACCCCAGGATCAATCCACCAATAGCTCCAATGAACCCAATCGTACCCGCTTCCACAAAAAATATCAATTTGATCTGGCGTTCACTTCCTCCAATAGCCTTCATAATCCCAATCTCACGGGTTCGTTCCAGGATTGACATAACCATAGTATTAACGATTCCTAAAGCTGCCACTACCAGGGCAATCGTACCAATCGCTCCCAGAATACTGTCGAGAATAAGGAATCCCCTTCTTACCTCCTTCAATTGGTCGGATAAGGCAAATACTTTAAATCCCATGTCTTTCAATTCTTTTACTACCGGACCCATATATTCTACGCCACTGGCTTTTACGAATAACGAAGTGTAGTCATCATTTTTCCGATCGTCGTCAAGAAAATCCCAAATTGATGAAAATCCTAATCTGGGTATTTCATGTGCAGTTTTAACCGGGATAAAAATGTCTCCCTTTACATTCCGCCTGGAAAAAGCCATTTGTCTCTTTAATACCCCACCGATAGTTAAAACAGTTGAGTGTTCACCTACGGGTAATCCACGTGAATTACCCCTTCTCATTATGGTATTAATCAGCAATCGTGCTGGGTCGAGTACGGCGGTTACAAGCGTAAGAGGTTTTCCTATTATTGAATCAGGTGATATAACTTTTATCCCAATCTCCTTTTCTTTTTCAGACAACTCAATTTCCTCATCGGGTTCGGCAACCACAACATGCATACGTTTCAGCAGCTCCCAGCGTATAATGACCGCCTGTGATGAATCATGGTCAAAATAATCTCCATAAGTGATATTATCAAACGGGGGATATTGGTTCATGTCCAAGGGGATCGCAGCGGCTGAAATATTTTTCTCGTCATTCATGAATTCCACCCTGGCTGAGAAAATTTCCTCAGGAAATGCCATATCCACTCCTTCAATACTTCGTATAATCTGAAGTGTAGAATCATTCAGGGGTATGGCAGGTTGATCTGGACTATCAGCCAATCCACTCAGGTCTCCACTTGAAACCTTTTCCAGGTCAATTTCAATAGGTGTAATAAAAATTGAGGTTAGCAAATCATTTTTTTCGAAAACATCCTTAATGTTTTTTTCAATCCCGGTACCAAAGGATACCATTGATGAAAGTGCACCTATACCGATTATGACACCCAAAACGGTAAGGAAAGTACGTAGCTTGGTTCGCCATAAATTGGCAAATCCCAATTCAATCATTTCACCAATTTTCATTTTACCCTCCTTTCTTCAACAATTTTTCCGTCCAGTAAGCGTATCACCCTGTTAGATACATTATCAGCCATCGTGATGTCATGTGTGACCATCATGATCGTTAAACCCTGATTTTTGTTTAATTCCAACAGTAAATCCATAATTTCTCCAGAAGTCTGACTATCAAGATTACCTGAGGGTTCATCTGCAAGCAATAGTTTTGGATCATTGGCAAGAGCCCGTGCAATGGCTACCCTCTGGGTCTCGCCTCCTGAAAGTTCTGAAGGAGTATGTCTCATTCGATCCCCTAATCCCACATTTTCAAGAAGCGCCATGGTTTTATTAATCCGCTCTTTTTTCTGGATCTCTCCAAAAACCATGGCCAGAATTACATTTTCAATTGCATTCCTGGTATTGATCAGATTAAAGGATTGAAAGATCATCCCCACATTATACCGACGATGTAATGCCAGTTCATGCCTTGAATAGGCTGCTATATTGGTTCCGTTGAATACTATTTCACCTGAAGTAGGCGTATCCAACCCTCCTACCAGATTCAGTAATGTAGACTTACCAGAACCTGATCTTCCTACAACAGATAAAAATTCACCTTGTTGCACATCAAAAGAAATGTCATCTACAGCAGTTATCTGCTGCCCACCTTTCTGGAAAAACCGGGTTAGACTTTGAACTGATAGAAGCACAGGATTTTTATTTGAAATTACTGGTTTTACAGTAAGATTCGCATTTTTTTACATGAACCGTAATTTTTAATTATCAGGTACAATGAATTGAATTGAACGGTTGATTAAATAAAAAGTTATTTCGATTATTTGAGAATTCGAGAATTCGATGAATCTGATTTCGGCTTATGCATCTGCACGCTGCAATCCAAAATCCACAATCCGCAATCCAAAATCCCCAATATCCCTTTGACCATCATAGGTCATTTACTATATTGAATCCTGAATTTCACGCTCCTTTTTTACTTCATTAATCACTGAAATACATTCTATGAAAGAGTATATTTTATCCCTCGACCAGGGGACCACGAGTTCACGTGCCATACTTTTTAATAAAGCAGGTAAAATCGTTTCATCAGCGCAAAAAGAGTTCACCCAGATATTTCCACGACCTGGATGGGTAGAACACAATGCCGATGAGATCTGGGATTCCCAGGTCACTGTTGCTAAAGTTGCCATTGAAGATGCGGGGATAAAAGCTAAACAGATTAAAGCAATAGGTATAACCAATCAGCGTGAAACCACCATCATCTGGGATAGAGAAACAGGAAAACCAATCTGTAATGCAATAGTGTGGCAGGACAGAAGGACTGCTTCATACTGTAAACAACTCCAGGATGAAGGCTGGATTGATAAGATCCGGGAGAAAACAGGTCTTATAATTGATGCCTATTTCTCAGCTACTAAGATCCAATGGATGCTTAAAAATGTTGATGGAGCGATACAGAAAGCTAAGGATGAGCGTCTGGCTTTCGGCACGGTTGATTCATGGTTGATTTACAATTTGACCAATAAGAAAAAACATGTCACGGATGTTACCAATGCCTCCCGCACAATGTTATACAACATTCATAAACTCGAATGGGACAAAGAACTTCTTGATTTGTTTGACATTCCTGAAAGTTTGTTGCCAGATGTAAAGAGTTGTAGTGAGGTAGTTGGACATTCCGATAAAAATATTTTAGGCGCTGCCATTCCGATTGCCGGTATTGCCGGCGACCAGCAAGCGGCACTATTCGGCCAACTCTGTTTGGAAGAGGGTATGGTGAAAAACACGTATGGAACAGGCTGCTTTCTTGTTATGAACACAGGGAAAAATGCCATTATATCATCAAATAATCTTTTAACTACCATTGCGTGGAAATTAAACGATACAGTCAACTATGCGCTGGAAGGTAGTATATTCATAGCAGGTGCCGCAGTACAATGGTTACGAGATGGGCTTAATATTATTGATCATTCTTCTGAAATTGAGGAATTAGCAAATTCTGTTGAGGATAATGGAGGTGTGTTTTTTGTACCGGCATTAACCGGTATGGGAGCCCCTCACTGGAATGCAAATGCAAGGGGCACAATCTGTGGTATCACAAGAGGCACCATGCAGGGTCACCTGGCGAGAGCTACACTGGAGAGTATAGCATACCAGTCTTATGAGGTCGCACAGGCCATGACTGCTGATTCAGGAATCCAGTTAAAAGAACTACGTGTAGACGGCGGAGCATCCTCCAATAATCTCCTGATGCAATTTCAGGCAGATATTTTAAATGCTACAGTTGTAAGGCCTCTTAATCGGGAAACGACGGCCTTAGGTGCTGCTTTTTTTGCCGGGCTGGCAACTGGTTTCTGGAAAAATCCCGAAGCGCTATCAGAAATTTGGAAAATTGATAAAGAGTTTACTGAACGTTTGGAAATAACAGACAGGGAGAAACTCCTTGATAAATGGTTAAAAGCTGTTACACGTGCTAAAGATTGGGAAGAATGATTGAAAGAACTGGACCTATAACAATGAACCGGGATACAATGGTCTCGACTATTAGTGACACCAAGGAAGCCTGGGATATCCTTGTGATCGGTGGGGGGGCCACAGGACTTGGAGCGGCGCTGGACGCAACGACACGAAAATACCGAACGTTACTCCTAGAAAAATATGATTTTGCCAAAGGGACCTCAAGCAAAAGCACGAAACTGGTACATGGAGGTTTACGATACCTTGCACAGGGAAATTATGCATTGGTTCATGAAGCACTTGTAGAACGGGACCTATTACTGCGAAATGCACCTCACCTCGTTAATGATCAAGCATTTATTATCCCATTTTACAGTTGGAGTGGGGGCTACTACCTGAATTTCGGATTAAAAGTATATGATCTTCTGTCAGGTAAACTGAAGCTCATGAGATCAAGAATGCTCAGGCGTAATGAAGTAATGGATCAGATCCCCGGAATGAAGACTGAGCGATTGAAAGGAGGCATTCTTTACTATGATGGACAATTCGATGATGCGAAACTTGCTATTAACATAGCCAAAGGGATCGTTAGTCAGGGAGGTACTGTGTTAAACTACTTCCCTGTAACTGGCATATTGAAAGAGAACAACAAGGTGATCGGGGTTAGAGCAATTGATTCAGAATCTGGCAAAGAATATGAGATAAAGGCTCATGCTGTAATAAATGCAACCGGTGTCTATGTGGATGATATTATTAAGATGGATGATCCCGAGAACGAAGGAATGGTGATACCAAGCCAGGGGGTACATGTTGTTGTTGACAGGGATGTATTCGAAGCAGAGGCAGCACTGGTTATTCCAAAAACCAGAGATGGACGTGTGCTTTTCGCAGTTCCTTGGAAGAACAAGGTTGTTATAGGAACAACGGATAATATGGTGGAGCGAACGAGTATAGAACCGGTACCTACCCGACAGGAGGTTGAGTTTATACTGGAAACTGCCAAACGGTATTTTAAGAAAACTCCAACATTAAAAGATATTAAAAGTGTGTTTGCCGGATTGAGGCCCCTCGTTGCAAGGAAATCGAAAAATCTGAAAACCAAGGATATTTCACGAAGGCACAAAATGATCCCAAGTGATTCGGGTCTGATCACTATAACCGGGGGTAAATGGACTACCTACAGGAAGATGGGAGAAGAGGTAGTATCCCTGGCTGCGGATATGGCAGGGTTGGAAGAAAGGAAAAGTGAAACGGTTACTTTTTCTCTTGACCTGGATTCTTCTGATAGTCCGGATAAAGAGAAAGTGAAAGTTCATCAGGATTTAGATTTTGATGAAAATGATATAAGATATTCGGCTAAACATGAAATGGCCCGAAAAATTGAAGATTTTCTTGCGAGAAGGGACAGGGCTTTATTGCTGGATGCAAGAGCTTCCGGTGAAGCAGCTCCGAAAGTAGCAAAAATCATGGCTGAAGAATTAAATAAAGATCAATCCTGGATTGAAAAAGAAATAAAAGATTATTTAGAGCTTGCTAACAAGTATATAATTGATTGATAAAAATCTAGAAATACCTCGGTGATTTTGATTTATAACAGTTAAAATAATGTGAGTCTCTTCTGCTTCCAAAGTAGGAAGGCACAAGGGATCATCAGAGAGTTAAACAAAATATTAAATACTCTTAAAAATGTTTGAATACTGGAATGAATATATCGCAGAAGTGATTGGAACATTTATACTGGTCTTATTGGGAAATGGTGTTGTTGCTAATGTAGTACTTGATAAAACCAAAGGGAATAACAGCGGTTGGATCGTTATTGCTTTCGGATGGGGAATGGCCGTTTTTGTTGCAGTAGTAGCTGTCGGTGAAATTAGTGGTGCCCACATTAATCCCGCAGTCAGTCTCGGACTGGCAGTCGCTGGACTATTTCCGTGGATTAAAGTGATTCCCTTTATTATATCACAATTTATAGGGGCTGGTTTAGGTGCTATTTTTGTCTGGATCACCTATAAAAAGCATTATGATGTAACCAAAAATCCGGGCGCAATTCAGGCAACATTTTGCACAGCACCGGAAATCAGGAATAATCTAAATAATTTTCTAACAGAAATGATTGGAACATTCATTCTCATATTTGTAATTCTTTGTTTTACTGAACCTAAAATCTCCGCAAGTGAACTGAGTGAAGTGAAGGTTGGATTGGGATCTTTGGGAGCTCTTCCAGTTGGATTACTGGTATTTGCCATCGGCTTATCACTGGGGGGACCCACAGGTTATGCCATCAATCCTGCAAGAGACCTGGGACCAAGAATAATCCATGCCATGTTGCCAATACCTTCCAAAGGAGGAAATGGATGGAATTATTCCTGGATACCTGTATTGGGGCCTGTGACAGGAGCATTTCTGGCAGCAATACTGCATTATTTGCTTCCATTTTAAAATAGTTGTAGAACACACTTTTCAATAACTATGATAGAATTGTCATGGATTATCATGACCATCGAGCTTTTATGCCTCATTCTAACCCCAATCGCCATTTTGGGTATATTTTAGCTCATTCAAGTACTTTTCCTGATATTCGACGCACCTTCAATAAATGTAGAATTAATTGATTTTATATTAACATTGTAATAACATTCACAAACAATTTATTATCTGCTTTGTTTCGGATTTAATAAATCATCCCGGTATCATGGATATTCAGGCCTACATACAACTCAGTCCAAAACTTCAGCAGGAGTATGCAATGACCAATTGTGAATTCATGATGTCGATCAGTGAGGCCGCAACACACATTGTTGATCTCTATTACGATACATCAGGAGGTTTCTTTATTGAATTAAATTTCAACGTTTATACTGAAGATCTGAAGCACATTGAAAGTTATAAAAATGTTGAACAATTAGAGAAATTCCTAATTGATATCGACCTGAAACAGGCTTACGAGAGGCTCGAAGACTACTAGCCACCTAATAAATATCCCATATCACTATTGATTAAAACCCGTTCCAATTTCGGGTTTTTAGAATTTTTTCCTTTTTGATTTTCCTAACCTGTACGCAAATAGCGCATAATATGTGGTTGAATGTGCTCTCAAGTCATATATAGATATCATTCCGTTACCATTCTCATATCTTAATTCAAGCGAGAATCTTTTATATTCCCCTCCTAATCCGGCAAGTAAACCAAGTTCGAAGATGTGGGGATCATGTACAGCCTCTCCCTCAATGACAGTTCTCGAAGTTGTCCGTTGTCGTATCTCCTTACTATAATTGGTAATCGACATAGCATATCCGATGGAGATTCCACCATTTAAAAAGGCAGATCCTGATTTGATCGGGTAAGAATACCGTAGCATCATGTTCAGATCCAAAAATAAATTGCCTAATTCCAGATAAACACTATTGAATTCATCGCCTGTCTCAGGATTACGATCATAGCTACTTACAAGGTAAGAATTATATAGTAACTCATTATTCATTGATATAATCCCATTGCCTTTTGCAGGAAATAAAATATTGACTTTCAGACCAAGTACCGGATCTGTAGATAGAGAAAAATAAGCATTAACAAGATCCTGATATCCATAGTTTTGACCAACAATACTCACTTGTGACTGGGATATCCCAACCATGATCCCAAATTCAATTATTGCATTACTCGACTTCCAGAAGTATTGAATTGGGGGACCAGCACAGTCAGAATAATATTTAAAACAATTCATGAGATCTTCCCTTGAATATTCCACCAAAGGAATTACCTCATTTATTGTAGAGCAATCCTGTAAGTATGTTTGTAGCTGGTCTTTGTATTGTGTGATTGAAGTTACCCTGGATTTTCTATTGGTGTCATCCAGATATCTTTTATATACCAATGTTGTTATCTTATCATCAATATTGATAAAAAAATGTTCTTTCCAATTCCCATCTTTTAGTTGATATAGCCGCTTATCCCCATCAACCAGTACTTGCAAGAACACAGTATCAGTGACTAACTTAGGTGATCTGGAGTGGGTTATTTCATTTTTTCTGTAAGGGCTATTGTCAATTTCCACTATACTGCTTCGATAAATTTTGTTTTCAACACCGAACGATAGTATATCTGTCGTAAGAAAGGTTTTACCAATAGGCCCCCGCTTCAGGGTAAATATGATAGATTTGGGATTTATTTCCCAATCTTTATAATCAATGAAACCGAATATGGTGTCACCCAAATTCGTTACTATATATCCTTCCCTGTAATCTCCGGCGGGGAAAGCTTTAGTCCATATAAATAGACATAAAATAATTGTAAATATTTTTATAAGGGGCAGTTTCAGGAAATTCTTTAAAATAAAAAATGTGTTGTTGTGGGACATGTTAAATATTGATTAATAGTCTAATTTAAATAGCTGCCATAATGCTGATATATGTTCATGGTGTAGCTACATAACAAAACCTTGTACACAGTAAATCTCGTCATAATTATCGATGAATATATCATAGCCATATTCATACCTTTCTTACAAGGTGCTGAATATCAAAAAAATATGAATAATTTTTTAATTTATTATATTATAAGACATATCATTATAGAACAAATCATTGTTTCAAAAGGACTCTAATATAAGATCCTCAAAATATAAAGTTGATCAATACTGGCTAAATTATTATCCTGTATCATAATAAATTTTACTGAAAGCCATTAGTCAGTGTCTCATGCCAATTTCAGAATATGGTGAGGAGATTCTTTTCCAACCTATTTGAAGACCGGTATCAATTCGCTACATTTGGATATAAACAAAAAAGATTTTTTAAGATGGTAACAAAGGCACTTAACAGCAGAAACCTGAACATTATTCTTGTCTTGCTGAGAACAGTTATTGGCTGGCATTTTTTATACGAAGGTATTTCGAAATTACTCTCACCAACCTGGTCCTCTTATAACTTTTTATCTGTATCGAAGTGGATATTCGCAGATCTTTTCCAGGGAATTGCAGCCAATCCCATTGCATTGGAAGTTGTGGATTTTCTTAATATATGGGGATTGATCCTCATTGGACTATCTCTATTCTTCGGGGTATTAACGCGCTTTTCCTGTGTTTTCGGAATTATTATGCTATCGCTTTACTATATAGCAAATCCTCCTTTCCTGGGAATGGATTTTGGCGTTCCTGTCGAAGGACAATACCTGATCGTAAACAAAAACCTGATCGAACTACTGGCACTCAGTGTATTCCTTATCATTCCTTCCAGGGCACTTCCCGGGTTGGATAGGCTCATTGGGCTGCTTATCGAACAATTTAAACAGAAAAAACTGGAAGCTTCCAAGGATTCTGATAGTACAGAAAACAAGGAGATCAAATTAAGTCGCCGGGAACTGGTAAAAAACCTGGCTGCACTGCCTGTTTTTGGAGGATTTGTAGTTGCGGCTATTAAGAAAAAAGGGTGGGTCAGCTACGAAGAAACATTCTTAAAGGATACTGATGCAATAACCAGTGCTACGATCAAGTCCTTCAATTTTACCAGTCTACAGGACCTCAAATCACAAATTCCCCATGCAAAGATTGCTGGTGAAGAATTCAGCAGGGTTATTCTGGGTGGAAACCTGATTGGTGGATGGGCTCATGCACGGGACTTGATATATGTGTCAAAATTGGTAAAATCCTATTTTCATGACGATAAGGTATATGAAACATTCTTCCTTGCAGAAAAATGCGGAATCAATGCTTTTTTGACAAATCCAGTGTTATGTCGGGTCATCAATACCTACTGGAAAAGAAAAATCGGGAAAATAAAATTCATATCTGATTGTGGAGGTGAAGATACCCTGAAAGGCGCCCAGATGTCTATTGACAATGGGGCCAGTGCCTGTTATGTTCATGGAGGTGAATCTGACAAGCTGGTAGCAGAAGGTAAATTAGATGTAATTGGCAAAACACTTGATTTGATAAAACAAAATGGTCTGCCTGCAGGTATTGGAGGGCATAAACTGGAAACCGTTAAAGCGTGTATAGAATATGGCCTCAAGCCTGATTTCTGGATGAAGACTCTACATCATACTAACTACTGGTCTGCCAATAAAGAAAATCAACATGACAACATTTGGTGTACTGACCCGGAGGATACCATTGAATACATGAAAACAGTAGATATTCCCTGGATTGCCTTTAAAACTTTAGCTGCTGGAGCGATACATCCTGAAGTGGGTTTTCGCTATGCCTTTGAAAACGGTGCTGATTTTGTATGTGTAGGCATGTACGATTTTCAGATTGTCGATGATGCCAATATCGCCTTAAAGGTTCTGAACTCAGACATCAAGAGAGAACGACCGTGGATGGCATAGTTATTTAATGATTTAGTGATTTGGTGATTTGATGATTTGGTGATTAAGTACGTTAAGGTATACGAACTTCTGCGTTGATTTATCGAGAAATTGTTAGCACTGGTCCAATAACTGAATCTATGCTGCATTTGTATCAATAGATTTAGCCTATCCTGAGTTATTTGGTTAATCTATTAATGGGCTATAATGAAAACTGAGCAGAAACCGTTTACTCCACTTGTCATAATTCAAGTGGCATTCTTCATCATAATCGTCCCATTTCTTCCACTGTTGATTTCCTGGAACTGGAAATGGTGGGAAGCATGGGTGTATCTCATTATTTACATCGCTGGTTTTACATGTAGCCGCATACTGGCTGCAAAACGTCATCCCGACCTCCTTTCTGAACGGGCCCGGTTCATGCGGCATGAAAATACCATGTCATGGGATAAAATACTGGCTCCTATAGCTGGGATTGGGAGTGGAATGATACCGCTCATTGCCGGATTGGATGCAAGATATGCCTGGTCACCCACATTCAGTATGCCAATAAAAATAGTATCGCTGGTGGTTATTCTGGCTGGATATTTTATAGGGTCATATGCATTAATTGAAAACCGCTTTTTTTCGGGCACGGTGCGAATACAAACCGACCGAAATCATAAAGTTGTATCAAGTGGCCCTTATCGTTGGATTCGGCACCCAGGTTATTCGGGGGCACTATTAACATTTTTAGCTTCACCGGTTTTCCTTGATGCCAACTGGGCATTCCTTCCAGCTGCATTTGTTACCATTTTGCTAATTATCCGCACAAAATTGGAAGATAGTACCCTTCAAACTCATTTGGAAGGCTATCATGATTATGCTATGAAGACTAGATATCGTCTGATTCCAGGAATCTGGTAAAAAATATTGAAATCAGGATAATTCTAGAAAGAACTCGAACGATAACGATTAGGACCTGCTAAATCATCCCTGGGTGATCAACTTGGATAAAATAGATTGGAGATTTAACTGTTAACTGATTTTTCGGCAAAGGATAAAGAGTGAAAGCATTCTAGCCAATTGAATTATCTTATATTTGTTTTACAAACCACAAACTTTGAATTATGAAACGTTATACAGAAAAAAACCGGAGAGAGTTCCTTAAAAAACTCCTTACCAGTACATCCGTAATGGGACTGGCTCCATACATGGTTTCAATGGAAAGTTGTACCAGTAATGTTTCAAAACCAATTCTACCTCAGCGTCCATTCGGAAATACCGGAGAATCAGTGGGTATATACAGTCTGGGGGCACAGGCAACGGTAGAACAAGTTGGAATGAAGGATCAAGCCATCGAGATTATTAACCGGTGCATTGATCTGGGTATTAATTATATCGATACATCAGCATGGTATGGGATGGATGGTAACAGCAGCGAGGGAGATCATTTGCGTGGTACAAGTGAACGACATGTAGGAGAAGTAATGAAAACCAGGCGAAGTGAGGTATTCCTTGCCACTAAAACGCATGACCGAAGCTATGATGGTGCTATGGAACACCTTGAAAGTTCATTAAAAAACCTTCAAACCGATATAATTGACCTTTGGCAGATCCACAACATTAAAGGGGGAGAAAATGAGGATATTGACAAGATATTTGCTTATGATGGTGTGCTGAAAGCCCTGATTAAAGCAAAGGATGAGAAGGTGGTGAGGTTTATTGGAATTACCGGCCATGCAGATCCATCACCCATGCGTACGATTATTGATCGCCACCCCTTTGATGCCGTATTGATGGCATTGAATGCAGCGGACAAGCATTATAATCCCTTTATTGAAAATTTACTGCCAGTAGCAGTGGAGAAGAAAATGGGGATTATCGGAATGAAAATTCCTGCCCGTGACAGAATATTTTCAAATGGCGGCATCATTTCCATGAAAGAAGCCATGAGTTATACGATGTCATTACCGGTAAGCACTATTATTGTGGGTATTGATAAGATTCCTGAACTGGAAGAAAACATCAGGATTGCACAGGAATTTGCACCTCTCTCAGAAGATGAGATGCTTGCTATCGAAAATAAGGTAAAACCCCATCACGAACATCTTCTATTTTATAAAGGCCTGACGGAATGGCCTGAAGAATGGTCAGGAAATAATGTTTAATTAACTGGCTGTAAGGTTCATTAATTGTTACATAGACTTTCTTCCCGGTGAAGCAGGGGTACACAGAGAGATTTTTATTCTTGATTCCTGATTTTGGATCCAAACAATAGCCGAACAGCCAAATAATATTGGATATGGTTTGTGGTGGGTTTTTGAAAACTCATAATTCAACAAACATAAATGTTAACTGATAGTTCAATAGTAGGTTTTTATTAATCTATCCTCCATAAGCTATATATATTGTTAGCTGTAAAATATTTACAGGATAAATAATTTAAAGACAATTTTTCGGCGTAATTTATTATATGCTTTCCTGTATTTCACATCTCCATCCCTCTTTCCAGTATTCGATAAAATAGCCACAGTTATATCTTGTTTAGGGAAATAATAAACATCACTAGTAGCTCCAATTGCAACACCGGAATGACCAATCGCCTCATTATAGGGGAAACTTTTATCGTACATCAGTCCCAGTCCATAATCAGGATCAACTGGCATTACCCAAGTCAACATTTCATTCGTATTCTTTTCGTTTAATATTTTGCCTTTAATCAATTCTTCCATGAATTTCGCACAATCAGTTATTGAAGCCATCACGCCATCATCTCCAATAAACCAATTTGTTGTTTCATGCTGCATTTCTGAAATATCCTCAAGTTCTCCATTTGAGTCCAAATCTCCATATGCCATAACTAATTTACCATTCGAAGGGATTTCATTTTTATAATATGTTTTTTCTAAACCAAAATCATTGAACATTTGCGAAAATATTTCAGCATGGGATGAATTGGTCACAGAATCGATGATCCTTGCCAGTAACATATAATTTGTACTCGAATAGTTGTAGTCAGAACCTGGATAAAAATAGGGATCTTCCTCGAAAATGTATTCTCGCAGAATTTCTAAATGTGAGATCGTGTCAAGGCTAATTTCATGATTAAGATATGTCTTATTCAAATCCGGGTTTTTGTCATAATTTGGTATACCCGATGTCATATTTAACAGATGTCTTATGGTTAAGAGTTTTGCATTAGGCACGTTTTCTATAATTTCAAATGGCAAATACATAGATATACTGTCTTCAAGATTTAGGAGTCCATTCTGCTCACAAATTAAAGTAGCAGTAGCCATATATGTCTTACTTATACTTGCGAGGTAGAAAATATTATCTTCCGCCAGAGGTGTTTTATTACTAATATCAGAATAACCACTAAACCCCATCCATGGGCCAAATTTAGGATGCTTAATGTAACATGATACTCCAATTAGTCCATCTCTTACTGCCTTATCCAGTTTATTCTGAATTTTTACATATTTTGGAGAGATTTGGGTTTGATCCTGAGCTGGCAGAATTGATGAAGAGCATGTGATTATTATCAATGTTAATTGAACGATTCTTGCTAAGCTCATTTGCGATATTTTATTTTCAGCTTACAAACTTATAAGCGTATAAACAAATAAACCCTTATCCCTCAATTCACTCTTTAGGCATAAAACCTATACTTTCCAGAAATTCATCCGTCCGTTCAAGGATTTCCTCATCGAAATATCCTGAATACTTTTCGTTGCCTTCTCCCAGGTAATGATCCCTCCCTTCCAGTGTTACCAGTTCAATAGGATTTCCCAGTTCACGCATTTTATCCATAAAAAAAAGAACAGTATAATATAGTACCATACAATCACTATTCCCATGAAAAGCAAGAGCCGGGGGCAGACCACTCTTTAAATTATGATAGGGTGAAATAGACCAGATCTGATCCCGTCTGTCACCCAGTAAATTATCAACCCAGGCTTCCATGGTATTGTAGCAGCTTGAATAAAGCAGTATGGCATCCGGGGTGGAACTTATTTTCATATTATCTGTCTTTTCGTTGATTGAATCGAACAGGGCTGTTGCCCATGCCAGGTGTCCACCTCCGGATTGCCCACCAACTACAATTTTTTCTGGATTGATCTTTAATGATTCTGCATTCTCCCTCAACCACCTGATTGCAGACCTGGCATCTTTTACGGATTCTATCGGAGTGATATCGGGGTGAGGATAGGTCTCATCCTCGTTGATTGATAACCTGTACTGGAAAGAAAAAGTGACAAAACCTTTTGCAGCGTACCGTTCACACGCTCCATAAAATTCAGACGGATCTCCATACACCCAACCTCCACCATGAAAAAAAGCAATGGCTGGATTATTCATCTTCTGTTTGGTTATGGTTGAATAGAAAATGTCAACTTTAAGTTCGTTTCCATTTACGGTTTTGTATACCCTCTTTTCGCTTTTTACACTGGTTTCCTGCGTGAAAACCTGCGTTGGGCACACAATGGATAGAAAAAATACAAATATTAATGTTCTCATATTTTCAGAATTAAGTCCTATGCTTGAAATAGTTGTCAGGTATTAAAGATACATGATTAATCGAATAAACTTCATGTATTTTTTCGCGTTGATTTTTGCCATATTAATAAGACCTCAAGTATTATTTCTCTAACTTGAATAGATCAATAAATTTCTGTCTGATGAAAATTTTTATGCATTTCCTCAGGTTTCTGTTCATAACTTTTCTGTTGTTTCTTGCCGCCCTTATTTTCAAACAACCTCACAAGGATCTGTACGGATTACAGGATACTTATATCTATTCGAAAGGAAATGCGCCCGACAGTATTCGACAGGAAATATTAGAAAACCTAAATCTATTTCAGGACGGATACATCAACCGCGATTATTCTGAATTGCAGAATTTCATGGATCAACTTTTTTCAAAAGAAAATGTATTGATCCTTGGCACCATGCCAAATGAAATATACGCTGGATATGATGAGGCTACTTCCCTGGTCAGAAGTGATTGGGAATCCTGGGGTGATTGTACATTTTTCATGGAAGAAGCAAATATTTCAATCTATAATGGTGTTGTATGGTTTTCTACCATTGGGCATGTAGTATTTGACCTGACAAGTTTGCTGGATTTGCCGTTGCGACTGACAGGATTACTGGTGAATGAGGATAATTCCTGGAAAATTCAACAGTTGCAGTTTCAATTCGACCTGGATCTGACCATACAGTTACTTCTGATTTTTTTACTGGCGGTCTGGCTATTTATAAGTTTTATTGGACTTATAATTTTATTATTCAGATCAATCAGACAAATAAATAAGTCATCTTACTATAATAACTGATAGAAAGTATGAAAAAACTTACAGGATTGATTCAGGTAATAATTCTGGCTATATCCATAACAAGTTATAGTGCTTCAATATTGGTTGAAGCCGAAAGCTTTGAAAACCATGGTGGTTGGATGTTAGATACACAATTTATTCCGATCATGGGATCTCCCTACCTTCTGGCCCACGGTTTGGGAATTCCTGTAGAGGATGCAACAACAACCATCACCCTTCCAGTCACTGGACAATTTCGCGTATGGGTTCGCACAAAGGACTGGGTTGCGTGCTGGAAAGCTGAAGGTCAGCCAGGTCGCTTCCAGTTACTCATAAATGATATCACCCTGGATCAGACATTTGGAACAAAGGGAGCAGAATGGTTCTGGCACGACGGAGGAATTATCAATCTCAAAGATCGGGAAGTTAGACTCACGCTTCACGACCTGTCTGGATTTGATGGTCGATGTGATGCCATCTATTTGAGTACCGACCTTAATGAAAATCCACCTTCTGAAAACGAAATCCTGCCGAAATGGCGACGGGATCTTTTAAAATTACCTGATGAACCAATATCCGAAGGCCGATATGATCTGGTGGTTATCGGGGGTGGATATGCTGGAACCTGTTCTGCTATCAGCGCTGCCCGAATGGGTTGTAGAGTAGCATTGATCCAGGATCGACCAGTACTGGGTGGTAATGGATCCCAGGAAATCCGGGTTTCAGCTAACCTTAGGCCCTGGCTGATGAAAATTGGTAATTATCCTCATCTTGGAGATATTGTTGAAGAATTAATTGACCATACACGACATACTGACCCGGAAGGAACATTTGAGGAAGCCGATGCCAGACGACTTCATATAGTCAATTCCGAGACGAATATTGACTTGTTCCTTAACCACCATGTCTATGCTGTTGAAAAAAAAGGAGAATTTATCAGCGCTGTTACAGCTTTGGATACTCGAACAAATATTCGTCGTCGGTTTACAAGTCAGCTATTTACCGATTGTACAGGACACGGAACAGTTGGTGCTCTTGCGTCGGCAGACTACGACATGACTGTGAAAGGTCACTCAGGTACTACCAATAAGTGGACATTTCGATATATGGATTATCCTCAGCAATTTTCTGAGACACCATGGGCACTGGACCTGGACACATGTGACTTTCCTTATCCATTTGAAGGGCATACATGGAGGTGGCAAGCTGGCTTTAACAATCATCCGATTGATGAATTGGAATATATCCGGGATTGGAATCTTCGGGCCATATTTGGGGCATGGAATGCAATGAAAAATAAAAGCGGGACAGAGAAACATCGAAATGCACGCCTTGAATGGGTAGCTTATATTGCGGGGCCACGTGAATCACGACGATTGTTGGGTGACGTGATTCTAACCGAACAGCATATCCTAACGAAACATGAATTTACAGATGGTCTGGTACCTGCAGCATGGTTTATAGATCTTCATGGTCCGGACAATAATTATAACAAGAATTATCCTGATGATCCATATATTGGCACCGGATTACGAGAAAGAGCATATATTGATCCACCATATCATATACCTTACCGATGTTTGTACAGTCGCAATGTTAAAAATCTTTTTATGGCCGGAAGAGATATATCAGCCACTCATGAAGCACATGGATTAGTACGTGTCATGCAGACCTGTGGAATGATGGGCGAAATAGTAGGAAAAGCTGCTTCGATTTGTGTTCGTAATGAATGTCTACCGAGGGATGTATATGAAAAACACCTCGAAGAATTGATTGATTTAGCAAAATTACCTGGTCATACACGAAGAAACCCTGATTAGAACAATCCAAAATCCGCAATCCACCATCCGCAATTAATTCATTCTTGATTTGCAGTTTAATAAATCGTATTTTCATTGATATTGATCAATGAAATGAAAATATTATTATCTAACTCTAATTAGCAAGTAAAATGAATACTACAATAAAATTTCGTCTGCTTTTCATAATCCTTGTTTTTTTAACTTTTTTTTATTCCTGTGAAAAACAAGGTTCAATTAGTTCGCATTCTATCAAGTTACCGGGTGCCCGTCCGATCATTGATGCCAGTCAATATCCATCCCTGCAGGATGCAATTAACGCTGTTCCGGAAGAAGGGGGGATGGTGAAACTTCCTCCCGGAGAATTTGTGATTAACGAACCTTTAATCATTCATAGTCCTGACTTCCATCTTGAAGGATCCGGAACTTCAACCCATATTAAAAACAATAACATGGAGGGCCAGCCGGCACTTCTGATCCAGCATCCTTCCAAGGAAGATAATCGTGAGGCTGAATTATGGCGGATCAGCCTGACAAATTTCAGAATTACTGGTAATGAAAATAGTGGAAATGGTATTGAAGCCCGCCGGATTAATGAAATATTTATTAATGGGGTGACTGTGAGTTACCATGGTGGGGATGGAATACAGTTATACTATTGTTATGAAGATCCCCGTGTCAGTGATTGTTTAATCACATATAATAAGAAAACTGGTCTGAACTTATATGGCTGTCATGATATTATAGTCTCAGCCAACCAGTTTGAAGAAAACAACGATGCCTTATTTTGTTCCGATTCATATAACCTCTGTATGACTGGCAATAACCTGGATGATCACCTCGGGAATGGGGTTGTCATCGAGAACACGTATGGTTCAGTGGTTGCCGGAAATATGATTGAGGAATGTAAAGGTGTCGCTGTCCTTATGGACCGGGATTGTTATGGGACTACAGTCAGCGCCAATATAATTGCTCATAATGAATCAGGCGGTGTTGATCTACGGGATGCTCATGGTTGTGCTGTCAGTGCGAATACATTTACCATTATGGGCAAAGATGCCTTGAAAATAGGATCTGGAAGTGGAAGGATAATGGTGGGAGGTAATAATTTTTCAGATAGTGAGATCGGCGGAGATAAAAAGTGGCGTGAAACGGGAGATCTCAGAGCAGGAGGTCTGGTATTGGAGGGTACCTCAGATATTGGTATTGTTGGTAATTTGTTCTCGGATGTTCAACCCGGACCACTTGAAATAAGAGGGGAGTCAAGTAAGCGTATTAATTTTTCAGGTAATGTATTGGTTGGGGGTAAAAGTGATCATAGGAAGCTTGCTGGCTCAGTAATTGAAAATAATCTGGAGTAGAATTGAAATGAAGGGCTATACTAGTTGCTTGTTGCTAGTTGCTAGTCCGCCTTTCATTTTAAATTTTGCATTGGAAATGCAGGTTACAAAAATTCTCGTTGCAAACAAGGATTTTTGTTGGTTATACCAAACAAATTCAAATGAACTAGATAAACATATATGATATGAAAAACATGACACATAATCCCGAAAGAAGGAGATTCGGTAAATTACTTTTTACCGGGGCTTTAGGAGCCAATTTTTTGTCATTTGGCACTGCCTGCAACAAAGCAACTGAAAAAAGTGCTTCTATTATTAAAAGTACCTCTAAAATTAAGTTAGCAGCACAACTTGGATCTCAACCTACCGATGACGATATCGCACTCGTCAGGCAGCTTGGCGTAGAATATGTTACGATGGGATCCAGTGGAGACACCGCTACTGCTGAAAGTTTCATCCGAATGAAAAAGCAGGTGGAAGATGGAGGGTTAATTGTTTGGAACATTGGCAACAGAGATGTTCATAACATGGAAGAAGTTACTCTGAATCTGGAAGGACGAGATGCCAAGATAGAGGCATATAAAAATTATCTTCGAAATTTAGACAAAGCAGGAATTTATTATACAACCTATGCGCATATGGGTAATGGGATCTGGAGTTCTGAAAGAGAGGAAACACGCGGAGGTGCGAGTGCCAGAGCCTTGAATCTTGAAAGTAGCGAGAAGGCAGGTCATTGGAATGGGAAAGTTTTTAAAGGTCCACTCACACATGGACGCGCTTTTTCAGAAGACGAGATCTGGGATAACTATACCTATTTTATCAGGGAAGTAGCTCCGGTTGCTGAAGAACTTGGAATCAGAATCGGCATTCATCCCGATGATCCACCTGTTCCTGAACTGGGGGGTATACCCCGATGTATATTCAGTAGTTTCGGTGGTTATAAACGGGCCCTGGAAATTGCCGATAGTCCTAATGTAGGTATATGCCTGTGTGTGGGATGCTGGCTTGAAGGGGGTGAAGGTATGGGGAAGGATGTACTCGAGACTATTAAATATTTCGGTGAACGGGATAAAATTTGGAAAGTTCACTTCAGGAATGTAGATACGCCTCTACCCCATTTTGTCGAAACCTTAATGGATGACGGTTATATGGATATGTATAAGGTAATGAAGGCACTCAGGGAGGTTAATTTCGATGGTGCGCTAATAGCAGACCATGTGCCAAATTTTGTTGGAGGTCGAAGAGTGGGACTTGCCTATAGTATTGGATATATGAAAGCGTTATTGGAAAGAGCGAATGCGGAGATGGGATGATTGGGATTGCGGATTGTATGATACGTAATGTAGTTGTTTAGGAGGATAATGTTTTTATTAACTATGATTTCTCCACATCGCAACATTAATTATATTTAATAGTAGAAATTATCGAATAATTAGCTGGTATCTTTTAAAAAGGAGGTAAACTATGTCTGCACAAATTAGAAGAAGAGGTTTCATCAAACAGTTGTCAGCAGGACTTCTCACGACTGGTATAGCGTTAAATTCAAGTGCGAAATCAAATGATCGTTCTAACATAATCATTCCAAAGAGGAAAAAATTCATTAACACAAATCCAAACGTTGCACTGATTAAAGGCACAGATAGAAAAACCAACATGTATGATGCGCTTAAGCTTATAGAAAATGATGTGAGAGAATCTATCGGTGATAAACAGGTAGTGATTAAACCGAATTTCACCCGTGTTGATAAGGAAAACTGGCTTGCCTCAACACACGCAGATAATGTACATGCTGTATTGGAATTTTTAAAACCGTTTTATAAAAAGAAGGTAATTATAGCTGAAGGGGCTGGTGGCGCAGAACCCATTGCTGTACCTGTGGAAAATTACGGTTACGACAAGCTGAAAGAAAATTACGATGTATCGTTCTACGATTTAAGCAAAGATACTTACTCAACAGTTAGTTTAATGGACAGCAATATTCAACCCATGCCCATTTCAACATCAAATCTACTGCTGGATCAGAACAATTATATTATCTCAGCAGCCGTGATGAAAACCCACAACCTTGCCGTAGTTACACTTGGACTGAAAAATATTGTACTGGCATCTCCCATGAATTTTGGGGGCCGCAATAATGAAAGAAGAAAGCTTCACAAAGATCGGGTAGCTGATGATCCGAGATACTTCAATTATAATATGTTCCGCATGGCGCAATATACTTACCCTGACCTTGTAATTATAGATGGATTTGTTGGAATGGAAGGTAAAGGGCCTCTATTCGGAGATCCTATTGAAGTAGGTGTTGCGATAGCAAGTACAGATTGCATTGCTACGGACAGGGTTGGAACTGATGTAATGGGACACGATTTCAACAATGTCGGACATCTCGTCCACTGTGCTAATGCAAAAATGGGAGAGGGTGATATAACAAAGATTAATCTTCTCGGCGATAAAATTTCAACCTGTCAAAAGAATTTCAAACGCACTGATGACTGGGAAAAAATTATTCATTGGAAATAAGATGATCCTGGATATGCAATTTGGGATATATGATACAATATTGAACTTTTGCCTCTGTCTTTCCATTTATCATTCCCTGTTTTCTTAGATTACTAAATCTGCATTTCCGATTATGATACTGACAAACTATTTTCTCCAGATAAAAAAATATCATTTTGTAAAAACCACTTACATCATTTCCTCCGTGTTCCAGATAATGATAATTTTTCTTATGTCAGGATGCGGGAAAATGGCTCTGGAACCAGTTGCAGCAGTTTGTTATTCACCAGATGGCAAATACATACTGGCTGAAACCTCTGAATTTGACAAACCCGGGTTGATCGTACTGATCGAACAGGCGACCGGCAAAACAGTTAAAAAGATGAAAGGCCACTCACTGGGTGTTCTGTCTGTTGACCTCTCGAAGGATGGGAAATACGTTCTTTCTGGTTCTATTGATAAAATGGTGAAGGTTTGGGATATCGAGAAGGGAAAAGAATTATTAAATCTTGAAGGACATACCGATGAAGTCGCTGCAGTTAAATTCTCCCCCGATGGAAAAACAGCACTCTCATGCGGCAAAGATGGAACGATCCGCATGTGGGATTTGTCGACTGGCAGTGAACTCCTGAATATCAATGAAAATGAGGAAATCCGTACAAAAAAGGTGTTCAACGTTGATTTTTCACCAGATGGAAAACTCCTGCTATCAGCCAGTGGTGGAGCCCTGAGGCTATGGGATGCCTCTTCAGGCAATTTAGTAAGATCTTTTACTACAGACAGGCATCATTATAGTGAATCAAACAACTGGTATAAGATGGGCGCATGCTTTTCACCGGATGGGAATTATGTAGTCACAGGTGTTTTAACCAGGGTGTATATGTTTGATTTAGAATCAGGCGAACAGGTCAGGGAATTTACGGGCCGGAAATCAAACATTACTTCAGTTTGTTTCTCACCGGATGGGAAATATATATACGCAGCGGGTCCCGGCCCAATATGGATGTGGGATGTGGAAACAGGTGAAAAAGTGAGACAATTTAAGGAATATGAGGATCTTGTTACCATTGTTATAAGCGCCTCTAAAAATGGTGAATACCTATTATCAGGAGGCATCGCAAAATTAAAAGGAGAACCCAGGATCGGCAGTATTCAGTTATGGGATATCTATTCCGGGGATGTGCTGAATTTGTATGAGACGTTGTGAAATTGTTTATGAGTTTATAAGTTTATCCCGTGGCTATGCCACGAGCTCCGAGTTCACGAACTCGAGAGTTCGGAAGATGCTCGAAGCTTTGCTTCGGCATTAATTTATTTGATTTGGTGGATTGATATTTGGATGATTTGATAAGGATATTAAAGTATATGGGGATATGGTAATCAGATTATGGGTATATTTTCTGTATCTGTTATTGATAGCAGGTTGTACAGGCACGATTCAACAACCAGCGGATGTAATCTTCTATAATGGGAATATTGTAACAGTAGATAAGGATTTCTCAGTAGCAGAAGCAGTTGCAATTGAGAATGGTAAATTCTCCGCCGTCGGTAATGATGAAGATATATTTAAACTTACATCAGACTCAACACAAAAGATTGACCTGAAGGGCCGCACAGTAATTCCCGGTATTATAGAAAACCATGCCCACCCAATTTCTGCTTCACAGAGCGAGCTCATTCAAAAAATCCCTGACTTACAATCGATGGATGAACTGCTCTCATGGATCCATCAGGAAGCCGAAGTTAAAAATGATGGCGAATGGATCATTCACCCTAAGTTCTTTTCAACCCGGTTGAAAGAATTACGACAACCAACCATTGAAGAACTGGATTTGGTAGCACCGGATAATCCTGTGTTTCTCAATGGAAGTTATGGGGGTATGATCAATACAAAAGCTTATGAAAAATCTGGTTTCGCTCAAGTTGATCATCCTGGTATACTCCGAAATGAGAAAAGCGGGAAACCAACTGGTTTCATTCGTTCCTCAGCCTTCAAATTGCTTGCTATAAACAATAAAAATCCATTGACAGAAAACGAACGATCTGAAGCACTCAGGAATATGTTTGCTCTCTACAATGCTGTGGGAGTCACCTCGGTTTGTGACGGATTAGGATCTCCGGGGAGTTTGAAATTATATGAAAATCTGAAGGATAAAGGCCAATTGAGTGTAAGAGTCTACCAGAATATGTACGTTCCATTTGATCCACATTCCCCAATTGATGAAATGCGAGAAACATTAAAAAATTTCAATTACAAAACAGGTGATGGCGATGAATGGATAAAGGTAGGAGCCTTAAAAGTTATTCTGGATGGAGGCATACTTACCGGGACTGCCTTTCTGCGTGAACCATGGGGCTCAACTGCAAATGAGGTTTTTAAAGTTACGGATCCGGATTACCAGGGAGAACTGAATTTTTCCAGGGAAGAATTGATCAATATTATTCTCGCTGCTGATGAAGCGGGATGGAAATTTACAGCACATGTTACCGGTGGAGGTGGCGTCGACGTACTACTTTCTGCATTGGAAGAAGTGAACAAATCAAGACCAATACAGGAAAAACGCCATTCCATCATTCACGGTAATTTCTTAATCCCTGAGGCCATTGATAAGATGGCAACACTGGGTATTTATGCAGATATGCAACCAGCCTGGTTTTATAAGGACACAGATTTTCTATATAAGGTACTGGGAATGGATAGACTCAAATCTTTTCATCCTTATCAATCTTTGTTTGAAGCAGGTGTTATTGTGAATGGCGGATCAGATCATATGGTTAAACTTGACTGCGATGCCTCTATAAATCCTTATAATCCCTTTCTTTCCATGTGGTCAGTAATTACTCGAAAAACCGAAAGAGAGTCTCTTTTCTATCCTGATCAGGCAATATCCCGAAAACAGGCTCTGCAGATGTATACCATCAACAATGCATATGCAAGTTTTGAAGAGAACATCAAGGGTTCGATCGAAGTTGGTAAACTTGCTGATATGGTCGTATTATCTGATAATATACTTACTTGCCCTGTAGAAGATATAAAAGATATCAAATCAGAAATCACTGTAGTAGATGGGGAAATTGTTTATAGCAGGAATTAGGGATTAGGGGTTATAGGGGTTAGGGAATAGGAAACGAAGTGGAAATCATACCTTAGCGAGGGAAAGTAATAGAACTTTATGAACCCAGCGACCGCGATGCTCCTACTCAGTAAATAGAAAGTTATTTATACAAAATCCAGCATTTTAATTTCATTTTTCGTAAATTTTCTTTTTATCATTTTTTCCGAAATATACTTTTTACCTAACCCGACTTACAATGAAACTTCGAAGTCTTAATTCAAAAATCATGATTGGCTTGTTGATCTTAGCATCAACCTGTTTTATGATATCCTCATGTGAGATGTCATCCGACCAGGTAACAAGGGAATACGGCTGGTTTAATTTTGCTATACCGGATCTCGACACCACACATAACGTGGTCGATATGTCATTCTTAAATGAGAAAGAGGCTGGTGAAACTGGCTTTATCTCTGTTCGGAATGGACATTTTGTAACCGGGGCCGGTGATCCCATCCGTTTTTTCGGAGATAATCTAACCTTTCAAAACTGTTTTCAGGATAAGGAAACTTCGACAAGGCTCGCTGCCAGGCTGAAAAAAATGGGCTATAATGTTATCCGTTTTCATCACATGGATATGCGTCCTGCACCAAGGGGTATCTGGGATGAAGAAATGGATACATTTGATGAAGGTCAGTTGGAAAAACTGGATTGGATGATCTTTCAATTGAGGAATAATGGTATCTATACCAATCTCAATCTGCATGTTTCAAGAACCTATCCCGGTGTCGATTATGAAGAAACCCGAGCATTCCTGTTTGGGAAAAGGGTTGATCATTTCTATCGACCATATATTGAAATGCAGAAAGAATATGCACGAATGCTATTGAATCATCGTAATCCCTATACCGGCAATACCTATGCCAATGAGCCGGCAGTAGGCTTCATCGAAATCAACAACGAAAATTCCATTTTATCAGGTTGGACAGCATTGACATATTTAAAGGGAGATCACAGGAAATCGCTGGCAGGATTGTGGAAGGGCTTTTTAAAGGAAAATAGCAAAGTGAATGTGGAATGGGATATTTATAAGATCATGGAATTATTTGAAACAGAATCAACGATCGAACAGAAGGAAATGTTCTGGAAGTTCCTGGTGGAAACGGAAATTTCCTATGCCAGGGAAATGATCGACTTTCTGAAAAAAGATATCCAGATTAAAATGCCTGTTTCAGAAACCCAGGCTTCCTATAGTGGGATGGTCGGAGTTTACAGGGAAGCTAAATATGCTGATTTTATTGATATGCATGCCTACTGGGAACATCCCAGATTTCCCAACAGAGCCTGGGACAGTAACGATTGGTACATAAGAAATTCATCCATGGTAACTGATAAAAAAGGCGGTACCTTAAGAAACTTTGCACAACACAGGGTGAAAGACATGCCTTTTACGATCAGCGAATATGACCACCCGGCACCAAGTTATTACTGTGCTGAGATGTACCCGATGTTGAATTCAGTCGCTGCATTCCAGGACTGGGACGGTATTTATCATTTTTGTTATAGTTCACCCCATGAACAAGGTAGAATTTTGAATTACTTCGCTGCCGCCGGGCATCCTCTAAAGCAGGTATTTATACCGGTAGGAGCCATTCTGTTCAGGATGGGAACCGTTAAAACCGGGGAATCGGTTGTTCAGTTGAAATTACCTGAAGATAATGTACTGAAAGAACTGGTGGCATATGATCAGAAACGGGGAATTGGCACTTCACAAACAGATTACGTTTGGAAGAAAGCAGGGGCAATTGACGCGCTGACACTAATGCAACGCACAGAGGTTGATATTACAGGTGATAATTTGGAACTGACTGAACAAGTCACACCACCGGATGGAAGTTGGGAAAGTGAAACGGGTGAGCTTATTTGGGATAATCGTGATTCGCTGCAATCAATATTTACTATTGACGCACCCGCCGCCAAAGCTGCGATCGGCTATATCGGAGGCAAATCAATAGAATTGGACAAAGTCACCATTGGGATGGATACAATTCCCGGCAACTGGGGGGCCATTACATTAACGGCAATTGATGGAAAACCACTCGATGCTTCATCTAATATATTGCTGGTGGCAGCAGGGAAAGCCGAAAATACCAATATGGGATGGAATGAGGAAAAGAACAGTGTTGGCACTAACTGGGGAACATCACCATCAATTGTTGAGGGAATTCCGGCGAAAATCACCTTACTTGAAATGGAAGATCTTAAAATGTTCACTCTGGATTCAGCCGGGAATCGAGGTAGTGAATTAAGTATAGTTCATCGTAAAGGAAATCAGGAGATACATATTGGCGCTCAACATAAGACCCTGTGGTATCTTTTAACCAGAGATTAAATATCGGGTTTGGAATTTTAACTTAGGATCAGGTTTCCGTTATCGCTGTATAAGGGTAAATGGGAAAATTGTGTATAGTAGATATTGGGGGTTAGGGGTTTGGGGTTAGGTGTTGGGTGTTAGTGAGCAGGAATCAGGCAATGGGTATCATGTAAATCGCACATCGTAAATCTCCATATCCCCTTCTGCTCCTTTCCACATTTCCCTTCAATTATTTTTCCAACCACCGATGTATTTCTTATATTGCTATTTAGACATGTGGTTTTTTAGCTGATCACTTACCATTAAATTTTTTATTATGAGTCCTAAAGAAATAACCCGCCGTCAATTTATTAAAAGCACAGCTGCTGTGACAGGTGCTGCTGTTTTAGCTTCTTCATGTACAACCGCACCAAAGCCAACTGCTACTGATCTTGTACCCCTCGGAAAAACAGGATTGAAAATACCACGGCTTGGTTTTGGGACCGGTACCAGGGGCGGAACCATTCAACGGTCGCTTAGTACAGATGAATTTAACAGGTTATTACATTATGCATTCGAAAAGGGAATCAGGTTTATTGACACGGCTGAAAACTACAAGACACACTCATGGGTCCATGATGCAATCAAGGGTCTTCCCCGTGAAAAACTTTTTATCCTTACGAAAATGCCGCGGATCCCTGACAATCCTCTGGAAACCCTGGATCGTTATCGACAGGAATTAGGAGTTGATTACCTTGATGCCGTACTGGTCCATGCGGTGCAGACACCTGACTGGAATGAGGAACGAAAGGTGGTCCTTGACGCCCTGGAGGAAGCTAAAAATAAAGAAATAATCCGTTCACATGGTGTCTCCTGCCATTCATTAACAGCTTTGAGAAAATCTGCAGATTTAGGCTGGGTTGATATTAACCTGGTTCGTATTAATCCTCAGGGAAATAAAATGGATATGTTAAAACCAGCCAGGGGTAAAAGAAGTGATGAATCGCATGTTGCCGGCGTAGTGGAACAAATGAAAGTCATGCGTGCAAATGGCCATGGCATTATCGGAATGAAAATATATGGGGAAGGTGACTTTCAAAAGCTCGAAGACCGGGAGAAGTCTATGCGATATGTATGGCAGTCCGGTTTAGTGGATTCGATTACTGTAGGTTACAAGAGTTTCGAAGAGATTGATGAGACGATTCTTCTGACCAATCAGGCTCTGGGTGAATTGGGGTGAGGTGTTAAGTGTTGGGATCGGTAGTTGAAATGTCAAATTGGCGGTTTTTGATACTTGATTAATTAGTCTGTTGAACCATTAAACCACTATATCAATATTCCAATAAACGGGCATGAATATAAGAAGGTTAAAATATATTCAAATTGCTTTTCTTTTATTGTTATTAACATCCTGTGGGAAAGAAAGCAGCCACAGGCTTGTTCAACACCCTAATGTGTTATTAATATGTATTGATGATCTTCGCCCTGACTTAGGTTGTTATGGGAATGAAATCATTCAAACTCCGAACATTGATAAGCTCGCTTCCACAGCTGCAGTTTTCAGTCATCACTATGTTCAAACTGCCATCTGCGGTCCTTCAAGGACCACATTATTAACAGGAAAAATTCAGCAGGTTTGGGATCTATGGAGTGACATGAGAGTGAAAGGAATTGAACCCGATATGCCCTTTGTCTTACCACATCTTTTCAAGAGGAATGGATACAATACGGTTTGTATTGGTAAAATTACCCATGAGCCGGGTGGTGTAATGGATGAAGAACAAATGATCCCTCAAATTCCTTTTGCATGGGATACGACATATACGTCAGTGGGCAAATGGGAAACACCATGGAGGGCTTTTTTTGCTTTTGCAAATGGTGACGCACATAATACTGCCATGCGGATTGGTATGGACTCACCTCGAATTCCTTACGAATCCGGTATTGTAGATGATAACGGATATCCTGACGGCTTAAATGCTGACGAAGCCGTGTTACAATTGGGGAAACTTAAAAAAGAGGGAAATCCATTTTTTCTTGCGGTTGGATTTTATAAACCTCACCTTCCTTTCAATGCTCCTCAGAAATACTGGGATCTTTATGAAAGGGATAAAATTCCAGATGCCGTAAATAACTTCTTTCCTAAAAACATAATAAAAGAATATAGTATACAAAATAGTGTTGAAATCACCACGCATTATCCATGGCCAGATGGACCCGGGATTATTACGCCGGAAAAAGCCACTGATTTAAAACACGCTTATTATGCTTGTGTAAGCTATATCGATGCGCAAATAGAGAAGATCTTACTTGAACTTGCAGAACTGGGACTGGATCAAAATACAATTGTTGTACTCTGGTCGGATCATGGGTGGCACCTTGGTGAACATGGCATATTTGGGAAAATGACGAATTTTGATATTGCTACCAACAGTCCATTGATAATAAGAGTACCTGGAATAACTGAAGGAGGTAAAGTGGTAAATGGATTGGTGGAGACCGTTGATATTTATCCTACGCTTGCTGAATTATGCGGACTTGATTATCCCAGTGATCTGGATGGCCAAAGTGTGACTCATTTGCTTAGAAATCCAGATGCCAAAGGTAAGCCTTACGCCCGGAGTTTCTATTACAGAAACAATGCACTCGGTAAGAGTATTCGAACAGACAGGTACAGAATTGTTCATTGGACCACTGAAAATGATAGTACGGTAGCAATTGAGTTATATGATCATTTCACAGATCCTGAAGAGAATATCAATATCGCAGCAGACGAAAAGGAGGTTACCGCACATTTACTGAAACAGCTAGACTCTCTTAAGTTCTTCGATCCGGGTAATGAATTCCTGACTGGATGGGAATAGGTGAATATCCTTTCATAAGTTTACTTTTTGTGTATACCTATTTTAGGACAAGACACTGCTCATTTCCTTATCAAAATTACTCGTACTCCCCCATCCGGTGATTTGTCCCTGGGAACTGTAATGGGGTATTCTTTTAATTTTACAGGATTTAAGGTTTCTTCCTTTCCGGTCCAGAGATCGGTAAGTGTAATCTCAGTTTCGCCTGTAAAACCCAGATCTTCCAGTGGAATTTGTAGTAAAAAAGTAACATCATCCACAGCATTATCATTACCTATAATAATGGCAGCTTTCTCTCCAGGTACGAAGCGTGCATACGGTTTCACATCGGATTGTGGAGCTGAAGTGCAGGGTATATTCAATAAATGGGTTTCATACCTGTTGTTATGAAAAATATCACTGTGTTCTCTCCTGATATTGCCTATTTTCATGAAATCCCGGATCACATCCTGTTGTTCGTCCAGATCATCCCAGTCCAGGTATGAATGAAGTAGTTTGCCTTTTAGTCGATGACTCAATACACCGGGCACACCCAGATGTGTGGCATTGAATACTTCTCCGTGCATCATCCAGGGTACAAATGGGGAAAACATCAGGTTATGGCCCCAGAGAAACCGGCTTCCAACCACCTGGTAAGCCCCCTCTCTAGGACATTCTTCGGGATTATGGTTATGCGGACAGGGTACCGTAGAATTATGGGAACTGATGTCTTTCATCCTGTAAGGATCTTCTGCTGCTACGTTAACATAATTTAATGTGCCGAACAGATCATCGTGTTTATCCCAGCTTTCCATCGGATCTTCCATATTTAACGAAACAGGGAAATTGTTCCACCCGGCTCCCCGGATATGGCCATCCAGATGAACCTTCTCAGTGGCCAAAAGGATCCTTTTACCTTTTCTGGCACATACTTCAAGAACAGGATCCCATATATGCTTTCGATAAATTCTATGGGCAATATCGATACGCCATCCATCGAGCCCAATTTCAGTACACCACCATGCATGTGTATCAATTATGTATTTAACTGCCTCTGGATTATTAAAATCAAATACTCGTTGAGCAAACAATGTGTTTTCAGGTGAAAGAAACCAATCGGGGTGTTCGGTAATCATAGGGGAATCTGGATTAACCCCGTAGCAATTCGTATTACTGATAACATGAATACCTACCTTATGGGCCTCTTCAAGAAGTGTTTTTATGTCGTCAAGGGTACCCAGGGTGGGATCAGCCTTATGGTGCTTCATGGCATAAAGGTTGGTGCCGGGCGAATGATGATATATCGAATACAGGCAAATTACATTTATACCAAAATCCTTTAAGAATTCCAGTTTTTCAATAATGCTGGTATAGGAGGCATTACCACAATTGTTTTTCCAGTTTTGAGGATTATTGTAGTCAGGATGATTAAAAGCGCGTATGGGAATTTCCATAATCACCGCATCGCGGAGCCAATCAGGAGCAGGATATGCCGGATTTTGAAATTCAGATATTTCAGGACGCTTCATAAAACTATTACTAGCTCCCTGCTTCTTTAGATCACAATTGGCTATCAAACTTAACCCCAAGATGGCAATTAGGATGTTTCCGGTAATTTTTATCAAATCTTGTTTTGACTTATTCATTGGTTTCATCTGGCTTGATTTTAATATCAAGTTAACAGTTATTCATGGATTTTTTATTATCAAATCGAGGAGATATGGAGATATGGAGAAGTGTAGATGGGATTTTATTCGGGGATGAAGGATGATATATAGCTGCACATTCCAATACATTTCTAACAATTCGATTTTACTCGATGAAAATCCTAAATTTATAGGGTCTCTTCCTCTGTATGAAAAAGTTAATTCTATTTATTTCAATATGCCTTTTCCCATGGGAAGGATTCAGCCAGTCAACGAAATCCTATTACCTGTTCTTTAAAATTGATTCCACAGCTACTTTATCCAAAGATTCTGTCCGCGTCTGGTTCCATACAAAACCGGAATTATCACTGACAGCAGGGATGGAAGGATGGGTGCTTGGTGTAAACAAAACTGATCTTAAAGCGCATAACAAGGATCTTGGTGAAGCAATTATTGTAGGTCAGGATGACTTCCGGATGGTTGCAGATGTCAAACTTTTCGACACCACCTCATCTAACGGTTACCTTCATCCCGGAGATGTGCTTGAATTCCCGGTTGATTTGCCAGCTTTGTCTTATCATGATCTCTTTTTTAACCTTTCCCGTGTTTTGATAACCTTCACCAATATGTTTGGTGAACCATTCTACATGCTTGAAGACCTTGCAAAACATGATTCACAAGAACTAGAAGATCAGATCCTCGATAGTATAGCGAGCCATATCCGATATGTTGGTACCGAATTGTTTGATCCATCAGATGATATCACCATCGAAGCGGGCATGTTTGGAGGAAGCAGTATGTATGCCTCTATGATGTTAACCTCTGCTGAAGATGTGAAGCGTTTCCTGAATTTTGTATGGGAATACCGTCGCACCTACTGGGGTAAATCCTGGACAATAACTGAAACCTACGCGACATGGACGATCAATAACAGTCCCATGACAGATAGCGATATGATTACTTACCTGATTACTGCTGATAGGGAGGATGAATTGTTAAAATGTGTTAAGGCTTATCAACTCCAGGATGATCCTGAAAGTGTTTTTTACTGGATTCCTGTGGCTGAAAAACAAAGCGATGAAGGTAATCATGAACAAGCCAGGGAAACACTCAGTATTTGTGAAAAAGTCAATGGTTATATAAACGATCCTTCTCTGGAAGCATGGATCCTTTTTACCTATGGGAATATCGCTCAAAATGAGAATAACTGTGAGGAAGCGATAGATCATTTCCTGAAATCCCGGAAATCCTTTGAGGCACTAAATGATTTAAAAGGTGTTAGTTATAATGATAATAACATAGGGAAGTGTTATCTCAGTTCAGGTATAATTGACAGCGCACAATTTAGCCTTGAAAGATCCCTGGAGACTAAAATTCGCTTATACAAAGAAGAAGATGGGAATCCGGATTGGATTAATAGCATTTGTATTACTTTAGGGTTGCTGCATGACCTCGCTATTGAAATCGGGGACTATGAAAAAGCCATCGCCTGGATTGAACAGGAAAAGTCTTATCGCACCCTTTCAAATGATCAAATAGAAATAAAAGAATTAGATAACAAAAAATCATACTACCTGGCGCACCTCGGGCAATATGAAGATGCTGTCAAGCTTTACCAGGAAATCCATCCCGGAGAAAATCCCTGTTTGGATGCGGAATTATCACAGGATTCAACTTTGACATGCGAGGAGACAGTTCTTCGAGTAAACAAAGACTCAGGGAATCCATACAATATTGCATTAGCATACGAAAATCTGGCTAAACGCACGAAAAGCATGGGTGATATTGGGAATACTGTTAAATATTATAAACAGGCAATACAGAGCATGAAAACTACTGATAAAGACGATGAGACGTTTCGATTAATGAGGGACCTCGCCCTGATATATCCAGTTCCGCAATATGCAGTTGAGAAAGGAAAAGCACAGGAGGAGTTGCTTGATTTCAGTGAGAGCATCTGGGGTGTTAACAGTTCAGAATATGCCATTGCCCTGGCCGAATGGGGTATTTATAATCACATACATGCACACAAATCAAGCAGCACCATTCCGATCCTGGTTGAGGCAAAAAATAAATTGGAAAAGACAGGCCTTAAAAAAGAGTCAATATATTCTGATGTTTTCACTTACCTGGCTTCTCAATACCGTACTACAGGAAGATTGATGGAAGCTGACCAGTGCTACCAGGAATATCTGGATTATCTTTTAGATACATATGGGGAAGTATCAACCAATTATGCACAGGGATTACAGTCTTACACATCCTATCTGCTTAATATTCGGGAAATGGACAAGGTTAAAGAATACCTGTCGGAAGCAGATACCATCTTCCATCGATTAAACTGCATTTCGGACTCCCGGTATGCGTATTTCCTGGGTGATGTTTCAGCTTATTATTATTACCTGGAAGAAGATTCAATTGGAGAAGTATATTTTAATCGATCTATCGATCTCATCGAAAAAATCTATAGTAAAAACAGTAAAGATTATTCAGGGATGATGCTTGGCAGGATTATACATCTTCTTAATAGTAATGATTTCGATGAAGCAGAATCGCTTGCCAGGGACTTATATGCAAATAACAAGGAATGGTATGAAGAAGGAAAGGTTGATAGAATTGACGTTGGCGTGTATTTAGGTTTTATGTCGTCAAGGGTACCCAGGGTGGGATCAGCCTTATGG
>JBHOSY010000016.1:0-39565 GCA_042584165.1 Bacteroidota bacterium | reverse complement strand
AATTATGTAATACTTTGATCTTAATTCCCAACTACAATTCAACTTTATTCTTATAATCTGGTATAAGAGTATCTTTTCTTTTAAATTTCCAAACACTGTATTGATCACAACTAAATAAATTGATAGTAAAATGGCAACACGAAGAAATTTTTTAAAATCATCAGGACTGGTTTTAGCCTCTGGCATGGTTCCTTTTGCATGCCAAAACCAAACTAATACAACTACTGTATCCATAGGCAATAAATTGCCACTCGGTATCGCTTCCTATTCATTCAGGAAATACAGCCTGGATGAATCAATTCAAATGACAAAACGACTTGGAATTGAACATTTGGCTCTAAAAAGCATGCATATGCCTCTGGATTGGAATCCTGAACAAATTAAGGAGGCTGCAGACAGGGTAAGCCAAGCCGGGATAAATCTGTATGGAGCCGGGGTTGTATATATGACAACTGAAGAAGAAGTCAACCAGGCATTCGAATATGCAAAAAACGCTGGTATGAAGGTGATTATTGGCGTTCCAAACCACGAATTGCTGGACTTAACAGAGGAAAAGATTCTGGAATATGATATTATAGTGGCCATTCATAACCATGGCCCGGGTGATGATCTGTATCCTTCCCCGGAAAGCGTTTACGAAAAGATAAAAAACCGTGATCCACGATTTGGATTGTGTATGGATATAGGACACTCACAACGGATAGGACTGGATCCGGCTAAAGAAGCGGAAAAGTACATGGATCGCTTATTGGATGTCCATATAAAAGATGTATCCGCCTCCACAGCTGAAGGTAAAACCCTCGAAATTGGCAGGGGGGTAATTGACATACCTTCTTTCCTGTCTGTATTAATTAAAAGTAATTATGCAGGGATAGTAAGTTTTGAATATGAAAAAGACGAAGATGATGTCCTGCCCGGAATTTCTGAATCTATCGGTTATGTTAGAGGTGTCCTGGACACACTCTAGTTTTATATTATGAGTTTAGTTAGCAAAGATATTGAATACATAGAAAAGATAATCAGCGACAGAAAGGAGGCGCATGGGTTTTATTCGAAACACTCCAGAACCTATGATGGATTTATCAGCATGGAAGGTGCCACTTATAAGGATGGCAGCCTTTCCAAGATGCATAAAGAATTAATAGCCATTGGAATATCTGTACGCATTAATTGTGAATCATGTATGGAATGGCATATTAAACAGGCCCTTGATGATGGCGCTACCAAGGAACAGGTGCTGGAAGCAATTGATGTCGGGATCGAGATGGGCGGTGGTCCGGCTACTGTATCCAGTAGATTTGCCATGAAAGTACTTGAATACTATACATCTTAATCCGATTTGCCTGGCTTCTGGGACTAAAAACCGAATAAAACTATGATTATTTTAATCCAAGGCTGATTTCTAAAGATTTTTCCGGTTCAATCAGGAAGTTGGTGATCTCAAAGGTTCTTATTGAATCTATATTCTCAAATCCTACAATTATTGTGCTTTGAGGCAGAATTATTATCACTTCACCAGATCCAACATCTTCCATCTCTATCCTGAAATCAGATGTGTTCCTGAGGTTTGCATAAGTCTTTCCTTTGAATTCTGTGTAAAACGACTTTGAAAGCGTTACTGATCCCCAGAAAAGCGGTTCCACAAATTCCTTTCGACCTATGACAAGATTATTGAACCATACAGCTGTTCTTGCATTATCCAATGCCTCCCTGATGAATTCAGCTGTACGGTCTTTTGCGAACACCAGCGTGACTGGACGACTGGTTATCTCAGTAGATTTTTCATATATCTCCTCGGTCTGATGCACGTCTGAATTACTTATCATGGCGAGATTATAATCCAGGCACCACTGAAACGCTTCCGGATACCATTCGTTCCAGTTCGCTACTTCAATACCCTTCAGCCAGCCCTTTTCTATCAATTCCCTGTGTATATCATACATTTTAATTCCTTCCGGTGCCTGGGCAGCCCAACCCGGATGATTCCAGAAAAGAAATCCTCCCTGGTTAATTGCTTCTTCCAAAGCCAGCATATAATCCTGATGCTGGTGGTCGATAGAATCCATGTAATTCCCCGGTGTAGGATGTGTATGCCTATGATGTACTCTTTCCGTTTCAATCTTTGAAGCATCTTCAATAAATATTGCATTCAGATGTCCCGGAGGCATGACACGGGTGATTTCGGTGCCCTGAATAACAATGAGGTCCTGTTTCTCTCCTTTTGGTTTGGCAATTTGATATCCGGCATTATGATTAACCGGGATATACCTTTTCTTGGGTTGACATTCAATATGATCTGTTATAGAAATGGCATCATAACCTCTCATCCAGGCATCGTCTACGCGAATTGTTGGCCAGACATTTCCATCTGAAAAGACGGTATGAATGTGGAAATCTCCTTTCAGGGTTTTATATCCTGGAATATCCGGGATGTTCATTTCTTCCCTTACCATTTGTGCAGATAATAAATCACCAATTAAAATGATTCCAACTGTAATATATACTCCTATAAATTTCATGGGTTCGTTTTATTTTGGATCAAATATAATTCTTCGGATTTTATTTAAAAATAATAATTCAATTGAGTGGTTGCATCAGAAATGTCTTGAGAATTGGTTTATTTATTCAACTGAAAAAGTACTTTCATTACTACGTCCTTGTAGCTCCTTCCAATAGGAATCATTTTATCCCCAATCTCTACCTGGTTCCCTTCAACACTTTTGATTTTATCAATAGGGACAATATAGGATTTGTGTATGCGGAGAAATTTATCAGATGGCAGCTTTTCTTCAAGTTTTTTCAATGACTCCAGCGCAATAATCCTCTTATTGGCTGTAAAGTATGATATGTATTCTTTCAGGCCTTCGATATACTGGATGTCATTTAACTTCAATCTGTAAATCTTATGATCAGCATGCACCATGATATAATCATCTTCATAACTTACTTTTCCAGCCTCTGCTTTTCTTTTGAGTTCAATCAGGTCTCTTGCTTTATTAGCAGCCGACAAGAACCGTTCCAGAGAAAAAGGTTTAACCAGGTAATCAGTTACATCTAACTCATATCCTTCAAGTGCATATTCGGAATATGCTGTTGTAAGGATAACTACAGGCTTATGCTTCATTGTCTTCAGAAATTCGATACCCGTAATTTCCGGCATCTGTATATCCAGAAAAAGGAGATCTATTTCTTCTGTTTCCAGGTAACCTACAGCCTCTAATGGATTCTTACATTCACCAATAAGATCCAGAAAAGGCACCTTATCAATATATTCGGATAGCAGTTTCCTTGCGAGCTGCTCATCGTCTACAACAAGACATTTCAGATTCATAGCAAAATATTCAATTTAACGCTGAAAACATTTTTATTCTGTGATACACTCAATTCATGTTTATCCGGATATATCAATGCCAGACGACGTTTTACATTTTCAAGCCCGATTCCTCCTGTATCATCTTTTGTATAATCCTTTTCAGGCAGACTGTTCTCAATGATGAATTCCAGTTCCCTGTCTTTTGTAATCAGTGAAATATTTATCCATCCATTATCAAAATCTTCTATCTTACTGTGTTTGAATGCATTTTCTACAAAGGGTATTAAAATCATGGGTGCGATCATGATTTTTCCATCAGCTTTAGTGAAATCAAAATTAATATTACTGATCCTGTCATCTTTCAATTTCTGCAGGGTAATGTAATTATTCATGTAGGAGATCTCCTTTTCCAGAAGAACCTTATCCTCATTGCAGTCATAGAGAATATATCTCAACATTTCTGACAATTTTAGAATCATATCTGGCGTTTCAGCAGATTTGATAACGGATAGTGTATAGATATTATTCAGAGCGTTAAACAAAAAGTGTGGATTAATCTGTGCTTTCAAAAATTTTAATTCAGAATGCAGGTTTTCACTTTTAAGTAAGGAAGTTTCCTGTTCGCGACGCAAAGCAATCCGGATCATCTTATAAGCTGTAGATGCCAGTATAATCATTAAGGCCTGCATCATATTCATGGTAGCTCTCATTTTCCCCGGGCTAAAATTGATCCGGCGGGACCAGTGTGGTCGTGGTCGATTTCGGAACCGTCCGAAATCAGGTACCGGATCAATGAAATTGAAAAGTTCCGGTATAAACCTGTAGTAATAGTACAGGGCTACCATGGATAATAATAGTGCCCCAAAATATATCCAGTATTTCTTACGTATCAGAAATCTGGGTATCAGATATGCAATATTCAAATATGCCAGTAGAATCTGAGGAAATACAATCACCAGGGTTCTCCACAGCGCATCTTCCATATATTCCCATCGGCTGAACTGTGTCATCAGGAAGGTCATATAAGCCAACCAGAATAATATGTGACCAATGATTTGTCTTTTATTGGTATTCATGAGGTCGCTAATATACCTTATGGCTAATCATTAGCCAATTTTTTTCAACGATCGTGGTGTTTCTTTCAACAACCGGTATATATATGTCTAATGAATATCATAACATTGATAATACAATATGTCTATGGCAGATCCCTCCTAATGTTGGGATGACAATGCGATTAACGGTACTGGCAGGCCAGTACCGTTAATTCAGACTTGTCATTAAGAGCGAAGCGCCTGCGTGCCGACAGGCAGGAAGAATCTACCAGAAAATACAAATGATACCAAGAGTTAAAAAAGTCAGTGGATCGGGAAGAACACCTTCACCATAACTTCAGCTTCTGACGAGCTTGAGTCTCAAATTTGAGTATTTAAGGGTGGAATAGTTGTATATGGCATTCGATTACGGTGGTTATTTTATATCAGCCTTTTCTACCTTCAGGGAATATACCATCGGCAACTTCCCTTCAAATCCTTTGATCTGATATCCATTTTCTGTTTTTACTGTTTTACTGAAGCAGTTATAGGGGGAATAATCATATTCATTGAAATGTGTAACAACCAATCCCACATCATGTAATGATTTGAAAACTTCTGATAGCGGGTGATTCCAGCCATATGCTTTAATTTTAACTTTAGAATCCGGATCTGCATATGTTCCTTCATATTCCTCAACAATTGCCCCCCTGTTAAAGTATGAATGGGCAATATCATTCAATTCATCATCAAACATCCATATCATAGGATGGAATTCCACGAGAATCAAGCTCCCCCCCGGCTTCAGAAATTGATTTATAAGCTTTCCCCAAAGACTTAATTCCGGCAACCATCCAATAGTACCGTAAGATGTGAAAACAATATCATAAGATCCTGTAATGTATTTATCAATATCAAGAACATTACAACAAACAAATTCTGATTCGATACTCAGCTTTTTTGCTGTATCTTTAGCAAAATCGATTGATTTATCAGATATATCCACTCCTGTAACACTTGCTCCCATCCTTGCCAGGGATAAGGTATCCTGCCCAAAATGGCATTGAAGATGCAGTATACTTTTCCCGGAAATGTTTCCAAGGAGATTCAACTCAATCTCATTCAGAGATGATCTCCCCTTTTCAAATGATTCCTGGTCATAAAAGTCAGATTTTACATGAATTTCAGTTCGTTTATTCCAGGATTCCCTGTTTACTTTCAGGTATTCTTCCATTTCTCAAAAATATAAATTTAATTCAACTGATTTTTCAATTCTTATACTTCAAAATGATGATCATGAAAATCCATATTAGAGTACTCCTTACTACCTTTCTTATTCTATTAGTGATATCGAGTTACCTGAAAGGTCAAGATATCAAGATTAATTATAAAACCATTGAAGATATACCTTATCGTACAGGGGATAACTTAACAGATTATATGAAAGAAAGGTGTGTGTTGGATCTGTACTTTCCTGAGAATAAAACAGATTTTCCAGCAGTAGTATGGTTTCATGGAGGCGGTTTAAGATCCGGGAATAAACATATTCCTGAAAGACTGACTCAAAATGAAATAGCTGTCGTTGCTGTTAATTACCGCCTGCATCCGCAGGTTCAAGCTCCGGCCTATATTGAAGATGCATCCGCAGCGGTTGCCTGGGTATTCAAAAACATTGAGAAATATGGAGGAAATCCTGAAAAAATAATAGTATCCGGCCATTCTGCCGGTGGTTACCTTACAAGCATGGTAGGATTGGATAAGCGCTGGTTAGCTGAATTCGATATCGATGCAAATAGAATTGCATGCCTTGTACTGTTCAGTGGACATACTATCACACACATGACTGTTAGACGAGAACGAAATATTCCTGATATTCAACCTGTTGTTGATGAATTTGGTCCATTATATCATGTGCGGCCGGATGCACCTCCTCTCGTTCTGATAACGGGAGACCGCAATCTGGAATTACTGGGCAGGTATGAGGAAAATGCCTATATGGCACGTATGATGAAAGTAGCAGGGCATAATCAGACCTATTTATATGAGCTGGACGGTCATAATCATGGTGAAATGGCAGGCCCGGCATTTACGATTCTTTTAAAGCATATTGATATGTTATATGACAAATAATGATCTAAAAACATTATCTATTAAATTTAAAAAAGTTAAAAATATCAAATGAATACAATACCTCTTACTCCTGTCGACTACATTTTCACCGGTCCGGGATCACAGCCAATAACTTTTGCATTTGAATTTCCAGGGAAAATTGAGACCGAACTTCTTAAGAACAGCCTTTTCGAGACGTTAAAAGTATTTCCGCCTATTTCCAGTAAGCTTGCCAATACTGGGGATAATGAGTACGCATACCAGGAATGTGAGGATGGAATTGAATTTGATATTGCTAAATATGAGATCTCACTGTCAGATACATATAACTTGCATGAATTTATCACCCCGGTACAATCAATGGTCGGACAACCGCTAACCAATATCCGTATAACCCAATCATCAGTAAAAACTATTTTATGTGTAAGTATTTCACATGCGTTGGTTGATGGATTCAGTTATTTCCATTTTTTATCTACCTGGGCAAGGATAGCCAGGGGGGAAAAGTTCCTGCCTCCTGTATTGACGAGGGATCTGGTTCGTGGTGATGGAAATAATATCAGTAAAGAGATTAATCCGGAATTCTTTGCCGAATCAACAGGAGTTTACATTGGGCCGGAACGTTATGATGTCGATCAGAGAACAATGCAAAAAGATCATCTTTTGTTATCGAAAGAGGAGATTCAGGATTTGTTGCAGGAGGCTTTCCAACCTGATAGGCCAAAACTTACAGCCAATGATGTTATTTCAGCTTATTTGTGGAAACGATATGCAACAAAATGGTTTTCCGATGGTGAAGTTTTCATATCCTGTCCATTTGATTTTCGTGGGATTCTTCCTGATGTACCCAGAACATATTTTGGATGTGCAATTTTATGCGCCAGCACAGCGATCGATGTAAATTCACTGAAATCAGCAGATATTGCTGAAGTAGCAACCATGATTAGAAATGCGATCAATGGGATGAATCCAGAAAAACTGGCGCTTGGATTAGATGTTATGGAATCTTTGCGTCTTACCCAGGGAATCCAAGCATTGGAAAGGGTTCATGTCAGACATCCTTCAAAAGGGCTGATCGTTACAAACCTTTCCCGGATGCCACTGAGAGATGTCGATTTCGGTATCGGACCGCCTGTTAAATTCATGGCTTATAGTGACGTCAATCATGGAGCAGCGATACTGCCGGCAATAGATGGTGTGGAAGTGATGATTTATGAATAAAATTGTATGAAATGTACATGGTTAATTTTTTGATGATATTTTCTCTATCTGTAATATTTGGATCTTGTAATGATTCATTTGAAAAACAACCTATATTAATACCAGATAAACCGGAATTGCCGGAAAATCCTACAGGAAGCCAAATTGCTGATCATCTTAAATATTTCCGGATTGAAGATCAGGAACAGATAATTTACAGCCAGGTTGAAAATAGAAATATCCCGGAATTTCTTGAGGAAATGTATCCTGTCCCTATTCAACAGAGGATTGATTCACTTGATTATAATCTGATCCTGTACGTCCTCCCGGATTATCTCGCGTTAGGGGAAAATGATGACTATTTCTATATGTCAATTCGTCCCGGATTGGCACAGGCTATTGCTGAATTGTGGGATTGTAGCCTCCCGACAAAAAAAATTGTGGATGAGATACACAATGCTGCTCCAGTTAAACTCAATCCCCAGCCAATGAATCCTGATGAATCCATGACAACAATTCCTGTTTTTTATGAACATACGGAAATTATTGTAAAACAAAAGGACTCATTGGTGTCGACTTACCCACTTGGAACCTTAACTGCTGGTTCTAAGAAAGACGTTGTTATTACAAACAAACTGACTGGGGAAGATATTACTAAAAAAGTAGCTATATACGGTTGGCATTATCCTGATGGTACTCCAATTCAACCTCTTTATACAGGGCATTCAAAGGATTGGGTTGATTACAGTCATGGGGTACGGTTTATTTCCAACAAAGCAGTATTGAATGATGATACGATAACGCTGCAATCGATCATGAAAGATCCTGTACTATCTATATTAATTAGTGATGAGGGAGTTGTGGATATGTTAAAATATCCAGCGACTTCCTATGATTAAAAACTTCCATCACACCTTGTGAAATTACTTTTCTCGCACGTTTGGCACTCAGGTTGCTAATCAATGTACCTCGGGCTACACCCGAGGCACTTGAACTTTACCCGTTGGGGCTTTAATATTCATTCGGGTAAGATCTTAATTATTATCCTACCAATAGAAATCTTATTCATATCTTAATGCCTGCACGGGATTGGTCTTAGCAACTTTTACAGTTTGTGAAAAGATCGTTAAGAGGCCAAGTACTAACATGATAAATATTCCAATAACCAGAATACCAACTCCAAATTGAACCCTTACTGCAAATTCCATCAACCATACATCATTAATTACTTTGGCAACCGGTGTGGTTACAACGGTAGCAATTAAAAGCATAATTAGAAATCCTTTTGAAAGTTGAAGTACCATATCATTATTACTGGCACCATGAACCTTTCTGATCCCTATTTCCTTCACTTTCGTTTGTGTTATAAAAATCACCATGCCTAATAGTCCTAAACATGCAATGGATACAGCAAGAATAGAGATAAACCCTATAATATAGCCAATATCTTCGATTACGGCATTAGCCTCCTCCAATTGATGATTCATATATTCAGGTTCGAACGCAAGATCCTTATTGATTTCCTTCCATTTTTCTTCCATAAATGGCAGGGTATAATCAATGTCAGCAGGGCTAACTTTTGCATTAAGAAAGCGAAAATCAACAGGACGATATCGCATGACAAGAGGATTTATCTCACTGATCAGGTTTGAAAAGTGGAAATCTTTTACCACTCCTCTTACTGTTAATGGTGCATTCAAATCCTGGAGGTAGAATGATTCTCCTATGATCTCATGGGGATGTGAGTAACCAAGTTTTTCTACCAGATTTTCATTTACAAGAAAGCCATTTTCAGTTCCTCCAAATTGGACATCCTTTAAATTCTCACCTGATACGATTTCCAATCCTAAATTCGATATGAAGCTCGTATCCACGCTTATCTGTGAGGCCCATACTGAATCCAGAGGATTATCAATTTCTTTCAGAAATGCAGACCCTGTCCCTCCAGTTGTTAAAACAATTGAACTTCCGGAAACTCCTGTAATTCCGGAATGGTCCTTGATGGCGTTTGCATATATACTATAATCATTGCCATGAAGAGGGACATTAATTATATTCTCTTTAGTGAAACCATATTCTGCTTTCAACATATGCCCCAACTGAAAATAAATCAGGGTTGTGGTAATAATGAAAAATAGCGAAGTTGAAAATTGAACTACAATAAGTGCTTTCCTGAGTGTAATTTTCCTGAACATTTTTACACCTGACAAATTCTTTAGAACCTTGAGAGGGTTGAAGGAAGAAAGATAAAATGCGGGTATAATTCCAGCGATAATTCCAATGATAATACTAAATGCTATAAATATTACATATACCACCAAATCATCTGCCATGTCAACTTTAAGAATATGGGATATCCAGAGGGCCTGTAATCCCGGTTTGAGGAATTGAAGAATTGCAATAGCCAATGTCAATGATATAATAGACAGGATTATGGACTCACCAATGAACCGACCCAGAATCTGGTATTTGTATGCTCCTGAAACTTTTCTGATTCCCACTTCTTTCGCACGTTTCAGGGATTTGGCAAGAGAAAGGTTTGTATAATTGAAACAGGCTGAAACCATCACTATGATGGCAAGCGCAGCCATAAAATAAATGGCCTGGAGTGGCATACGGTAACTGAATGGATTACCATAAAGTGTACCCGGTGTTATTTCTGAAAGTGGTTGGGCATTATATACTACGGGGTCTTCTTCAGCATCTAAGTCAAATCTGTCTGAGATATTTCCCAGTATAGATTGTAAATAAGCTTCATCATGCTCCCTATCAAGCAATAAGTAATTATACGAGTCGTCAATGTTAGCCCAGTTGTCAGCCAATGAATTGGCAATTCCCTGCTTTTCAAGAACTGGTAGTGTCGACAATGAAGCAAGAATATGAAATTCAAGATGTGTTTTACCTGGCATATCATCAATTACTCCGGTTACTGTGTAGCCTCCAAGAAAAGTTGATTCATTTTTATTGGGGATACCGGATAAAACCAGGCCACGTTCACTGAAGCGGATGACCTTATCCAATGGATCTTCATCTCCGAATAGCTTCCTGGCATATTCCTTTGTCAACACTACAGAAAATGGTTCATGCAAAGCGATTTCCGGATTTCCTTTATCCAGATTGAAACTGAATACCTCAAAAAATTCTTCACTGCAGAAGTATCCAAGCATAGGTACCGTAGTGTCTTCGAATGTTGCATCTCCACCAAATCCACGTTTGAATGTGACAACCTTTTTAACACCTGAATAATCTTCTACCAATGCATTTCTCAGGGGCATTGGGGAGGAGGCATTATAATTAAATTGTTTCTCCTTTTTGCTCAACACCCTATAAATGTGGTCATAGTTTTCATGGAAGCGATCGTACTTGCTTAATCCAAGGATCATTGAAATAATCAATAAACAAACAGACATGCTCACAGCAAGTCCAAAAATGTTAATGATCGAAAAAGCTTTGTCTTTGATAATGCTCCGGACAGCGATTTTAAAATAATTACGAATCATGACTTTATGAATTTCTGTCTTAAAAAGTTTTCAATTTCTCTTCAATTATACGATCAGTAGTAATTCAAGTCATCCAACTTGAGTAGTGTTTTGAAAATCAATACTTAAGTAGGGGCCGAGCGATTAGAAAATATCCAGTGGATATTTTCCGTGAGGAGCCAGCTTGCAGGGGGGCTGACCCTCAGATCCACTACACAATGGGATAGGGATGCACGTAAAGCCTGTTGGGGACCTCATTGATCAATCATCGAGATTCATGGGGCAAGTGTGAAATTCGTTATTTCTGGCAAAAGATGTATAATGCGGATTGGTGATGTTGGGGAAATATTCAAATATTCCATCAGGAAGCACACAAATCATTCAGAAAAGTAATAGCGGTGGGCATTAACAGCAGCACTGCCCCATCCGGAAAAAATGCGGAAAAATGTTGAGAATTCCGTTACCTGACCCAATGGTTCAAATAAAAGCGCCCCTGTTTCCGGATCATATAGTTCCGGGTCAATATCTTTTGTAATCCCATTCCATGATACCCGAACCCAGGAATGCCCCAGAATATTCCCATCTTCAAACCTGGTTTTTACTGATTGAACCACCCATGCATCATAACCCAGTTCTCTGAGTATTGCAGCCAATGCGTGTGCTTCCTGCTGGCAAAATCCAAGACCCCTGGTAAATGCTTTTTCGTACGAATCGTAAGCATTTTGATAACAGTAGTCCATTCTTTCACCTACTAATTGGCGTGCACGTTCGATTTGCTGCCATCCTTTCGGGTAATCCTCACGAATCTGCTTAGCTGCATCTGCGATTGTTAATTCCTCGATGCCCGAACGAGGTCCGGAAGGAAGGGTAACCATCGCAGGCAGGGCATATATTATTGTACCTATGATTATTAAACCTGTAAGCATGCCAATTCCCAGTAAAATCTTTCTTATGAGATTCATAGAAAGTATCTTTAATGTAGATTCTTTACTTTCAAAATTTACTAATAATGTTTACGAAACAGATCGCATCCAAGTTTAAATTAGTTCTAATCTTTTTGTTTTTTGTATCCTTCGTAATTTTTATGTCAGGCTGTGCATGTCCCATGGATATCCAGGAATGCTTACCAGATAAGATTTATGGATTCTGGGGCGGATTATGGCATGGCATTATTTCTCCTTTCACCTTTATCATTTCTTTATTCAAAGATAATGTTACCATGTACGCCTGTAATAATAGTGGTAGCTGGTATGACTTCGGGTTCGTGATTGGTGCAGGTATTTTATTTGGTGGGGGCTCGAAAGCATCGTGTAAAAATTAGGATATCTTATTTAACGTAAAGATATAGTTTTTGATTATGACTGGGGGATTTTTCGATACAAAACGCCTGAAAATTGTCCCTTATTACTGGCGCGTTGTACCGTTCGCCGGAGGCCGAAGCCTTGGGCGAAGGCTCTCGGCAAGCCTATGGCGACCGAAGGATCGTCTCGCTCGTGTCCTTTTCAAACAGCAATAAAATATACAATTGAATATCATGAAACGAAGGAAGTTTCTAAAAAACCTTGGTGCCAGCAGTTCTGCATTTGTAGTTGGGAATAGTGCAGTCCAGACGCTGGGTAATCATATAGATGGAAATGGATATAAGTACGGTGAAATTAAATCATTCGAGGATATCATTTCAAAAGAAGGACAGATCATAATACGGATTGAGTTTGCTTCTTCAGAAGGAACCAGAATTTCTTCAAATGCAGGTAATCTTAATGTAAAAGGTGCGAAAATAGACCGTATTAAAGAATATTTTTTTGAACCTCCTGAAGATTCGCTTGATGAAAAGCAGTTCAGTTGGAACCTGACAGCAGACAACCAGCATAAAGATATTCTTGTTGTCTGGGTATCGGCTGGAACGCCAGATACGGAATTGAGGATCAAAGCAAATAATAAACCCCTTACGGTTCGGTTAAAAGAGATTTTGGATAATAACGAATGGCAGGCTGAGGTTTCTGGTAGCAGGATTACACTTAACTTCCTCCTCGATAAAGAAATTGGAGAGATCAATCTGGAAGATATTGGTGGCAGGATTCCAGGCGACAATTTTTCTTTTGCGATTATGGCAGATCCTCAGGGTGGGGACCCGGAAGTAGAAGGGAATGTCATCACCCGAATGAAGATTCATAATGCATTTGCTGAAGACAGTATTGAACGCATCAATGAACTTGATCCATTACCTGTATTTACATTGATACTTGGTGATATTGTGGACAGCCAGGGCCAGGCTGGGAACTTTAAAAAGATGCATCAGTATTTTCAAAAGCTGAAAACACCAATTCTGTATGAGGTTGGGAATCATGAAACCAGGTACCAGTCCATTTTTACACCGAGCTATAATATGGATGCATTTAATAATTTTTTTGCCGCCCAGAAAGAGATAAATGGGATGGAACTAATGCTCTATTCCTTCAATGCAGGTCAGTGGCATTTCATCGTATGGCCTGATCCTTTAAGAACAAATTTCTGGGAAACCCACCCACATTATTTTGACTGGCTTGAAAGGGATCTTGAAAAGTATAAGGATAAACCGGTGATATTTATGCAACATGTTCCTGCACATCCAATTGGAATAAATCCTTTAATCAATTATGCAGAGAGTATTATCGTAAAAAGAACAGTACTTGATCTACTGGCAAAACATGGAAATGTGAAATATATTTTCAGTGGTCATGTTCATATTCCGATAAAGGCATCATTTAAAACTGCGGTGAATTACAGAGGAATGAAGATGATCAACCTACCACCAGCTGGTTATCGACCAAGAGGTTTTGGAGAGGAAGATTTCCTGGGTGGTCCTACACAGGGCGTACTGATTGTTGATATTAATGGAAATGATGCTAAAGCTCGGTTCCGGACTGTAACACAGGAAGAATTCACCTATCCTGAACAATTGCCGGAATTTGATAGGAATAAGTATCCTTTGTGGCTGAATTATAAATGGGAGTTACCTGCAGACAACCAGCTATTGAATGGTAACTTTGAGCAGGGACTCAATAACTGGAACAGGAGATATGTATATATCGAGGATAAGGATCCTTCAAATTTTTGTGAGATCCGGCGAAAGCAAAGTGATTCGAGTTTCAGTTCACTCTACCTCTATAGCAGGAAACGTGGTTATGATATCCCTGGACAGGATCGTTTGCCACAAACCATCAACCGGTTATGTCAGGCTGTGAAGTTACTACCTGGTGGAACACCAGTTCTCAATCTGAATTACTGGTTGGATGGGAATAATTGCGATTTTACCGGGTGGTGTGGATCCTATATCTGGATAGAAGGCTTTAAAGACTCATTCAAACATCTGAATTTGATGTATTGGAATAACTATGCCTATGTCAACCTTGGCGGGAATTTCAGTGATGTACGGGTTGTTAAACCTGCACACTTCAGCCTGGATGACCTGCCAGATAAATGGAATAAAACTTATTTGAATATCGCTCAAGATTTTGATTCATCAAATGAAGGGAAAAGATATGCTGAGCTTGATCTTGACCGGCTTGTTATAAACCTGGGTGTTTGGAATGCCAACGATGGCCGGGACCAACCATTCGGGATCTTTTTCAATGATCTGAAATTAAGTTTCGATGGTGAAAGCACACCTAGTAGTGTAAATGGGAAGGAAATAGATAAAACACCGGATGATAAACTTTGGTGGCTTGGTAAATTCTCACCGTTTACACATATTGCCGGGGAGCACAGGTACATATTGGAAACAAAAAGGCAATCATGAAATTAGCCCCAGGTTTAGATCCCGGGGCTATTAATAATGTAATATCTAAATCATCCATTGGCACAAGTTTGAAACTCTTGCCAGAGCATATCATAATATTATATACGCTACTTTTTTATTTCTTCAGGAAGCTCTTTTATTGGTAATTTAATCTTCTCTATGTCTATCCAACTAATGACATGACCATGATCGGTTCTAAATCGGACCGTAAGTTTTTTACCATATTTAAGATATAATTTGTAAAAATATGTTAAAGATTTTGGATCTAATAAATTCTTGTGAAGCACATATATCTTACCGGTTTTTACTTCCTTAATCAGTACTACAGCTGCATTTTGATTAAACTTAAAGACATTTCCAATTTTATATTTTTCAATAGGCTTAATTGGTTCGTCTTTTTCTTGTCCAAAAGAGACCTGGGCAGTTCCAAGGTACAAAGCGATAATAACAGAAAGGGAAATGGCTAATTTTTTCATTTTGTTCAAATTTGGATTTTTATTAAAACATAGACCGTGGAGTATTAATCCCAATATGCAACAAAATTATCTTAAAATATAACAATAAAATCAATTGTTTGATCCCTGCGCGACCCACTTCCCTTTTATTCCAGCAGTTCTTAACCGGTCATATAACTGCCCCGCATGATGCTGAATATGCCGGATATTATAAAATTGAAGTTCTATTTTATCAAATGGTAGCCAATGAAAACCAGAATTCTGAATATTTAGATCCGTACTATCGATTTTTTCAATAACCTCTTCTTTACATAAGGCCAAATACACTAACATTTCTTCTTTCGTGTAAAATTTTCCTTTATCAAACTTCATCCCCTGATAACCTTCAATGTGTTTTTCCCAGGGAGAAAATCCTTCCAGGTTTTCCTGTAGATAAAGATGAGTAAAAAAAAGGGCATGATAGGCAATCAACCAGTATGGATTTTGAGCACCATCATCCTTCCATAACTTTTCCGGACAGTTTGTAATAGCAAAATCCAGCATATCTAAAGATGCCTGGAATTGAGAAATGATCTGCTTTTTCATGATAAAATCGATTATTGGCTGAATTTATTAAATACATTCCAATATTCTAATTAAAACCAGAATCCCGAACATTAAACCCTGAACACTCAACATTTAACTCTCAACTGTCAACTGATTATGTCTTTCGTTGAGCAATTCCCACTGTTGGTTGAATAAAGTTTCCGGTCATTAATCCTTCATGCATCTTTGGTATCGAAAGATTAGTATTAAACAAATAAGATCATGAAAGCAACAACAAGAAAAAGAATCACAATCACGGCAGTATTAACATTTGGACTGGCATCAACTTTAATACTGACAAGTTTTGTCGCCTTCAAAGGGCGAAAGCTCAGACGTCCCATGCAGAACGAGAAAGTTATTGAATATGTTAAAACCAATGTTCTGCCAGTGCTGAAAGAAAAAAGAGAGAATTTCGATCAGTACCTGTCTGCCGAGGAGAAACAGAAAGTGGCTGAACTCCAGCAACGATTATTGGTGTTACACACTGAAAGGATAGAGAATTTCCAACGAAGACCTGGACAGGGAAGATATAGACGTGGTGAAAGGCCAGAACTTTCCGCAGATGAAAGGGAGCAACTCCAGGCACACATAAAAGAAAGAAGGCTGATCATGACAGAAGCATGGACTATTGCCGATAACCATGAATCAGAAATTGAATCGATCCTTGAAGAACTCAAGCCGGATATGGAAAACTGGCGAGAGGACATCTGGTCATTAAGGGAATCCTACAGGGAAGAAAGGCAAAAAGAAAGAGAAGAGTGGCGAGGAAACCGTGATCAGAGAAGAAGTGAATTCCAGGGCAAGGGACCAGGTGGAAGATCTGGAAGAGGATTTGGTGGCAGAGGTATGGGTTATGGCCCGGGAGGTGGACAAGGAATAATGATGCAGTATGCTTCTCCTCCCATGTTTGTGTTATTCGATGCCGACAAAGCGTTAAACCTGTTGGAAGATGTTGAATCAAGGGCAGTCACTGTGTTTCCGAATCCAACGGATGGCTCAGCAACCATCAAATTTGAACTTAGCAATGCGGAAAAGGTAAATATCCGGGTCTATGATAACCAGGGTAACCTGATTGCCACAGTACTGGATGAAATAAGAAATGCTGGTGAACATGAAGTATTTGTAGATGTAAGTAATTATGATTATGGATTATATTTCTATGAGATAATTACTGGCTCCACCTCCCAAAAAGGCAGACTAATTAAAAGATAAAGATCATGACCAGGCATATTCAAATAATGACAACCCTCGTCATGGTAATGTTGATCAATTCAGCATCTCTGGCTCAGGGCAAAAAAGAAAAAGAGATAATGGGGATAGCAGAAATTCAGACAAAAAGAATGGAAGCGAAGCTGAATTTAACAGATGATCAAACTGAACATGTTATGCAGATCAACCTTCAATTCATGAATGATATTCGGGCAGCTTTAAAAAACAATGAAGATGAAGATCTACTGACAGAAGCTGAAATCATGAGATCAATTCAAGAAAAGAATAATGCACTTCGAGAAGTGTTAACTGTGGAACAAATGTCTGAATTGCTGCTATCTGAAATAGACCGGTTATTGATCAGAAAAAGACATATATAAAAAAGGAAATGGTTTAGGTTAAATAATAGGTTGAAAGTTGACAGACAGGTAGCTGCATAGCTACTTGTCTGTTTTGACAATACTGATTCCGTACGACATTTAAATAACATTTTATGATTTTTCAAAAAAAATTGAAAGGGATATTTTTAGTTGGATTGATTATTATTTTATGCATATCTGGAAGGGATAATCCGGCATTTGCACAAAACACAGGAAATATACCTGTAAATAAACATTACTCTAATAAAAATCTGGAAGGTATATTACTGGATCTTGCAAAATCTTACAAATTCAGACTGGATTATGATAAAGAGGTTCTACCTAAAGGGGATGTATCTACAAGAATTTATATAAAAAAGCCACTTTCAGAGGTTTTACAGGATTTGTTCAGTGGAACAGGACTTTTCTATGAATTTGAGCGTCATAATATATTGGTTGTAAAAGGTACTGCCCCCGAAGAGACTGTAGAAGTGGTGTTTAAACCTACCAGGCAAAACTTCAGCCTGACAGGAAAGGTGATTGAGGAACGATCAGGTGAATCATTGCCTTTTGCTACTGTGATGATCAAAAGTAATCGAAAGGGTACCACAACAAACCAGGATGGTTTCTTCTCGTTACCACAGGTGCCTACTGATACATCTACTCTCGTTTTCCATTATATGGGATTTACGACATTGAATTTAAAACTTACTCCAAATCTCATCAGTGACCTGCTGGTGATTGAAATGGAATCTGCAGATACTCAACTTGAGGAAGTAGTGATCTCTGCCAAAGCAGAAAAAATGATCAAAGCCAGTGAATCCGTAAGTAAAATTATTCTATCTCCGACACAGGTATCCAAACTGCCAAAAGTTGGAGAAACTGACATATTCAGATCTCTCCAGTTACTCCCAGGGGTAAGTGGAACCAATGAGACCTCTTCCGGGCTTTACGTTCGAGGTGGCACACCTGATCAGAACCTTGTTCTACTGGATGGATTCACGGTGTATCACGTAGATCATTTCTATGGATTCTTCAGCGCATTTAATGCAGATGCTATTAAGGATGTCCAATTTTATAAAGGTGGATTTGAATCCATATACGGAGGTCGGATATCCAGTGTAGTTGATCTTACTGGTAAAACAGGAAATACCAGGAAATTTTCCCTAAGTGGCGGAATCAGCGCCCTGAGTGTAAATGCAACAGCTGAAATTCCCTTTGGGAATGAAAAAGGTTCCATTTTACTATCCGCAAGACGCTCGTATACTGACATCATTAAGAGTGGACTGTATAATGACATAAATGACCTGTTCAAAAATGAAGAAACACAAACAGGTCCCATGCCCGGAGGTGGTGGAATGGGAGGTTTCAGGAATTTTTCACAGCAAACAGTTGAACCGGCATTCTACTTTTATGATCTCAACGCAAAAGCTTCCTACTGGCTGACAAAAAAAGATATTATATCGTTCTCGCTTTACAACGGGCAGGACAATCTTGATAACAGCAATGAATTCAATGATACCTTCAACTTTGGTCAAACCGGAACAGCGAATACCCGGACCGTAGCCAACGAAACGACTGACCTGCTAAAATGGGGGAATTGGGGATCAAGTCTTCAATGGGGGCATCAATGGAGCGGTAATATTTTCACAGATCTGACCATGGCCTATTCTAATTATTACAGCAAAAGGGATAGGTATTCTACGTCGTCCATTACCCGGGAGGATACGGTGACTTCAAGAATTATGGGATCCAGGGAAAATAACGACTTGAATGATATCATGATCAGGTTTAATAACTCATTCAATCTCAACAATTCGAATTTAATCGAGTTTGGGATTCAAACGAATCTAATTAAAAGTGATTACGAATTAACCCGGAATGATACCATTAACATACTTGACAGGAAAGACGAAGGCAATACTTTTGCCCTTTACCTGCAGGATACATGGTCGCCAGGAAGTAGATTGACAATTACACCAGGTATCCGTAGCACTTATTATAATACTACCGATCAGTTCTATTGGGAACCCCGAATTTCGGCAGTTTATCATTTTATTGACAGGTTTAAGATCAAGGGTGCCTGGGGGCAATACTATCAATTTACAAATCGTATTGTCAGGGAGGATATTACAGAAGGGAGCCGGGATTTCTGGTTGATGGCTGACGATAATGAAATCCCCGTGAGTAGTGCTACACACTATATTGCCGGGTTAAGTTATGAAACTAAAAACTTCCTTTTTGATGTAGAAGGTTTCTACAAACCCATGGAAGGGCTCACTGAATATTCTCTTCGATTTGCAAATCCCAGAAGAGGATATGAGGAATTATTTTTCCAGGGTAGTGGATATGCGAAAGGTGTGGAATTCCTTGTCCAAAAGAAAGCCGGTCAGTATACAGGCTGGCTGGGATATACCCTGTCAAAAGTAGAACATACTTTTGAGGAGATCTCTGAAAATTCTTACCCGGCGATACACGATCAGACACATGAATTTAAGTCTGTCAATTTATACACCATTGGACAATGGGATTTTGGCGCCACATGGATCTATGCTACCGGGAAACCATACACTGCTCCGGTTGGAGGATACGAGTTAACATTGCTTGACGGAAATACTAATAGTTATATCAGTATAGGTGAGAAAAACAGCTTAAGATTACCGGATTATCACCGGCTGGATGTATCAGCTACCTACAATTTCAATCTTGGCAGAGGTAAAGCCCAGGCGGGCCTTTCTATCTTCAACCTGTATAATCGCCAAAATGTATGGTATAAAACATTTGAGGTACTTGAAGATGAATTGATTGTGACAGATATAAATACGCTGGGAATTACCCCAAATTTCTTTGTAAACATTAAATTCTGACTGGAATGATGAAAAAAATTATATTATTTCTGTATATCATATTTTTATTCTCAGCTTGTGAGGAAGATACAACCGTAATCCCATATGTGGAGATATTGATCGTAGAAGGATACTTATATGAGGGAGAACCAGTTGAAAATATCAAGTTATCCAAATTGATTCCTATAACCGGGGACCTGGGTGAAGATTATTCCGTAAATGACGCTACTGTTGAAATCATTATGAATGGGGAAAGTTACAGCCTCGAACTTTCTCCAGGTGATTCCGGATATTATCATTATCCAAATAATGACCTGATCATTGAAGAAGGTGAAAAATTTGAACTCCTCATTGAATATAACGATGAATTTGTAAGTGCTGAAACCATCGTTCCCCAACCTCCGGATAGCATGAGATTATCTCTCGAAGAAGTTAAAGTGGAACCAATCTATGAACGTTGGGACATGCGAAACAGGGAAGTTGAAGATGTCTTACTGGAATGGCACAATCCGGATGCATCATATTATTATGTAGTGATAGAAAACACAGAAGTAGATCCGGATAATGTTGATGTAAATGGGATCATGGAAGACTTCAAGGGTAAAATCCGTTTTATGATGATAACTGAACCTACACAGGATGATTTTTATCTCTTCCGGGGCATGATGCTGGAACAATATGGCACCCACAAAGTAACTTTATATAAGGTTAATAAAGAATATGCGGATTTATATGAGACATCAGGCCAGGATTCAAGGGATCTTAATGAACCATTAAATAACATTCATAATGGCCTCGGGATTTTTACCTCTTTTAACAGCGATGTATTATATTTCGAAGTTGTAAAACCGTAAATCCAAGAAGATGAAAAAAATGTTATTATTTTCAGCATCATTGCTATTTATGGGCAATCTGGCATTCTCCCAGGGCTTTAGAAATATGGAGCCTGAAGAAAGAGCAAAACGGGATACTGAGCAATTGAAAAGTCAATTGGGGCTGACAGATAACCAATCTGAAATTGCCTATGAGATCAACCTGAAGAATGCTGAAGAAATGCAGAAAGTCTTTGGTTCTGCTAATGGAAATAGGGAATTAATAAGGGGAAACATGCAGAAACTTCGCCAGAAAAGAGATAGTTCATACCAGGTTATCCTGACTGATTATCAATTCGAACAGTACCAGAAATTCATGGAAGAAAGAATGCAACAACGACGACGCCAATTCCAGGGAGGTGGAAATCAATAATACCAAAAGGATGCAATCCTACATGGTTCAATCACCCGCTTGGACCATGGTCGTTTTGTAACATAAAACCCAATCCAATTGGTCAATATTTCATCCTGATCTTTCGAACAAACAAAACAACAAAAACCACCTTCAGGGTAATTCCGGGAATCATCATGTATGCCGGATTTATCGGGCTCCCTTGTGACCGGATATATATCCCGGTAAGAAATAATGTCAATCCGATCAATAATACTACAATTTCATAACCGGGGACATAAACACCGCCCCTTACTTTGTTAATCAAATAGTATACCTTAAATAAAACACCTGTGAAAATCAGTATCGTTGGGGTCGGATTAAGATCCGTTAGATATTTCAGGAGAATCCCGAGCGTTAGTAAAATTAACCCGACATATAATGCCCATTTTGTTCTCATAATTATATAATTAAATGTATTAACCTATGTGATTTCCAGCAATATCATGAAAATTTTTATATCCCAGGATATTATTTATATAACTCTAACTGAATCAATCACCTCTCTGGAACGGTCCATCAGGTCCTGGATCTTTTCCTCCGGGTATTCATTAATATCAATAGGTGGATGGATGACGATTTCTGCCCGTCCCGGCATCAGGTCCCATGTATCGCTGGGCAGGATCTTGTCAGTACCATTAATAGTTATGGGTAAAACAGGCAGGTTTAAATCGTAGGCAAACTTGAAAGCACCTTTTTTAAACGGCAGCATCTCACTGGTTTCACTTCTTGTACCTTCAGGGAAAAATATAACCGAGGTGCCGTTTTTCACCTTTTCTCTGGCCTCTTTCATTGTTTTCAGAGCTGCTTTACGGTCCCTCCTATCTATAAAAATATGCCCAACTACCTTACTTCCCCATCCCAGGCCCGGAACCTTTTCAAGTTCTTTCTTCATTACCCATTTGAAATCAATCCATAACCATCCATATAAGACAAAAATATCATAGGAACTCTGGTGGTTTGCAATAATTACATAGGATTGTTTTTTTTTCATATTTTCTCTTCCATGAACCTTGACGAAGATGGGTGTTAACGTTCCATTTAATCGTGACCAGAAACACCCACTGACATAATGTGCCAGCTTTTTACTGATTAATGCCAGCGGGATGGTTAGTGTCCCGAAAATTACAGTATCAATAAAAATTATTGGAACCAGGACCAGCCATTTGTAAGGTTGATACAGTATCTTCAGCAATTTCTGCATAAAGGATTGATAGGTTTATTCACAAATTTAACTTTATTTTTATATCTGATTTTTTTATAGTCTGACTAAATTTCAGCATGAAAGCAATTCACAAAATCGCTCCAATATATCATATACTTCTGATACTTGCCCTATCCCTCACTCTTATCAAATGCAATCAAAAGGATACGCTGGCTCTCACAAAGTGGGATAGTCTAAAATTCGAAAATTCTGCAAAATACGGGGTACAATCCAGTGAGGCACTGAATCGATGCGATAGATATATGCGGGCATGGCTGGAATACTCGGATCCACAGACAGGATTAATCCCCAGGAACCTTGATAATGACAGGGATATCTGGAATGGCAAAGATGCTGCAGCAGATAATTATCCCTTTATGATACTTACCTCCTGGTTTACATCAGAAGAACTTTTCATGCACAGGATGCACGAGATGTTGAATACTGAACGAAATCTGACTTCCCGGATCGGTAATCTCCCTGATACCTGGTCATTCTCGAAACAAGATTTCCATTATCCTGAAATCGACTCGGAACGAATTATATTCGGTGCTTCAGAGTATGTAAAAGATGGGTTATTACCGGTAACTGAGTGGTTGGGTCCAAGTCCCTGGTCAGAACGAATGATTGAATTACTTGATGGTATTCAAGATCATATTGATGTATTTCAGGAATTGCCCAATAATAAGATCGGCCAAGCTTCAACAGAAGAAGTGAATGGGGAACTTTTACAGGCGTTGTCCCGGGTTTACTGGATAACGGGAGATGATATGTATCTCAATTGGGCTATCAAGATCGGGGATAATTATCTTTTGAGCGACAATCATCCAACCAGAAATTTGGAATATCTGAGATTAAGGGATCATGGCTGTGAACTTATATCCGGATTATGCGAACTATACTATGCTGTCTCTCATTCAAATTCCAAAAAGAAAGATGAATATCAAGCCCCATTGCATGAAATGCTTGACAGAATCCTGGAAGTAGGACGAAATGAGCACGGTATGTTTTATGATGCGATTAATCCGGTAACAGGCGAGGTGATTTCAAGTCATTTATCTGATACCTGGGGATATACACTTAATGGTTATTATACAATTTTTCAAATTGATGGAAACAAAGAATATCTTGAAGCTATTCATAAACTATTCTCTAATCTGGCATTTTATAAGAATCATGACTGGGAAGGTAATGCGGATGGCTACGCAGATGCCATTGAAAGTGCTTTAAACCTGTACAACAGGATCCCGGATCCGGCTGTAGCGAATTGGATCGACAGTGAGATCAAGGTAATGTGGGGGATGCAACAGGAAAGTGGAATTATTGAAGGGTGGCATGGAGACGGAAATTTTGCAAGAACGAGCCTGATGTACCAACTCTGGAAAACAAAAGGGACATATTTGAAACCATGGCGTAAGGATTTGCACCTGGGAGTTGAACAACTCGGGGATTCGTTGTTCATCCAAATCTCTGGGGATTCAGATTGGGAAGGAAGGCTCTATTATGATAAACCACGACACAGGGAATATCTGAAAATACCATCAGACTATCCCAGGATAAACCAGTTCCCGGAATGGTTTACAGTAGGGACTAATGAATTGATTAAGCTAATTGATATTCAAAACAACAGGATTGAACAATTAGATGTGAATCAATTAATAAATGGAATTCCAATTGATTACAATGGTGGGTCGGTTAGATTGGTTGCTATAAAAGAATAATGATTAAACAGAAAGGTTAAAATATTGCGCACGAGCCAGGAGGCTTGGAAATATACCGAACGAGTTTATCCACCTTTGGTGGGCAAAGAAGCTCGCCCGAGTTATAAGACCATGCAAGGTGCGACAGTTTCTTATTCAACACTCGTTGAATCCTCCTCTACAAAAATTTCATCTTTCAAACCGAGATTGATCTGGTAATCACTGTAAATAATGATAACCGTACCTTCTGTGGCTTCCTTCATTTTTTTCTTATCAACTTCAATATTTCCAAAGAACCGGAATGGCACACGCAATTGTTCCATTTCAAAAATAATTTTAGTTTGTACAGGAAGCACATCATTATCATTAGCATATTCCAGTTCCATGATAAAATTCCCTCCCTTTTTTGGGATTCCCTCTACTCTGACAATTCGCTGGTTTGATTGATCCACCCATAAGGTAGCTATGGCCAGATCACTCTTCTTATCAAGTGGTATGAATTTAATCTCCTCTAATTCAATCTCATTCTCAACCAATGATTGAATGAGGATGGCTGTGTATTCATATTGAAATAACTCATACAAGGAAAAATTCATCCCCTTTTTAGGTATCATAGCAAATCCTTTTGTTTTAATCTTCACTTTGGATGGGAACTTATAAAATATCTCAATCTCTTTATCCGGGATATTTACAAAATCAACATCTACAATGATTGTTGCCCTGGCAGTGAAATCCTTGATCTCAAAATACCTGTTCTTCACTTCTTCCAGGATTTCAATTGGATCTTTATCTCCGGAATTATTGTTCCAGGTCATTAAAAAAAGAATCGCTATAAAAAATCCGTTCATCATTTAAGTAGTGATATCCTTTCTGTTAAAAAGCCAGATAGATAATACATAGAAAACAAAAACATGTGCTAACAATACTCCTGAAGCTCTTAGGATCCTGTTATAATCGAGTTCATAAGCAAAAAAAGATTGCCAATCGTTCAAATACGTTGTAAAAAGAATTGGTTTAATTGAATTGAATATTTCGAGATCGAAATTGGAAATAATTGTGAATACTATAATAATTGCCATTGAAGCCAGAATGGGTACAAGAGAATTATCTGCAATTACCGAAAAAACAAATGATAAAGCAGCTATTGTCCACATACTGAGAATTCCATAAGCAAACGACATGATAAAACGGGAAATCAGGATTTCAGCTGGTAATATATTTACTGCGCCAACAAAAACCAGAAGATCTCCTTTACCAAACATAATTAAGCCAAGTCCAAGACTGATCATTGCAAGAAACAATACAAGTAATGTCGCATAAGTTAACCCGCAAATGAACTTGGCAGTAATCAACAAATGCCTCTTCAATGGTCGGGTCATGAGCATTCTGAAAGTACCGGCACTGGATTCGCCAGAAACAAGATCCCCCGTAACAATCACAACGAGAATTGGCACGTGAATCCAGAGCGTATTTAATGATGTGTAAGTAATTAAATAACCATTAATTAAATTGCCTTGAAAATAAAAGCTATCCCTTAATCTAGCCGTAATCATATCCTGAAGTTGCTGACCTTCCATTTTGAGGCCTATCATTATCAATAATATGATTATAAATACTGCAATAAAGCTGATATAACTTCGGCCACGTCGAAAAATTTTTTCCAGTTCAACAGTAATAATCGTGTGTAACCTCATCAGGTAATATTCAGATAATAGTCTTCCAGAGATCGGACAGGAATGGCGGATTTTACATCCACATCCACAGCAACCAGAGATTTTATTATTTCAGGAATTCTGTCGGGATTCATGTCCATTTCAATTTCATTATTCCCGATCATAGAGAAGTTCTCGCTAAATGGAGTTTTTAATAAACAATTTCGTGCCTTTTCCTGATCATCAACGATAATCCTGACCTTGATATCTTTGTTCAATAATTCATTTACATATCCTTCAACGACTGATTTCCCCTTATGAATTACGATCATGCGGTTAGAAACCAGCTCAACTTCCTTAAGAATATGTGAAGACATGATAATGGTCTTATTCAATTCCTTGTTTAATCTGAGTATCAAATTACGCATGTCGATAATACCATTGGGATCAAGCCCATTGGCTGGTTCATCCAGAATCAATAAATCCGGATCATGCAATATTGCCTGGGCAATACCCAGCCGTTGTCTCATTCCCTGGCTGAAAGTCTTAACCGGCTTATTCCATACCTCTTCCAAACCAACCACGTCCAGGGTTTCCATAATCTGTTTTTTACTAATTTGCCACCCTCCTACCTTCGTGAGTATTTCAAGATTCTTATATGCTGTGAGATAAGTGTAAAAATCCGGTTTCTCTACAAGGGCACCTAATCGTTTTTTAGTATGTGTTGTCCTTTTGTAGAGATCTTCTTTCCAGAACCTTATTGTGCCTTTATCAGGGAAAATAAGGGTAAGAATAATCCGTATTGTTGTACTTTTCCCGGACCCATTCGGGCCCAGAAAACCATAGATATCGCCCTCGAACACCTGCATATCCAGTCCATTTAAGGCCTGAACCGTTCCATATGTTTTATTTAGGTTTTGAATCTCTAATAATGGATCCCCGGACATTATTCAGGATAGTATTTTACTTTATACTTTTTTGCAAAAAAAGTTGTATTCCAGAAATTCCTGGTTATAAGATATCGTGGACATTTAAATACGAAATCGGGAATAAGATGATACCATCTGTAGCCTTTCTGGTAATAAAATCTGGCAACCTGATCGGTGCATCCAACATCTAATGCAGCAATATAAGCTGCTTCACGCTGACATCTGGAATGAATGAGAGATTTGGCAAATCGTTCCCTGTATCCATATTGGTATATTAGATCGCGGAATAATTTATAGTTCTGCCATCTCGACCATGCATCCAACTCGGCAAAAAAAGGTATACTTCCAAAAAAAAGGAAAAGATAGATATATAAGATCAATGGCAATGAAATCCCCTGATCCCACAATAAAGCTGATTTTAAAAAGAAATACCTGGCGACGTAATAATTAATGAATGCAATTAAATGAAGAAGGCTGCCAACCTGTAAATAACGATGGGCCTTATTTATAAGGTACTCAAGATTAAAAATAACTAATGGCCTTGATAGAACTAATTGCAACTGTTTTGTTGTTATTAACGATGCATTATATCATTTTTTTTTGATAAACAAAAAAGTCTGAGTGCAGGATAGGTTATTTTAATCATCAGCGGTCGGACTGTTAATCCCTTGAACTATCAAATTACAATAGCAGAAGTATCGTCCCCATATGTTATTGAGAGCAATAACTCTTAACGGTCTGACCGCTTAACAGCAAAACAGTTAACTATTACTATTTAAATATGTTTCCAATTCCTGAACCTGCTGCAGGTTGGGTGCGATAGTTTTCAATTTATTCACATACTTTCTGGCTGCAACAAAATTCCGTTTTTGGACATAGTAAACTGCAATAGCATAATTCAGATCTACATCATCCGGGTTCACCAGTAATCCATCGAGGTATGATTTTTCAGCCAGTTTATCCTTACCCAGATTCTGATAAGCGATGGCCAGATTGTAATAAACCCGCGTATTGTTATGATCCAGTTGAGTAGCTTTAGTAAGATATCTCACAGCTTCCTCCAGATTCCCGTCTTCTGCGTATAAAAGTCCCAGGGAATAATATGCTGGCCCGTAATTCGCTTCCATTTTTATAACTGTATTAAACAGATCTATCGCCTCTTTATTCCTGCCTGTCTGGTTATAAACATGAGCCAGGTTGATTCGCGCGGCATTAAATAGTGTATCAAAATCAATTGCCTTTTTAAGCGCCTGTTCAGCTTTCTGCATCTGACCCTGTCTTTGATAATATGTAGCCAGTTGTAATTGTCCACCCGGAAAATCTGCCCTTACATCAAGCATTGCTTTATATTCCGGTAATACCCGTAAATAATCCTGCTGCACTTTTTCCGGCATCTGTCCCATAGGAACATCCGTTAATCCATCCAGCGCAGTTGCCCTGATAGATCTTAAAGAATCATTTAATAATAGTGGGAGGTACATAGCTCTAACTTCCTGTGGATATGACCTGATCACCTCTATGGCTGAGTACCTTACTTGTGGTTCAATATCATTTAATGCGGCAAGGATAGCTCTGTCTGCTCTTTCATCTACAATAAAACCAAGATACCAGATGGCTGTAGCCCTGGCAACGCCAGGATTGGCAGTATCCCTGGCGAATCTTACTACCTCTGGAACAACTTCGGGATCACGTGTACTCGCCAGGCACAAGATATCAGCATAGTTTTTAATCCTGTCAGGGCCATACCATTTGATGATCGAATCAGCGGCCCATTGATTTGATTTATCAGTGTGGCAGGATATACAGGAATTAGGCACTCCATATTTCAATGAAAGATCAGGTCTGGGAACTCTGAAGCTATGGTCCCTCCGGTAATCGTTTACCATATAATACCGGCCATCCATATGACAACTGATGCATGAGGAACCTGTGGAATCTTCACGATGGAAATGATGGTCGTACAAATCATACTTCTCAGGTTCATGACATTGCAGGCACAGCGTATTTTCCAGCGTCTTCACTTTGGTAGTATGGGCATCATGACAGTCTGTACACTTGACATTCTGTTTATACATTTTCGTTTGCACGAATGATGAATACACGTAATCCTCATCAAGTATTTGACCATCTGGAAAATACAGGTTATCCCTGAGAATCTCCGGGGAATAATGGTCCATAAAATATCCCTGATGATCATATGCATTGGTGAACTGCACCCTCCGACTATGACACCTGGCGCACTGGTCAATTTGCGTCTTTGATGGCAATCGCCTTGTCATATACATGTGTGGTTCACCATTATAAGCATCCGTAGAATCATATTGATCCGAATTGATAAAATCTTCATGTACCTTACCTGGCCCATGACAGGCTTCACAGCTAACATTCAGGATAGTGTAAGCAGTATGGAATGAATCTGCTTCATTAACATAATTTTTTTCCAGGTAGGTAGAGTGACAATCCGAACAGGTAGTATTCCAGTTCATGCCACCATTGGTCCAGTGCAACCATTCTGTGAGGGCTAATTTATAGTCTGGATAGAGATCAAACCAGATATTCTTTTCTGTATCCCAGGCTGTTCTCAAACACTGCCATCGCCCCTTTGGAAACTCCACAATATATTGTTGCAGGGGTTCAGTACCAAAGGTGTATTTTATTTCATAGTCGTAATATTCACCATCCGGTCCTTCAGTATTGACAAAAAATTTACCTCCTTTTTTATAAAAATATGATTGCTGGCCCTGATTTTCGAATGAGACGTTATTAAAATCGCCCTTAACTGTGGAATCAACTGCTATCTCCATGGATTCATCGTGGTGTGAATCTCTCCATTCATAAAATTCCTTCTCATGACATTCAAGACAGGATTCACTTCCCAGATAATCGCTATACAAAATTGTCTCGTAGGGATTTGACTTAATCTCAGGCTCCTGTAATTCAGGAGATTCAGTTTTGCACTGCAGTAATAATATGCCGATCTGCATTGTAAACAGACCTCTTATGATATATTTGAGTATGGTTTGATATCGCATTCGAAAAAAATATCTGCCCTACTAAAAAGATGTGGCCATGGCGAATATACTATTTCGAGATCATGGAAGCAATTTATTCAAGTTTGACCATTTCAATAATAGATAATAAGATGCTTTTAGTTTCCTGTATGTTACAGAAGAATTTTAAAATACCAGTAATAATTAAAGAATGCTGGAGATAATGAGATTAGCCAAGTTTTTGAGGATATCTGCCCTTTTTGATTAATTCCATGATTTCGTTTTTCACTGGCTGTTTATCATCCTGGTAAGTAACGCCAAACCATATTTCATCGGTAGGCAAAACCCTTACTTTGATTATATTTTGTTTTAACAGAATATCTACAAACGTTGGTATATAAAACTCAGCTTTAGGATCACTGTGATTTTTTTCGAGAAATGACTTGAACAAAGCATCCATCTCCTTATAGATGGATGGATAAAATCCCCAGAAATTCATCGATACTATGTCGGCTTCCATTAACTCTCTTGTATCTCCATTATCCTTATATATTATTTTATGACCTTCACGACTAATCTCTGTAAGCTCTGTAACTCCAATTAAAAGATTGTCATCATCCACTTTACATAATCCCCTTGATACTGTCCCATATTCTGAAAGGGTATTGGCTAGCTGATATCCCATCATAAAGACCATATTCTCATCCTGGTTTTCCTTTAATGTATCAGCCATTATCTGATACACGGAAGTCCCATAATAATCATCAGCATTTAATATGACATATGGCGATTTTACTGCATCCTTCGTCGACAATTGTGCATGACCAGTCCCCCAGGGTTTGGACCTCTGGATGGTATATTGATCTTCATAAATATTAAATTCATCCTGATAAACATAGCTGATCTCAATTCGTCCTCTAAACCTTTCCTTATACTGATTATCGAATGCCAGTTGCAAATCTTTCCTGATAATGAAAACTACCTTATTAAACCCTGCATTAATCGCATCATGAATTGAATAATCCATTAGTGTTTCTCCATTCGGACCTATTGTATCAAGTTGTTTTATACCTCCATATCGACTGCCAATACCTGCTGCAAGAATTACCAGGGTTAAATCCATTTTCTAATCTATTTAATAAGCTGCGAAGCTATTAAAGAATTATTAAACATGCGAAAACTTTAAAGATCTTCTCCTCAATAAAAAAAGGATTCATGCGTACAATAGCATCAATCCTTAAATTCTTAACAACGGACAAACTATATTATTTCAATTCGATCTAATTCGCTTTGAGCCTGCCGAACAACCTGAACAAGGCATATACGGAAATCATGGAGAATATAGTTAGAATTAAAGAAAGCCAAACTTGATTATACAGGAAGCTGCCAATCGCGAACAAAGCACAATAGATAAATACAAGACCGAGGAATACCATCAATATCTGAACCGGCATCTCCCAGCCTTTCCCTCTTTCTTCTCCGGTGATTTCTTCTCCATCTTTATCGGCTTCATCAACTACTTTCTTCCAGCCTGGTCCTCCCGGACGCGTTAGTTTATAAAAGCTTCTCAGGGTTTTCTGGTTAGCTGGTTCAGCAGCAAATGTTGCAATTACCCACGCAGTAGTTGTCACAATAATTGTCAAAAGTAGTTTTGAAGAGAAACCGTCAAAAACACCAATAGTCATTGCCTCATCTGATACAAATACAACCAGGATAATAGCCATAAAGGCAGCCACAAACATAGCAACGATCTCAGTCCAGGCATTGATTCGCCACCAGAACCACCTCAGGATATAAATCGACCCGGATCCTGCACCGGAAAGTAATAGAATATTGAAAGCTTGAGTAGCATTATCTAAAAAGGTCAATGCTACTATACCGGAAAGAATCATCAATGCTACAGTTGAGATCCTTCCTACAGCTACAAACTCTTTTTCTGACGCATCAGGCTTAATGAAACGCCTGTAAAAATCATTGACTACATATGACGAACCCCAATTAAGATGTGTTCCGATGGTTGACATATATGCAGCTATCAATGATGCAACAACCAATCCGAGCATACCATGATTTAGCTTGGAAATCATAACAGGGTATGCTACATCATCTTTTAAGTATGTATCTGTAATAGCTGGGAAATCAGCTTTTATACTGGCCAGATCAGGGTAAATGATGATGGATGCAAGTGCTGCAATTATCCATGGCCATGGACGTACTGCATAATGCATGAAATTAAATAGTAATGTAGCTCCGATCGCATTCTTCTCATTTTTCGCAGCTAACATTCTCTGGGCAATGTAACCACCACCACCCGGTTCAGCACCGGGATACCAGACATTCCACCATTGAACTGCTAAAGGAATGATCAATAAGGGTACATAAATTGTAGGATCACTGAAATCCGGAATGTAATTAATCTTATCTGCTAAAACAGGATTAGTTATCAATCCTGACAGACCACCCACCTCGGGTTGTCTGACAGCTACTACAGCCACTAAAACAGCTCCGAACAATGCAAAGAAATACTGGAAGAAATCAGCCCAGATTACACCTTTCAGACCTCCCAGTGCTGCATAGATTACTACAACAATGGAAGCGCCAACAACAGTTACCCAGGGTTGTAAACCCAACATCACTGCTCCTATTTTAATGGCTGCAAGAGAAACAGTCCCCATGATCAATACATTAAAAAATACACCGAGATAAAGTGCCCTGAAGCCTCTCAAAAAAGATGCTGCCTTGCCTGAATATCTGATCTCATAAAACTCGAGGTCAGTCATGACAGAAGATCTTCTCCATAACTTGGCATAGATAAATACAGTAACCATTCCAGTGATCAGAAATGCCCACCATGCCCAGTTTTTAGCTACACCATTTTCACGGACCATCCCTGTCACCAGGTTTGGGGTATCAGCTGAAAAAGTGCAGGCTACCATGGATATACCTAGAAGCCACCACGGCATACCTCTGCCGCCAAGAAAAAATTCCGAAGTGTCTTTACCGGCCGTTTTTGAAGCTATCCAGCCTATGGATAATACAATAATGAAAAAAATTCCAACTATCGTCCAATCAATTGAATTTAGTGCCATAGTTAATTGTTTAAAAATCGCGTCAAGATAATAAAAAAGTTTAGTGTTAAGAAATTAGCGACAAGAGTTTAGGGTTGATATTTCCAAATTCATATTCTTTAATATAAAATTCCCAATTTACTCTATACCTATTAGCCTATCTCCTGTTCATATATCCTCCTTTAATTACTAAATAAGGGTCAACATTTGAGGAAATGTAGTAACGGGTGATAAGATTTCTTTCCGTACCCTATGAATAGAATAAATCAATTTCCATATTCGCTATACGAAAATATATTTGATTTTACAACCTTCTGCCAGATATGGAAGATACGATTAATTGGTTGCTGGATAGTGATCCCTGGGTAAGGTACCGTACCCGCATTGATCTTCTCGGTTTAAAGCAGGATCATCCCGAGGTCATCAGGGACTATCATGAAATGATAAATCACGCCTACATCACCCGTTTATTAAATGATATTAAGGATTGGCCCGGTAAAATCCTGAAACGTCATAATGATGCTTCACTTAGCTTGCACAAGCTCGCATTCCTTGCAGATATTGGAGTAAGAAGCGATGAACCGGAATTAGCACAAATCATTAACAAAATATTGACAGATCCTTCTGAAGAGGGACCTTTCCCGGTAATAATGAATATTCCTACCCATTTTGGTGGATCAGGAAAGGATGAGAAAAATTGGATACTATGTGATACCCCTTCCATCCAATATGCGTTGATCCAATTTGGATTGGAGGAAGAGCTATCTGTGTTAAAAGCAATGGATCATATGGTGGGACTGGGTAAAAATAACGGTTGGCCATGTTCTGCATCCTCATCATTAGGCACAAAGTTCAGGGGACCTGGTAAAAAAGATGATCCATGCCCTTACGCTACTCTTATTATGGTGAAAACACTGGCTGTATCCAGTAAATGGAAAGATTCCCAGGCAACTAGATACGGAATTGAAACTTTATTGAATCTATGGCAGCATAGTTACGAAAAAAGTCCATACCTGTTTAGAATGGGCAATGATTTTCGAAAACTAAAAGCTCCTCTTATCTGGTATGACCTGCTGCATCTCTCAGAAGTACTTTCACAATTTGACTGGATTTATAATGATCCCAGGTTCCTCGAAATGATAAACCTGCTTACGACGAAGGCTGATGAAAATAACCGGTATTATGCAGATTCGGTATGGATGGCATGGAAGGATTGGGACTTTGGACAGAAAAAACAGCCCTCTCCCTGGATAACTTTTCTGGTTGCCAGAATTTTAAAAAGGGCTGGATACTTGAAACAAACGAAATCATTTGAACCAACTCATCTCCGATTGAAAACATAATTTATCTTACACATTAAACATTGCAATAATGAATAGGTCCCTGTTTTTTGTTATTCTTTCAATTACTCAAATTTTCGCAGCTTGTAATGATAAATCAGATATCAAACCCAATATTCTTTTCATTGCAGTCGATGATTTACGGCCGGAATTAAATTGCTTTGGTGCTGAACAGATACACTCACCGGGTATTGATAAGCTGGCCCGCGAGGGTATAATCTTTCCAAAAGCTTACTGCCAGGTACCGGTTTGCGGAGCATCGAGGGCAAGTCTTTTAACAGGGATCAGGCCAAAGAGAGAACGATTCATTGATTATGACACCTGGGCTGAAAAAGATGCTCCAGGCATTCTGTCTCTGCCTGAACACTTTAAAAACAACGGCTACACTACTATTTCTAATGGTAAGGTCTTTCACCACACGAGAGACCTTATCCAGAGCTGGAGTGAAGAACCCTGGCAACCAAGGTCAAGTATGGAGGGAGTATGGAGAGATTATCAATTACCGGAAAACCAGAAATTTGCTCTTGAGAATAATAATTCCGGGCCAATCCTGGAGATGAAAGAAGGACCGGATAATATGTATAAAGACGGTAAGGTGGCAGAAAAATCGATTTCTGATCTGAAACGACTGAAGACCGAAGGTAAACCATTTTTCCTCGCAGTTGGATTTTTCAAACCGCACCTGCCATTTAATGCTCCTTTGAAGTATTTCAATATGTATGAAGAAAGTGATCTGATAATTGCCGATAATCCCAATCCACCTGAAAACGCCCCTCGAAAAGCCATTCACAACTTCGGTGAATTACGTGCCTATAAGGATATCCCGGAAACAGGTCCCTTGAACGATAGCATGAATCAACTCATGGTACATGGTTATTATGCAAGTCTTAGTTATACGGATGCTCAGATTGAAAAAGTGCTAAATGAGCTTGAAAGACTTGAACTGGACCAGAATACAATTGTGATTCTCTGGGGAGACCATGGCTGGAACCTGGGAGAACACGGCCTCTGGTGCAAACATTGCCTGTTTGAAACATCGTTAAATGCTCCCATTATTATGAAAGTGCCTGGGATGAAGGGTAACAGATCATCCAACGTATTTTTCGAGTTTCTGGATATTTATCCAACACTGTGTGATCTGACCGGGTTACCCCTTCCTGATCATTTACAGGGTCGGAGCATTGTTCCTATTCTAAAGGATCAAGATCTTCCCGACAAGGAATACACCTATTCACGTTGGTTCGATGGAGAATCGGTTAAAGACAATCGTTATCGTTACACAGAATGGCTGGATGAGGAGGGCAAAGTATCTGCTCGCATGCTATACAATCATCAATTGGATCCCGGAGAAAATATCAATATAGCCGAACTCCCCGAAAATCAGGATTTGATAAATAAATTCAGCGATCAACTAAAATCAATTCGATCACTCCCCTGATCTAATTATTATTACTTATCATGTAGCGTATTGGCTGGATTAAGGGATGCCACTCTCCAGGATTGGCCCGCAACAGTTAACAGGGAAACGAAAAAAATACATATTGCCACTCCGAAAAAGAGTGACAGGTCATATTCGATTTTTTCAGGGATCTGTCTTAACAAAAATCTTAAGCCCCAATAAGAAACCGGCCCGGATATTACGAATCCAATCAATACCAGTTTGACAAATTGTGCTGATAATAGTACTGAGAGCTTCAGTTCAGATGAACCGAACACTTTTCTGATCCCAATTTCTTTCACCCGTTGCTGTGTTGTAAACAAAGCCAGGGCAAATAATCCCATGGAAGCGATCATGATTGCGAAAAATGTTCCATAAAACATCAGGTTAGCAAATGGGCTGAAAATACTTATGAACATATTCATTTCATCATCCACAAACTTATATTCAAACAGTTGATCAGGAACTATATCCTGAAATAATCCCTGTATTGAAGAAAGTGATTCACTATGATCACCTGGGGAAAAACGAACCATTAAATATTTTGACATCCGATCATCCACTACAAATAAGGCCGGCCCAACAGGAAACACAATATCTCGGTGTCTGAAATTATTTATTACTCCAGCTATTTGATAAGAGTCTTCTTTATCTTTCGGACTAGAATTTGATTTTGCTTTATACGTAATATTATCTCCTACATTATATTGATTTCCAAATTTCTCAATAAAAGCTTCATTTGCCAGGCAAAGATCTTTTCTGTTCTCAATTTCCAGATACAAATCAGGCTGGGTCTTTAATACATTTAATTCAACTGTCTCAATATAGTCCTCATCAATATATATAATTGACATGCTTGTTAAATCATCAGACTCAGGATCAATCATATATATTGAATCGTCATCCCGCATTGAGGTTGGTATTTTGGACGTGGATGAAACAGCTTTTACAGTTTCAATTTTGGCAACCTCTGTTTTCAGCTCAGATAACCTCTCTAGAGATTTTTTCTGGTCAATTGTAAGAGCTACGAGGTGTTCTTTTTCAAAACCCATATCCTGTGTTTTCATATAAGAAAATATCTTATATAAACCAAGACTCAAAAATATTAACACAACTGAGAATGAGTACTGAAATATGACCAAAGCTTTTCGGAATCCAAGAGCAGATGTCCCGGAAGCCTGTTTGAAAGCACTAACTGGTTTATATCCGGAAAGGACAAACGCGGGATACAAACCTGAAAGAAGCCCGACTGTTAAAAATGTAACTGCAATTATCAGCATAAATTGCCAGTTGTTAATATAGTCTATATCCAGATGAACCTGATACAACAAGTTTGAATAACCATTAAGTACTGGGATAAAAAGCTCCATAAAAAAAATGGATAATACGACTGCCAGAAAACTGATCAACATGGATTCTCCAAGAAATTGACCGATCAATTGTTTTCGGTCGGCGCCAAGTACTTTTCGTAAACCAACCTCATGAGCCCGCCTGATAGCTCGGGCAGTTGAAAGATTAATAAAATTCAGAGATGCTATGAATAATATAAACAGACCAAGTACGAGAAACATTTTAGTAGCATCGGCTGATCCCATCTGTGCTGAGCCGTCACTCGTAGGATTGAGATAAATTTCAGTCAATGGTTGCAGTACCAGCCTGTATTCTGTAAAAGCGTCCAGTTGAATATAACTATCAACGAGTTTGGAAATCGATGCTTCAACAGTTACCGAATTAGCTTTTGGATCAAGCAGGACGTAGGTATTACAGCCATACCAGTTATTCACATACCAATCCTCATCTAAAATCTGTGAATAGGTAGAATAGGATATTAAATAATCGAATAGTATATGGGAATTTTGAGGAACATCTTCCATTACACCTGATACATGAAGGGGAATCTTACCATTTTCCGTAATTAGAGAAATTTCCTTCCCTATAGGATCATTACCAGCAAAAAGTCGACTTGCCGCACTTTCTGATATTACCACATAATTAGGTTGTGATAAAACAGTTTCCTTAAATCCTGAAATGAGCTTAAACGAAAAAATATCAAAGAAATTATCCTCTGCAAGGCATGTATACATCTCACGGAATTTATTCCCCTGGTAGTCCATAACTCCGCCAATTCCCGAAAATCTGGTAACCGCTTCGACCATGGATACATCATCACGAATTAAATCAGCCGTGTATGGCGAAACATGTGAATTTCTCATTTTCCTGGGCTTACTTGTACCTCCATCAAGATATCGATTCACCCGATATATTCTATCCTTCTTTTCATGAAATTGATCATAGCTGTACTGGAATTGGGCGTACAATACGATTATTAAAAAACTGGCCATTCCAAACGCCAGCCCAATGATGTTGATAATAGAATAGAATTTGTTGTGGTTAAGATTTCGCCAGGAAAATTTCAAATAATTGAGTATCATGTTAAAAAGTGTTTGGTTTCTGAATCAAAATTCTATTCAATTATACGCGAATAAGAAACATCAGACATCCAACTTGAGTAGTGTTTTGAATTTCAATACTTAAGTAGTGGTATTTGTAGATAGATGATTGCTGGTATCTCGTAATTAGTAGTTCATGGCTGATAGATCAAAGGTTATAGATGGATGTAAACGGTCACTTACGAATGTTTTTCAGAACCATAGTTATCTAATCATTACTTCTTCAACCTGTGGATCAATTTTTTCAAGCATTTTTTCCAATTCTGAGAGTGAATAGGCTGAAAAATTGTTGAATTTCTGATCAAAAACCACCTCTGCATCAAATTGTTGCAAACAAAACCTTTTACAACCTACAATAGAATTACAAATCTCCCTTAGTGATTCAATAGGATGTTTTTCTTTGATCAATGTAGTTCTTACTTCGTATTGAATTTTAGATTTTTTAAGGAGTCTTATAGATCGCTTAATATTGTCAATTGTTCTTTTTGAAATACATTGACCGGCCAATTCCTTGTAATCTTCCAGTTTCAAGGGTGCTTTTATATCCATAGCAATATAATCAAGCAGTTCCATATCAAGAAGCTGGCTTAACATTGAAGGATTTGAACCATTTGTTTCAAGCTTAACCAGATAGCCCATTTCTTTGATTCTCTGTATAAATTCGGGCAGGTCCTTATGGACTGTTGGCTCACCGCCGGTAATTACTACTCCATCCAGTTTCTTTCGTAGCTTTTTCAGATCTTTGAAAATGATTATAAGTCGATCATCTTCTCCATAACTGCTGTCGAAAAATTTTGCCAGTTCAGCATTCTGGCAGTAAAGACATCGGAAATTACATCCCTGAGTGAATATAACATATGCCCTTACTCCGGCAAAATCGATCAGGCTATTTTTAATAATTCCAGCGGTTCTCATAAAGAATTGTTATGCATATCGGAAACGTTAATATAATTATAAATCTGGCAAGAAGCCATATCTGGTTTCCTGTCATATATAAAAGGCATACCAACACATGACAGAATTATGAACTTAATATGCTATCATTGGTCAAATTACGTCAAGCACATCAAGAATATTTGATTACAATCTGGATTTACCTGCCTAAAAAACAAAGCCCGGGATTCCCGGGCTTTGTCTATATACCTTCTTTCTTACTCTAATATG
>JBHOSY010000015.1:0-43408 GCA_042584165.1 Bacteroidota bacterium | reverse complement strand
GTATTAAAAACGTAGCTGCCGGCGCCAATCCAATGGATATCAAAAGAGGCATTGATAAAGCTGTTGCTGCAGTAGTAGCAGATCTTCAAAAGCAGTCACGACCAATTGCCGATTCTACCGAGATCACACAGGTTGCTGCTATTTCTGCTAACAACGATCCTGAAGTAGGTAAGATGATCGCTGAAGCTATGGATAAGGTTGGTAAAGATGGTGTAATCACTGTTGAAGAAGCCAAGGGTATTGAAACTGAAGTTAAAACTGTTGAAGGTATGCAGTTTGACAGGGGTTATCTTTCACCTTATTTCGTGACAAACACCGAAAAAATGGAAGCTGAATTGGAAACACCTTATATTCTGATCTATGACAAGAAGATCAGCAATATGAAGGAGCTTCTTCCTATACTCGAGGCTGTTGCTCAGACTAGTAATCCTATGTTAATCATTTCGGAGGATGTAGAAGGTGAAGCGCTTGCTACTCTGGTTGTCAATAAGATCAGAGGATCTCTTAAAGTAGCAGCTGTAAAAGCTCCTGGGTTTGGTGACAGAAGAAAAGCAATGCTTGAAGATATCGCCACACTCACAGGTGGAACTGTAATCAGTGAAGAAAGAGGTTACAAACTCGAGAATGCTACCATCGAATATCTTGGTACTGCTGATAAAATCAATATTGACAAGGATAATACTACAATTGTTAATGGTAATGGCGACAAGAAAGATATCCAGAGCAGGATCAATCAGATCAAGTCACAGATTGAAACCACAACATCTGACTATGATAAGGAAAAACTACAGGAAAGACTTGCAAAGCTTTCCGGTGGTGTAGCAATCCTTTATATCGGTGCTTCAACTGAAATAGAAATGAAAGAAAAGAAAGATCTCGTTGATGATGCATTGCATGCAACCAGGGCTGCTGTTCAGGAAGGTGTCGTCGCCGGAGGTGGTGTTGCATTCATCCGCGCAGCCAAAGCTTTGGATAAAGTGAAGGCAAGCAACGAAGATCAGGAAACTGGTATTAATATCGTCAGGATTGCTTTGGAAGCTCCGCTGAGAACCATTGTAGAAAATTCCGGTTGTGAAGGTTCTGTAATTGCTCAGCAAGTCAAAAAGGAAAAAGGCGATTACGGTTACAACGCTCAGACAGATAAGTTCGAGCACATGTTCGAAGCTGGTGTTATCGACCCGACTAAAGTTACCAGGTTAGCATTGGAGAATGCTGCATCAATTGCATCTCTGATTCTCACGACGGAATGTGTGATAGCAGATTCACCAGAACCAGAACCTGCAGGTCCTCCTGCTCCACCGATGGGTGGCGGCATGGGTGGTATGATGTAAGAGCATATTTATTATATATCTATATAAAAAAAGCCCCGGGATTTCGGGGTTTTTTTTATATCATGTTCAATTCTACCGGAACTTTGATAATTTCCTTAAAATCTTCACCCGATTCAAGCATATCCTCGTCCTCCTCCTCATAAAACCATTTAATCAACACTTCTTTCCCACTCTTGACTAACACTTCAAGTTTTCTGAATATCTCCACAAGATATTTGGATGAACTGGTATTGAAATATTCCAGTTTAATGATCATGGTTGTAGTAGCAGCAGGATTCGAGATGTATTCATTTATCCACGAAATCACAGGATCAAAAAACTGTGCCGAATTCTCAGGTATAGATTTTCCTGAAATTTCAAATAATCCCGATTTGGGTTTAAAAATTATCTTTGGTGTTTTGCTGGTTTCCTCCAGAATGAAATCTTTCATTATTCAACAGCCTATTTTTACTTCCATTAAGAAAAAGGAATAATCCATATCTACAGGAACGATCCTGTAATTCACATTGCCATTTGATTTGCGAATGATATCTAATAACCCCAATCCAGCTCCACCTCTATGTGTAAATGCTCCATTCGTTAACTGCCTCCTGTATGCTTTTTTTAATTCCATACTTGACAGGGTACTGAAGTGATCAATCCAATCAGATATAATTTGTGTTTTATTCCTGGAAACATAGTTCCCTGATACAAGAATATAGCCGTTTTCTTTCTGGAACAAATAAAATACAAAGGATTGGTAATCTACCAGACTGAATTCAGCCTGATGATGATAGATATTCTGCAAAATTTCTATTATTATATGTATTACTCGCTTTTTAACAGTCACATTGGATTCAATCCTATCAAGTTTGTTTCTTGCCAATTCAATCATATGACTAATTAATTCATCACTACCCTTCCCATTGTACGAAAGCAGGACCTGCTCCTCATACAAAATCTCGTATTCCCTGATAATATCTTTCATTTTCGCCCTTTCGGAAGGATGAATTATTCAAAAGTGATTTAAATATAATACAATTTATACTTAATAAAGTTAAATTTTTTCATAAATCATTTTATGAATATCAAGCATGAATTGGTTTGTCGTCAAACATATAATGGACCAATATTCTCCAAAAAAGAATTCTCTGGCACAAGGAATCTCCAATTTTCTAGAAAACCATTCTGGTAACAATGATTGAAGATTCATTATCAATAACTTGATTTTGTACATATGACAAATCCGATTTTGTCTGAGACAGATCAATTTTGAAGAACTGGCTTTCGCCGATTAATTAAAATTGCCTATTTTAGCGGCCCTTGGTAAGAGAACTACAATAAACTGAATAATATGGCAACTGGATTACTGGTAATGATCTTCGCCTGGGTAGCAGTAGCTGCATGGGTTTCTATCATCATTTTTACTCAAAGGAAATATCATCCTAAGGCGCTATTCACATTATTTTTTACGGAAATGTGGGAGCGATTTTCATTTTATGGAATGAGGGCCTTGCTGATCCTGTATATGACTAAGGACCTTTTTGACAAGATAGAACAGGGGGAAGCAGATGCCCGCGCATATGGTATATATGGAGCATATAACGCACTGCTATATGCTGCACCTGTTGTTGGTGGCTTGCTTGCAGATAAACTCCTGGGATTCCGCCGGGCAATTATGTTTGGAGGTATCATGATGGCGATCGGGCAGTTTATACTTGCAGGTACTATTGGCAGTGAAACATTTTTCTTTATCGGTCTTGCAGTTCTGACGGTTGGTAACGGGTTCTTTAAACCCAATATCTCCAGTTTCCTTGGAACATTTTATGAAGCAAATGATAAACGTAAGGATGGGGCCTTTACGCTGTTTTATATGGGTATAAACGTAGGAGCATTTCTTGCACCTATTACGTGTGGATATCTTGGAGAAACCATTGACTGGTCGCTGGGATTTCTCGTTGCGGGTATTGGTATGCTTGCTGGAGTAACCCAGTTCTATTTCAGCATGAAATCATATGGTGAAAAAGGGAATCCCCCATCCATGGATAAACTGAAAGAAAAATTCTTCATGGGATTCAGCCGTGGACACCTGGTAATCATCGGATCTATCCTGGTCGTTCCTGTATTTGCTTTCCTGATCGATGCTGAGGGCATTACCAATTACATTTTATTCGCCGTTGGACTAATCTGTATCGGGTACCTTATATTTACTTCACTTACTGCCGAAAACAAAGTGGAAGGCAAGCGATTGCTTGTATTTATTGTACTCTTTGTATTCCACATGATATTCTGGGCTTTATTCGAACAGGCTGGAGGATCTCTTACTATACTTACTGACCGCTATGTGAACAGGCATGGTATTGATGCCTCACAATTCCAGGCAGTAAATCCACTCTATATCATAATTCTGGCTCCATTCTTCACATGGTTATGGGGCAAGCTTAGCCGGAATAAAATGGAACCTTTTACGCCATATAAATTCTTCATTGGCCTGATTCAAATGGCCATTGGATATGCAATCATCGTATTCGGTGCAAGAAGTATTATTGGCTCGGATAGTTTGATGCCGGTAATATTCCTTATGGGAATGTATTTATTCCACACAACCGGAGAATTAAGTCTATCACCCGTAGGATTATCTATCGTCACAAAGCTTTCACCAGCTAAAATAGTTGGCTTCGTTATGGGTTCATGGTTCCTTTCAATTGCATTCGCACATAAAATTGCGGGTGTGCTTGGACAAATGATTGCATCTCCAGGGAACGGAACTGACCGTGATACGGCCCTTGGTGCTTATGCAGATGTTTATATGACATGGGGGGTTTATGTTGTGCTGGGCGCAGCTGTGGTGCTGCTGATATTATCTCCGATTTTGAAAAAATGGATGCATGGCATTCACTAGGATAATCTAATATAAAGGTGCCGGGAAATCCAGGTTCCAGGATATTATCAAATAAGATCGCAGTATGTTTTACTGAAGTGTTAAATAGCATGGAATGCAACATGCCCATTTAACAGAATTTTAAAAGAAAGATTAGATAACAGGAAATGATTTAACAGATATTAGATAATTTGGAGAAATCTTAATAGAATTATAGAATACTGATTAAAATCATAATTTAAAAAACACTCAGGAAATAATTTTGTCGTGTAGTGTTAAGGATTTCCTGAAGGGGATCAACCTTTTAGCATTTACTTTGGAGTGTTGTGCCTGTTATAATCTCAATAAGAGATGAAATATATCAAATTATTAATCTAATAAAGAAAACAATATGTTCGAGTACGGAGTGAAATCCAAAAAGTCTGATCTTTATGATATAGGAATCAAATCTGCAACAGTTCACTGGAACTACGAACCTGCACAACTTTATGAGGAAGCCCTGCGTAACGGTGAAGGTGTAATCGCAGATTCTGGTGCATTAATGGTTGATACCAGTATTTTTACTGGTCGAGCCCCAAAAGACAAATATGTTGTTAAGGATGATAAAACAGAGAATACTGTCTGGTGGGGTAATGTAAACCAGCCTATCGAACCAAAGGTTTTTGACACCGTTCTTGACGAAATGACTAAATATCTATACGATAAAAAACTATATGCAAGGGATGGTTATGCCGGGGCTGATCCCAAATACAGACTTAACGTAAGATTTGTTAATACTTATGCATGGCAAAACCTGTTTTGCTTCAATATGTTCCTTAGGCCAACTGAGAAGGAAATTCAGAAATTTGAACCGGATTGGGTGGTCATGGATGCCCCTGAGTTTCGTATAAATCCTAAAAGATTTGGAATTCGTTCAAGCAACTTTGCTTTTGTTAATTTCACAAAGAAGATGATCATCATCGGTGGAACAGGATATGCCGGTGAGATAAAGAAAGGTATTTTTTCCGTAATGAATTATGTCCTGCCCGAGGAAAAGGGGATCCTTTCTATGCACTGTTCGGCCAATGAAGGGAAAAAAGGCGATACAGCTATTTTCTTCGGATTATCAGGAACTGGAAAAACAACATTGTCAGCTGATCCCAAAAGAGCATTGATTGGAGACGATGAACATGGATGGACCGAAAATGGTGTATTCAATTTTGAGGGAGGATGTTACGCAAAGGTTATCGACCTCTCTAAGGAAAAAGAACCACAAATCTGGGATGCCATTAAATTTGGTGCAATACTCGAAAATACACGATTCAATCCGGGAACCTGTAGTATAGATTTTGAAAATGCTAAGGTTACAGAGAATACAAGGGTTTCATACCCAATTTATCATATAGACAATGCCAAAACTCCATCGACAGGGAATCAGCCTGAGAATATATTTTTCCTGACATGTGATGCATATGGTGTACTGCCACCGATCTCAAGGTTGAATCCCGGACAAGCCATGTTCCATTTTATCTCAGGTTTTACGGCTAAGGTTGCCGGAACAGAGATGGGTATTACAGAACCACAGCCAACGTTCTCTACATGCTTTGGTGCAGCTTTCTTACCATTGCATCCGACCAAATACGCTGAGATATTAGGTGAAAACATGAAAAATACCAACGTTAATGTATGGCTAGTGAATACCGGTTGGACAGGTGGCCCCTATGGTGTTGGAAAAAGGATGAGTCTTAAGTATACAAGAGCTATGATCACTGCAGCACTTGATGGAAAGCTTGATAAAGTTGATTATATAAAGGATCCCGTATTTGGTGTATCCGTGCCAACAGAAGCTCCTGGCATTCCTGCTGAGATACTTATTCCTAAAAATACATGGAAGGATAAGGATATATTTGATGGAATAGCCAGGAAACTTGCAGATATGTTTAATGATAATTTTAAGAAGTTTAAGGAATTTGCTAATGCAGAAATTCTTTCAGGAGCACCGAAATCTAAATAGACCAGATCGAATTAATTTGACATAGATTTTCATAGAAGCCTTTTCGGAACTCCGGAAGGCTTTTTTAATTTTGTATCATGAGCTTACGAACATTTGTAAAAATTGGCAGTGTAAATAATCTTAGCGATGCACGCTATTGTGCAGGAATGGCTGTCGATCTGATTGGATTTAATATCGATCCCGACATAGATAACTATCTAACTCCTGACTCTTTCAGGGAAATTACTGAATGGATCTCAGGGATTGAGTTCGTTGGAGAATTTGAAATGGATAATACCCGCAAAATATTAGATGTAGTTAAAAATTACCAGATCGATTATATCCAGGTATGTCACCTCCAATTACTCGACGAATTAAGTTTATGTGGATTACCGGTAATTTTAAAGATTGATCTCGGTAAATATACTGATCAGACCCAGTTCAAAGAAGACTTGAATTTTGCCAGATCCATGGTTTCCTTTTTTGTGATTGAAGGCCATAGTGATACAATTAAAACTGAAGCACTGTATTTGTTGTCAACAGATTTCCCGTTCTTAATCGGAACTGGTATTTCAAGCAGAAATGTAAATGAATTGATTGACAACTTTCCAATAAACGGCATATCCTTAAAAGGGGGAGATGAGATCAAACCTGGCTACAAGGATTATGATGAACTTTCGGATATACTTGAAGCAATCGAAGTTGAGGATTTTAGTTAATATAACCTGTATTATAATATGATGTCCGGTGGCAACCGCAAAGTATTGATATCCGATAAAAATAGCTAAATCGTATTTCATCTCTAACCCAAAGTTTTTTTATAACCGGATACATCCCTGAGCATATACCTGTCAGGTCAATTATATACATTTCATTCATGCCTTAATTCCCAAAACAGGAAATATAAGAATATATATAAATTTATTTGTATATACATTAATTGTTATTACATTTGAAAATATATAAAACTTATCCCGATGTATATAGCTAAAGAATCACTGTTACATGGAGATAATCAGTATAACATATTTTTTAAGCAAATAGTTGATGTTTATGAAAGCTTAAAATATTATGAATCAGCAAAATACAATATTACATCTTTCAGATAATGATCTGTTTGAGCTATTGTTCATACATAAGATATCATCCCTGGAAATGAAACATTCATTGTATCATTTTAATAGGGATGACTTCATTTATTTTGAAGATGAACCTTCTGAGCACATCTTTCTAATTGCCCAGGGCAGGGTTAAAATTGGCAGCTACAAAGAAGATGGAAAGGAAATTGTTAAAACCATTCTTGGTTATGGTGAAATATTCGGTGAATTGGCTTTAACTGGCGAAGACAGGAGGAGTGATTATGCGCAAGCATTAGATAATGACACTACTATTTATCCTCTGGGACTCGATGGCATGAAAGATCTAATGGCTGAGAATAAGCCTTTGAATTTAAAAATCTATAAACTGATTGGACAAAGAGTAAGAAAACTTGAAAGAAAAATTGAATCTCTGTTATTCAAAGATGCAAGGACCAGAATAATGGAATTTTTAAGAGATATGGCCACCGAAAAAGGCAAAAAAGTAGGTTTCGAAGTGATGTTTAAAAATAACCTCACCCACCGTGATATAGCCAGTTTAACAGGAACATCCCGGCAAACGGTTACCACTATTTTAAACGAACTCAAGGATCAGAATATAATAAATTTTGACAGAAGAAGGTTTCTGATCAGGGATATGGATAAACTGAAATAAACCAGGTAAAAATTATACTGCCTCAATGATCTCCTTTGGATAAACTACAGTACCGGTAATCCCTTTCAATCCATCCACAATCAATTCCCTTGCCATAAAGGCTTCATCCGGTACTTTAAATGGAGCAGAGATTTCCCAACCACTGGCAGGCTTAAATCCGTACCTGGGGTAATAATCCTTATGCCCTAAAACAACCACTGATGTAAATCCAAGATCCTTACTCACCTGGATACCATGTAAAATGAGTTTACCCCCTATTCCCTTTCCCTGGAATTTCGGCACAACAGCCATGGGACCTAAAGAAAGTGAGTCATGATATTTCTCACCATCGTATATTTTAATCGGGAAAAACAAGACGTGTCCTATGATCCCTCCTACTATTTCAGCCACAATAGATAGCTTTTCATTGTAATTAGGACTTTTCCTGAGTTTATCGATCAGTACTCCTTCAACTGGTTGACCAAATGCGAGATCATTAATCTTTTTAATCCCGGAATGATCATTAACTGTTTCGTGTCTTATTTTCAATTCCATATTTTTCGAATATTTCTGATTTATATATTCTTATAAAAGAACCAGGTAGCCACCTTTTAGTCACTTATTAACACTACTTCCCTCGGCCAGGGATTGCAATCTGAAATTCCCCAAAGTTTGCTTATGAAATCTATTGAATAATAATCCTCAAACGCATGAATCCAGTAAGCACCTTTATCGGATAAAGATATTTCATCCCCATTATCTTCCAAAAAACCAAGGTGAGATAAAAACTTCATATACCTCCCATATTTTTCATCAAAGTTGGATCCAAACCGTTTCCTGAAGTTTTCTTTTCTGAACCTGGTTTCATAAATACGCCAATAAAGCCAACCTGTCATTTGCATATTTTCTGTAAGGTCAATTGATAGAGCCGTCGGCATATTGTTTTCATCGATCGACTTTATATACTCGCTAACTTTAAATGTATTGATGAAAAATATATCATTAAGATAGCTTCCACTGCTAACTCCAATTCCAAGATAAAGTGGTACTGTTACAGAACAATATTTATCAATTCCTTTCTTTGTGAATGCCCAGACAGAAGATCTTTCGAAGCCATTATCATAAAAAACATTTTCCAGGATCTGCAACATCTTCCTCCTCCTGAACAACATTGATAAATCAGGTTTAGAGCTGAAACCGTTTTGCCCCATTTTAGTATAAGGAAATTGAAACAATGGGTATGTTGCAGCCTGTTGAATGTTCATTTCAACAAGTTCTTCCGCGGCCTGTTCTATTTCCTGGTATGTTTGATTGGGTAGTGCAAAAATAAAATCAATATTTACACATTCAAATCCCATTTCAACTGCCCTTTCTACCGCTTTTTTTACCTCAAAGGTTATGTAGGGTCTGTTTAATGTTTCAAGGTGTCTATCCTGCAATGCTTCAACGCCGATACTGAGATATTGTACTCCAATTGCTTTGAGAATTTCCAGGTTCTCCATGCTTAAGTCATTTGGATGACTTTCCATGTGAACCTGGCATTGCATATTCAATGTCTTATAAATATGACTAATAAGGATTTCGATACCATTTCGAAGCATTGTCGTAGGTGTTCCCCCTCCTATATAAAAGCTGGTTACAGGTCTGTCACCAATTACTGCTACATAGTAATTAATTTCCTTTATTACTGATTTTATATACTCATTTACCAATTCAGGATTATAAAGTTCTTTATTATAGGGGCAGTAGGGACAGATTTGCCGGCAAAATGGAATATGGAGGTAAATACCCAGATCATCAATACTTTGAAACTTAAGATACAGGTCTTCAACTGAAGGCACATTATTCTCCAGGATGATTCGACTTTCACCCGTAAGTCGTTTGTACATGCTTTTTTGTATATATTCCTTCAGCATTTTCCTGTTATAACTCGTCAGAAGTATTTTATCGCATTCCGTATGGCAGATGGTTTCAGGTTCAGAACCTGATCAATTTCAGCATAACTTAAATATCCACAATCCCTGCATAATTCTTTATTGCCCGAGTACCTGCAGCATTTAAATATCTCTCCTCCCTCATATATCTGGCAAATGTTCAATGGCCGTTTCCAGTCGTTTCTCAGAGCGGATCTCAATCCTGCCTTCGAATTCAAGATCTTGTATTTGCCCTTATTCTCAATTAATTTTTTTAAAATTTCTCTCTTTTCTTCATTACTGATAAATAAATCATCATATCCGTAGTAGGGCGAGTGAAAATAAAAAAAGATACCATGTATCTGTTTTATCGTATTTATATATTCACAAAAATCAATTATTTCATTCTTGTTGTGATTATTAATAGTAAAATTGATGTAAAGGGATAGGTGTCTTGATTCATTAATATTATTTATTATCCTGTCAAACGATTCTCCCCGTAAAAAATCATTGGTTTTCTTCAAGCCATCCAGACTGATAAATACCGTATCAGCGGATGTCTCTAAAGGATATGTACCGTTTGTATAAATAATTGTTGCCAGGTAACCTTTTTCCCGAGCATATCGGACAACATCTTCAAGCCCATATTCATGATCGTGCCAGAGAAAAGGTTCACCACCTTCAAAATATATCGTTCGCCCTCCATTATCATAAAAGGAATCGATCAGGCTTAATGATTCTTCATAACTCAGTTTCTTAGTCGGACGTTCTGTGATTGTACAGTGACAGCAATCCAAATTACATCTATTATGCATCACCAGACCACAAATTAGAGGATTTTTCTCTTTCAGAAAATTGTAAGTAAATACGTATTTTATCCCGTAAAGAAGGTGCTTCATTATCAGAACATATATCCAATAAGTTAACTGAAAATTCTGGTTTATCGAAGCATGTGACACACTAAAATAGTCAACACATACTGGATTGGATACACCTAACTCCTTGAACCTTGAACCTTGATCCTTAAACCTTGAACCTTGAACCACCAAAACCTAATACACCAACACATGGCTATTTTATTGATTCCTCCTTCAACTTCCCATCGAAAAATACTCCTGTAAATGAACTTACAGCCGTGATAAGAAAAAACAAGATGCTGAATGCAACTGCTGTACTGGTATCGATGGACAGGTATGCAGCACTGAAAACAAAAACCAGTTCCCTGGCACCAACACCTCCAATTGTAAAAGGCAGTACAGCTACAACCGACGATAAAAGAAAAACTACCTGGTACTCGAGATATAATTCATCTACTCCGATTGCCAGAAGAATAAACCAGGCACAAATCAACTGAAGCCCCTGCACGCCAATCGACATAAAGTTAGTTTGATGAAAAACAACCAGGAATTTCTGGAACAACAACCGATAACTAATATAATATGCAGGATAGCTGATCACAACACCACCAATTAAAACCCATTTTGCCCATTTAATAAGCAAGGACAAGTCGAGAAAACATCCCAGAAGAAATGCCAGGAATAACAAAGCCACCAGACCGCTGATCCGGTCAAGTAATGTCCCGGAAATAAGGTCTTTCAGGGATGTTTTATATTGCCTGTTCAACAGATATACCTTGTAACCATCGCCTCCAATACCTCCTGGAAGAAACAGGTTGTAGAACATACCTAAATAGTATAGTTTCAGGTTATAGAAATTATTAAGACACAATCCTATGGATTTAAAATAAGCGTTTAACCGATATGCACTGAGGATCTTTGACACATTGAAAAATACCAGAGCAACGATCAGCCAGAACAGGTTGGCTTGCAGAAAAATTCGCTTTGTTTCATCAAGATCAATACGCCTGATAACGATATAAACAGCCAGTGCTGTAAGGCTCAGTTTCAGTAAGAGCTTCAGGTAGTTTTTGATCCTTTTACTTTCCAACAATCACTTCTTTAACCCGGTATGTTTTCTTATCCTGAGATTCATAGTAGGTCCGCATGATCATCTCAGCAACAATACCGGAAGTAATCAGCTGTATTCCTCCTATTGTAAGTGTAATGCCAAGGATCAAAAGTGGTCGGCCCCAAATGTCTTCTCCGGCAAGTTTGACAACAAGGAGATATATATTAATGATCATACCGATCAGAAACGTGATAATACCCAACGTTCCGAACAGGTGCATGGGTCTCTGAAGATATTTTTGAAAGAATACCATCAGCATCAGATCACTCATCACACGAAATGTTCGGCCAAGACCATATTTTGTTTTCCCATGGATTCTAGGATGATGATGGACATCCATTTCCGTGATACTGGCACCCTGTAACTGGGCCAGAACAGGTATAAACCGATGTAACTCACCATACAAGCCAAGGTCTTTTGCTACATCAGACCGGAATACTTTTAGTGTACATCCATAATCATTAATGTATACCCGCGTAAGTTTTCGTATCATGGCATTAGCCATCTTACTGGGTATTCTTCGTAAAAAAAATGAGTCTTTACGCTTCGCTCTTACACCCGCAACCACATCCCAATTACCATCCTCAAGTTTGTTCACCATCATGGGAATATCTTCCGGGTCATTCTGTAAATCTCCATCCAGTGTTACGATATAATCTCCCTCTGCATAGTCAATACCCGCAGCCATTGCTGTTGTCTGCCCAAAATTTTTATTAAAGACAACGGCCTTAATATGTTTATCTCCGTGCTTTTTTATACAATTAACCGTATCGTCTGTAGATCCATCATCTACAAAAATCACCTCATAGTCATAGTTTTCTAGTGATGCATGGATCTTCTTAATGAGGGGTTCAATATTATTTTCCTCGTTGTAAACGCTGATAACTAATGAAAGCTTCATGTGGGATAAATTCTGAAGCAAATAAATGGATTTATCCTTTTAATTACATCATTAAGATTAAAAAATGCTCGATTTATCCATTTTAAATTATTCCCTGGGCATCTATTAAATCAGGGATATAAAAAAACCGGCTCTAAACCGGTTATAATAAATGATAAGATGTTTAAACTTATGGAACCACATCCAATTTGCCATCGATGATTGGTTCATCCACCAGTTCTTCAGAGCATTCATTCATTAATTCGTAACTCTCGGTTAACTCCCGCAGAATGTCTGACCACTTTGCAATTTCCTTAGGATTGTCACTCATTTTGGTTTCAATTTTCTTGGAAACGTGCAATATTGAATTCCCAAGTGACCTTAAAATTTCCCTTTTCACTGACATCGTTCAAAAATTTAAGTTTTCTGTATTTATGAAATAAAAAATGATCTTCAATTTAATAATAAATTGCACGCAATGAAAATCCACTAACCACAATTTTGCAATAAATATCCCAACCCTTCTGCTTATTTTTCCAATACATCATCTACCCATGACAGGGCCGCCATCATTTGAGGGAACCCCAGTGTAGTAGCCAGTAATAAAACAGCATGTTTGATCTCGCCAGGAGTTGCACCAGCCTCCAGTGCACGGCGTGTATGACTATGAACGGCTCCTTCTGATCTCACACCTGCAGCAGCGGCAAGTTTTATCAGATGTGCAGTTTTAGTATCCAGGGGACCCACATGAGCAGCAATGCCCATTTTTTCATAGGCCTCAATCAATTCAGGATATTTCTTCCTGATCTTCTTATAGTGTTTGGGTTTTTCTGTTGACATCTCTGATTCTTTTAGTTATGAATACTTAATTTCTTATTGGAACAAATATTTTGAGTTGCCCCGAAATGTTTAACTCATTATTGTGAAATCATCTAAAGCATTATTCAAATTACTAAAAAGCCGTACTTTTATCAAACTTATATTAAATAAGCCTGACTCAATTATGATGAAATGAAAGATTTCTGGGAATCCCGATATCAAAGTAATGATTTTGCATATGGAAAAACACCTAACTTGTTTTTTAAAGATACTATTGACCAGTTGGAACCCGGTAAAATTTTCCTTCCGGGTGAGGGAGAAGGAAGGAATGCGGTTTATGCTGCCGAATCAGGCTGGACAGTAGAAGCCATGGATCTCACTGAAGCTGGCCGGAAAAAAGCACTACAGCTTGCATCAGATAGCAGGGTGAATATAACTTATAAAACAGGAGATCTTCTCAACTATCATTTGGAACCCGAAACATATGATTTCATCGCACTGATATATTTACATATGCCCCCCTCTGTCAGAACAACCATTCATAGAAAACTGTTGGAAGCATTGAAAAAAAGTGGTGTATTGATTCTTGAAGCTTTTACGAAAAAACAGATGGGACAACTCACTGGTGGTCCACAAAACCTTGACATGCTTTTTGATGAATCCATTTTGCGAAGTGATTTCCAGGGCCTGTCAATCGAATCTTTATATGAAACAGAACAGGTGCTTAATGAAGGTCCATTCCACCAGGGAAAATCATATCAAATTAGAATGATAGCACGTAAATCATGAACTTCTGAAATGCTCCCATCCCTGTGCGGATAAAGGAACTACATTCTGTTGTTTTGTGATCAGGTTAAGTCCTTTATCTTTTTCCTGAGTATAACCAATGAAGTGAATATCAGGATGATCCTTAACCTTTTTGTGATCATCCTGGTTGATGGTGAATAACAATTCGTAATCCTCTCCCCCGTTCAATACACAGGTTATGGGATCTAATTTAAATTCAACAGCAGTATCATACGTGAGTTTATCGATTGGAAGCTTGTCTTCATAAATATTTGCTCCAAGACCTGATTGATAACATATATGCATCAAATCTGAAGCGATCCCATCTGATACATCGATCATGGAGGTCGGAATCACACCCAACTCACTGAATTCATATATTATATCCATCCTGGCTTCGGGTTTAAGTTGTCTCTGCACGATATAGTCATAACCTTCCAGTTTCGGTTGCATCTCCGGATTAACGAGAAACTCCTGTTTCTCTCTTTCAAGAACCTGCAATCCAATATATGCTCCTCCAAGATCACCGGTAGCACAAATTACATCTTTTAACCTGGCTGTTGATCTTCTTGTTACAGATCCAGGTGATACAGATCCTGTAACAGATACTGATAATATTAATCCTGCTGGTGAAGAAGAAGTATCTCCGCCAACAAGATCTACTTTGAATGATTTGCACGCAAGCTTTATACCCTCGTATAACTCATCTACTGCCTCTACTGAAAAACGGTTTGACAGTCCGATGCTTACAGTTGCCTGCTGGGGTATACCATTCATTGCTGCTATATCAGAAACGTTAACTGCAATTGCTTTGTAACCCAGGTGTTTTAAAGGAGCATATGACAGATCGAAATGGATACCTTCAATTAATAGATCAGTGGATAAAAGTATATTCTTTTCACCTGCTTCTATGATTGCTGAATCGTCGCCAATTCCCAATAATGTTGATTCATTCTGGTTCTTAAAATAACCGGATATCCTATCTATCAATCCGAATTCTCCTAACTGGCTTATTTCCGTTCTGGTTGGAGGCATAATTGTAATGATTGATTTTTTTTACACAAAGATGAAAACTTTTTTCATTCTTATGTAGTTTTGAAGATTGGCAGAAGATGTAAAAGCACTTATTATGATAAAAATAACAGATACCGCAAAAGTAAGATTATCAGATCTCCGGGATAAAGAAGGGCATAAAAAAGATGCAGGATTGAGAGTTTCCGTGATGGGAGGTGGTTGTTCAGGATTAATGTATGATCTTAAATTTGATGAAAACATTCATGATTCCGACAATATATTTGAAGATAAAGGCATCAAAATCATGGTTGATAAGAAAAGCCTGTTGTATATACTTGGGACAACGCTGGATTTTTCAGATGGCCTGAACGGGAAAGGATTTCAATTTATAAATCCAAATGCATCGAGAACCTGTGGTTGTGGAGAAAGTTTCGCAGTATAGAAATTAATATGCTCTTACTGCAATTCCTTCCATATAATTCATAAATGATTTATTAACAACTGTATTCCCTCCGGGAGTCGGGTAGTTTCCAGTGAAATACCAGTCTCCCAGGTGATTGGGAATTGCAGTATGAAGGTTTTCAACTGTTTGATAAACAACCTCTACTTCTGCTGACAGTTTCCCTTTTGCCACAATTTCAACTATTTTCTTTGAGATATCATCATCTGTAAATTGATCATATATATCTTTCACATAATTCGGGGCATCCGGGTTATTCACAGAGGCTTTAGCTTTTTCATATACTTCGTCAAGTAGGCCTTCCATATTTCTATCCTTTAATAATTCTATTGCTGCCCTGAATGCAATAAACTCATTCATTCTAGACATATCAATACCATAACAATCAGGATATCGAATCTGTGGAGCTGAGGATACGATAACTATTTTCTTGGGTTGCAACTTATCAAGAAGGATTAGAATACTTTTTTCCAGTGTGGTACCCCTTACAATCGAGTCATCAAGTACAACGAGCGTATCTGTATCTTTTCTAACCACTTCATATGTTGTATCATAAACATGGGCCACCATATCATCCCGATGTTCATCATCTGTAATGAAAGTACGCATTTTTACATCCTTGCTTACCAGTTTTTCTACACGTGGTTTAAAGGACAATAAGTCTTCTTTGGAATCTAAATAGGGTTTGCCTTCAAGGAATACATCCTTTCGCTGGGAAATAAGGTATTCATCGAGCGCATTCATTAATCCCAGATAGGCGGTTTCAGCTGTATTGGGTATATAAGAAAATACTGTATTCTTCAGATCAGAACTGATTGCTTTAAGTACCTGGGGAAGCAATAATTTCCCAAGCATTTTCCGCTCATTATAAATTTCCGGATCAGATCCCCGGGAAAAATATATTCGTTCAAAACTACAGGATAATTTTTCTCTTGGTTCGATGAACTGATATTCTGAATAATTGGCATCTTTATTTATAATCAAAGCATGCCCCGGCTTTATCTCCTTGATTTTATTATAATTTACTTCCAGTGCAGTTTTTATAGCTGGTTTTTCCGAAGCAACAACAATTATTTCATCATCAGCATAATAGTAGGCTGGACGTATACCATTCGGGTCTCGAGCAACAAAAGCTGCCCCATATCCTGTTAAGCCTGCCATGGTATATCCACCATCAAAATCACGACAGGACCTGTCAAGGATCCTCCCAAGATCTAATTCAGTTTCAATCAATTCAGTGATCTCCTGATTGTTAAATTTATCTTTGTACTTGTTAAAAATCAGTTGATTCTCTTCATCCAGGAAATGACCGATTTTTTCCATAACAGTTACCGTATCTACCTTTTCCTTTGGGTGCTGGCCCAGCATAATCAATTTATTAAAGAGCTCTTCAACATTGGTCATATTGAAATTTCCAGCCATAACGAGGTTCCGGCTACGCCAGTTGTTTTGACGAAGCATTGGGTGCACGTTTTCGAGAGAATTACGTCCATGTGTTCCATATCGCAAATGTCCGAGCCATAATTCACCCGAAAACGCCATGTTCTTTTTGAGCCATTCTCCTTTATAGTATTTCGTAGGACGGTTTTTCTGTACTTTTTTATATTTCTTGGAAATCTTCCTGAATATATCTGCAATGGGTTGGGGTTCAATAGATCTGTACCTGCTGACATACCTGAATCCGGGAGTCATTCCAACCTTGATATTTGCCACTCCAGCTCCATCATGACCCCTGTTGTGCTGTTTCTCCATAAGGAGGTACAACTTATTAATAGCATAGGTTGGAGTACCATATTTATCGATGTAGTAGGATAGCGGTTTTCGAAGTCTTAACAGTGCAATACCACATTCATGCTTTATGAAATCACTCATTACGTCAGGAAGTAAGTCGCAAAAATATATCTATTCAATATAACTGCAAACCAATATGATTTTAAAGAATGATAAATTCTTTTGTTCAATGAAATGATTACTGGGTAATACACAGTCAGCTTATAATAGATCAGGATAAAAAACTTAAGCAAACAGAAAATAATTTTTATTTCTATTTGAATATATATCTTATACCAATAGCTGTCTGAAACCGTACTTTTACAGGATCATCAACGATTTCTCCAAACAAACCCAGTTCGAGAAAGGCAATCAATGGAACCTCAGGTATTTCATACTCGGATCCAGCCAGTATTTCCAGACCCAGGTCATAATTTATTTCATTCCTTTTAAAGATTTCTCCTACACCGAGCTGCGTCTGGTATATATATTCAATGGTTGCCATCCGGTATTGTCCTCCAAATCCCCAGAACCATGTCAGTCCCCGGACATCTGCTTCATCAGGAAAGCGGTAATGTTTTAAAAATCTGCCTTGCAAAGCCCAGGCGAAATCCACATTATGACCATAATAATAAAGGCCGGGATTATCCCTTTCAAAAGATTTCCGATAGTACCTGGAATTCCAGTTATTGAATGCAATTCCAGCATTCCATTCTATGGCAGAATGATTCCTCATATATACCTTATATGTGAACCCGAATGGATCTCCAATCCTAAGTCCTATAGACTGTGTCTGGCGCTGACTAAAAGCATTCGGAAAAATTGCGCCAGTAAAAATAAATATCAATAAAAACCTTTTCATATAAATAATTTATGCAAACTCCCTGTATTGCATTTTATGCAGATAGGCATAATACCCATCCTTTACCAGTAATTCCTCATGAGTACCTTCTTCCCTGATTACACCCTTGTCGAATACGAGAATGTTATGTGCATTCTGTATAGTACTTAATCTGTGCGCAACTACAATTGCAGTGCGACCTTTTAAAACCTTTTCTACTGCCTGCTGTATCAGTACTTCTGTCTCTGAATCCACGGATGAAGTTGCTTCATCCAATACGATAATATGTGGATCATAAACCATTGCTCTAACAAAAGAGATCAATTGTCGTTGACCGACTGACAGTGTTGCCCCTCTTTCCATAACATTATAGTCGAGTCCCCCTGGCAATTTTTCAATGAAATTCCTGGCTCCTACCATTTCAGATGCTTCCAGAATTGCTTTTTCCCCAATCGTATCATCCCCAAGTGTAATATTCTCCTTAATAGATCCGGAAAACAGGAAAACATCCTGTAACACTATTCCTATATTCTGCCTTAGCGCTTTTAATTCATATTGCTGCACATTTGTGCCATCTATCCGTATTTCGCCTTTATTAATATCGTAGAAACGATTCAGAAGATTTATAATTGATGTTTTCCCTGCACCGGTCGCTCCCACTAAAGCACAGGTTTGTCCAGGACTAACCTTGAAACTGATATCTTTCAACACATAATTAGTATCATCATATGCAAACCATACACGATCAAATTCCACTGTACCCCTGAAAGAATCAGGTCGTAAGGTTCCATTATCAGGTATGTTTTCTTTGCTGTCAAGAAGTTTAAGTATCCTGGTCGAACTGACAACACCTAATTGCAATGTATTAAACCTGTCAGCTATCATCCGAATCGGGCGAAAGAACATCTGGATATACATGATAAATGCAATCAGTACACCTATGGTTACAACATCATTGAGTACACCGCTTGCACCATACCAGACCAGAAGGCCAATTCCTGCTGCCTGGATAACCTCCGCAACTGGAAAATAAACGGCATAATACAGTACCGACCGAATATTCGCTCTTTTATGCTCATTATTAATAGTCTTGAACTTCTCATATTCTCTTTTTTCACTATTAAATATCTGCACAATTGACATGCCCGTAATATGTTCCTGAACAAATGAATTCAGTTTTGCCACAGCATTTCTTACATCATTAAACGCAATCTTTATTTTTTCTTTGAATACGTAGGTACTGATTATCAGGAATGGCAACATACTCAGGCTGATCAACGTTAAACGCCAGTCGGTGTAAAACATTAAACCCAGTATCACAAACAATTGCAGAATGTCTCCCAACATTGCAGCCATTCCTTGTGAAAAGACGTCGGCGAGCGTTTCAATATCTGAGACATTCCTTGTAACAAGCCTACCGATGGGTGTTTTATCGAGGAACCGAAGTTTCAGATGTATCAGGTGATCATATAACTTAACACGAATATCCCGGATAACATGTTGTCCAAGCCAATCAGAATAATAGGTGTGTAAGTATTGAACGAAAGCCTGCATAATCAATAGAACAATCAATAATACGATCATTCTAACAAGACCCATATAATCATAGGTTGCAACATGATTATCAATTGCTATCGATACCAGATATGGCCGAATGGGACCCAGGACAGCGAGTAAAAATGTTAGAAAAATAATAGCTGTAAAAACCCATCTATAAGGTATAACAAAAGAGAAAATTCTTTTCAATACCTTATAATCAATGATATTTCCGCTAATGTTTTCTTTGCTCAAATGTCTAATCTCCATTATTGAACATATCCTCAGGATACGATACCCTGCTAAGATATAGACCATGTGCCGGAACTGCCCTTCCAGCTTTTCTTCTATCCTTACTTCTAAGTATTTTTTTTAATTCATCCAATTTCATCCTGCCCTGCCCAATTTCAAGCATGGTTCCAACAATTGCCCGCACCATTCCCCTGAGAAACCTGTCTGCAGCAATTACAAATATCAACCGGTGATCTTCCGTGCTCCACTGAGCATGATTTATACTGCATTCGAAATGATTCACATCAGTCTTTACTTTGCTAAAGCTTTGAAAATCCTTCCAGTCGAGAATTTGGTATGCAACCTTATTCATTAACGAAATATCAAGCTTAGTGTTAAAGTAATATGCCATATTTTGATAAAAAGGATCTTTCTCAGTTGTGATTATGTATCGATATTCCCTCTCAATGGCATCAAACCGGGCATGCGCTTCGTGTCTGACTTTGAAAATCTTTTGAACTGAGATGTCCTGTGGCAGAAATTGGTTAAGCTGAAATTTCAATATATCAGGATCTATGGTTTTGTCGAAATCAAAATGGATGAATTGTTGTATAGCATGAACTCCAGCATCTGTCCGGCCACTTCCGGTTGTTTCTATTTTCATTCCCAGTCGTATCGACAGACATTCATTTAATTTCCCCTGAACAGATTGTGCATTTCGTTGAAATTGCCAACCTCTATAATTTGTCCCGCAATATGATAGCTCGATAAAATAGCGCATAGATGTCCGGCAAAGATAGTAAATTGAAGAGTATCTCATCTCCAAATTCTATGGGGGGTTTATTTTTACATCCTTACTCATTAGTTTTGCGACAACATAATTTTTACAAATATGATCCAACGCATTCAATCCATTTTTCTCTTGCTGGTTGCAGCCGGGATGACATTATTCCTGATTTTCCCACTTTGGATAAAATTTAATGCCGATACTGGAGAATTATATCAGATCACTGCCTGCCAACTTAACCATATTGATGGATCAGGTAATGAATCGAAGATCTATTTCCCTTACATAATCAGTGCCGGATTGGCATTTTTATCAATTGTCGTAGCTCTATTTGAAATTTTTCAATACAAAAACCGCCTCAACCAGATTAAAATGGGCGCTATAAACTCACTGATAATGGCCGGAGCCCTGATAACTGCCATATACCTGACCTATACGGGGCAAACAGATTTTATTCCCGAAATTCGTGGCAAGTACATGATGGGAGTTTTTTTTCCTGTTGGTGCATTGCTCTTTAATTCACTTGCAAACAGGTTTATTCGAAAGGATGAAGAATTAGTGCGTTCGGTCGATAGAATCCGCTAACCGTTACATTGATGAAATATCCACGTAATGGATCAACGAATAATTTTCAGCATTGGAAATATCTATGCATCTGCAATTTTTTTACCATAACTGAGATATCTTATTGTCAATTTTCTTGAATTAAGATACTTTATTTTCTAAATTATCGTGAGAATATAACATGTGGGGTATTTGTTTTCCCGGGGCACCAATTTAATAAAAAGGTTCTGTTACCGGAAAATGAGTTGTAAATCATATGTTATAGCGAACAAATAGATAATATTTTAATTCGTTCTATTCAAACAACTACTGATCATGAGATTCTTACCAAGCTTTATCCCAATTGTTTTAGTAATATTTTTTAGTTTCAGCTCCCGGGCACAGGTTGTAAACATGGCATTGTTTGAGGAAAATGTCCGATTTAAGGTGGATGATGTAATCATATCAGGATCACTCGCATTGCCTGATACAGACATGCCATATCCGGTCGTTGTGCTTGTCTCAGGATCCTGGTATGACAACAGAGATGCAGAATATGACGGCTTTAAACCCTTCCAGATCCTGGCTGAACATCTGGTTGAATTGGGAATTGCTGTATTGCGTTATGATGACCGAGGTGTGGGAGAATCAACCGGTGATCATACTTGGCAATATACCATTGATGACTATGCAAAAGATGTTGTGGAAGCAGCAGCATATTTAAAAAGAAGATCAGACATTGATAGCAGCAAAATCGGGGTATTAGGACACAGTCTGGGAGGCAATATTGCATCACTGGCCATTTCACAATCAGAAGATATCTCATTTTTTATTTCAATGGCAGGTTACGGAACGAATGTAGAGGATTTTACCCTGAAAATGCGGAGATACATTGAGGAACAAACCGCAAAAACCAGTGGTGAAATAGAAGCCGCACTGGCATTAGATATACGGCTTATTGATGTTGCCAAAACAGGGAAGGGCGCAAAAAAACTTGAAAAGGATCTGAAAACACAGGTTCAATTTGAATATGACACGTTAAATGAAACCAAAAAAGAGGAGTTTGAAGATTTCGATGATTATTTCAGCTCGACTTATTGGGGGATCATGCTGGAATGCAGTCAAACTCCCTATTATAGTAATATTATCAATTATAATCCTATTCCCACATTCGAAAAAGTTGAATGTCCGACACTCTTGATGTTTGGTGGAGGTGATTTCCAGATACCTGCCGGGGATCATGAAAAACCAATAACGGATGCCCTTGATAAAGCAGGCAATAAGGATTATAAAACTGAAGTAATTCCAAATGCAAATCACTATTTTTCAGATGCCAGTCACTGGGGCTGGGCCTTCTCTCCTGGTGTTCTCGTTGCAATAACTGAATGGATTCTTCCAAAAGTAGATTTGGAAAAATAACCATTATTGGGATATTACAGCATATTAATCAGTTATCTACGGAAACCGCCACCTCTGGAACCTCCTCCACCCCTGGATCCGCCATAAGAAGATCGGTTATAGCTGGTAGTGTGTTGGGTTCCCCGGCTTCTGTTCTGATATGACTGATTCAGATTATAACTTCTGTTTTGTGTATTACTCCGATATTGTTATGTTCTTGTGAACATTTTATTCATTTTTTTACTCAGATATAAGATGTAAAAAATAGTATACCTCCGTAAAAGTTATTATTAACAACAAGGGTATGAATTAGTATTAATTCTTCTATTTTGATAACTTTCTGACAATAGGAGGACTTAATCATTTTTTAACCAAACAATTTTTATGTCTATTCAAATAACCTCTCGTGAACGGTTGCTTACAGCAATTAATTGTCAAAAACCGGATCACATCCCATTATCTTTTATGATCTTTTCTGCATTGCGAGACAGACTAAAGAATCTGCAGGGAGAAGATCTCATGAAATCTGATATAGAAACACAAATAGAACTGGGATTAGATGCATTTATTGATTTGAGGCATTATTATCCTGATACTGAACAAATCGGACACACAGATGCACAGGGTATGCCGGTCCGGTTTGATGAACATGTAATTGCCAGCGAATGGGCCGAAACCCTTCCGGACAGTAGTTATCCTACTCTGCACAAAGAATACAATACCCCTTCCGGTAATCTATCAGTCGCAGTAAATAAAACAGACGACTGGCCATATTATGGTACTGAAAGCGGGGGTTACCTGGTACCATTTATGGATGATTTTCTGGAACCAAGGTGTAGAAAATTCCTGGTTGAAGACAGAAAGGACCTGGATGCCCTGAAACATCTCCTGATACCACCAACAAATGAAGATCTGAAGCTATGTTTTGAATCCTGGGAACATGGCAGAAATCTGGCAAATAAACATGACCTTCTTCTTGCAGGTGGCTGGGGTGTTGGCAGTGATGCACTTGCATGGTTTTGTGGACATGAACGAATCATTTTCATGGCACTTGAGAATCCGGCATTTTTACACGACCTGCTTGATATGATCCATCAGTGGAATATGCCACGAATGCAGTCCTTCCTGGATTTTGGAGTTGATCTGTTTATTCGCAGGGCATGGTATGAGGGGACCGATTTCTGGTCTCCGGATCTGTTCAGAGAGTTTTTCTATCCCGTTATTAAGGAAGAAATCCAACAGGTGCACAATGCTGGTGCAAAATATGGATATATTCTTACCAGTGGATCAATGCTTCTTCATGAAATGTTGTTGGAACTGGATATTGATGTACTTATTGGTGTTGATCCGGTTCAGGGAAAGGGAACAGATATGGTGAAAATGAAAGATGAATTAAAAGAAAGAATTTGCTTGTGGGGAGGTGTGAATGGATTCGTAACTGTGGAAATGGGATCCCGGCAGGAGATCGATGATGCAGTATATCAAGCTATTGAGTCCCTGGGACCTGATGGATTTATCCTTTCTCCTGTTGACAACATCAGAGATCCATCAGAAGAGGTATGGGAGAAAGTATTGATGATGATAGAATCGTGGAATAAGTACAAGTAGCTAAATGTTAAACATTCACATGCCTCTCAGCATGATAGCTGGATCGAACAAGTGGTCCGGATTCTACGTACTTAAAACCCCTTTTAAGACCTTCGTCACGAAATGTATTGAATTTGTCAGGATGTATAAATTCTACGACTTCATAATGCAGTCTGGTGGGCTGAAGGTATTGCCCCAGTGTTAGAATATCACATCCATGTTCAATAAGATCATTCATCGCGCTGTAAACCTCATCATCAGTTTCACCAAGACCAAGCATTATACCTGATTTGGTCCGTTTCCCATATTCCTTGGTCTTTTTAATCTGTTCCAGGCTGCGATGATATTTTGCCTGCGGCCTGATCCTTCTGTAAAGACTTTCAACAGTTTCCATATTGTGAGAAACCACCTCCTGTCCCGGGCTTATCATCCTGTATAATGCATCCCAGGAACCTTTTACATCAGGGATCAATGTTTCAATGGTTGTTTCGGGGCTTAATTCTTTAGTCAGCTTAACGGTTTGATACCAGATTTCAGCACCCCTGTCCTTCAACTCATCCCTGTTTACAGAAGTAATAACGGCATGTTTCACTTTCATTTTGCTGATTGCTTCTGCAACCCGTCTCGGTTCATCTTCATCGTACACCGGCGGTCGTCCCGTTGCCACAGCACAAAAAGTGCAACTCCTGGTACACACATTACCAAGTATCATAAAAGTTGCTGTCCCAGCTCCCCAGCATTCACCCATATTCGGGCAATTCCCGCTTTCACATATCGTGTGTAATTTGTGCCTGTTAACAATTTCCCTGACACTCGTGTATTCTTTTCCAACTGGTAATTTTACCCTTAACCAGTCAGGTTTTTTTCTTCTTTTCGTGGATTGATTATCAGATGTTATATGTGGATCTGGCATACGATACTCATCATGAAATAAAACACAAAATTAACCAATTTAAATATAACAGGATGTGCTACCTTCTGGTCCCGTAATAAAGAGAAATGAATGCGCTCGGGAAGTAGCTTGAGGTCTCTGCTGTGGGAATTATTGGAACCTCTTTTGTAAAAACTTCAAACATCAACCCTGTTTCAATACCTACGACACTGCTTTTTATCGAACCAAATTCGAAAGTAAGAGATGATTTTACATTCAGTCCGATTGTAAGTTCTGACTCACCAACGCCCTGTAACAGGTTGCCGGTTCCCAAAATACTATTCTGATCATCATGAATATCAGGATCATACTGTACTCGTATCACTTGTTCATTTAAGTAGTATTCGATATAATAGGGTGCAATGACCCCAAAAGATGGTCCCCCGGCTAAAATACCATGAATTTGTACTCCCTGCTGAGGGGCTTTCTTGAATATACTCAATTCACGTCCATATTGTGTGCGAAAACTGTAGAGATAATTTGCCTTTCCGTATATATAGGTATTCCCGGTATATGAGTAATAACGTTCTTCTTTCGGATGTTTGATATTTACTATCTCAAATCCAAAAAAATGATAAACATAATCATTTTTCTGTATGGAATACTTGCCAATCACTCCCCCTATCAGACCAGAATTAGTGGCTTTAGTAATACCCCATGAAATTTCCCGACCATACTGATAGTCCTGCCCGAAACTGCCAACAGTAGCCAGGCATAAAAACAGGAAGGCCAATATGTGTCGTCTTATCTTCATAGTTCTTCTACAAATAAATATAATAAATATCACATATAAAATAACGACCTAAACCTGATTTGGTTTAACATGTTTTTTAAGTTCACCAATCCAATTCCTAATCCTCAGGATAAGGAATGAACAAGAAATTGGTAAATTCTTCGTCCATAACAAATAAACAGCAAAACTCATCAGGGTTTTTATACGCTTTTTTAAAATCCTCTTCTTTTTCGTCGCTTACGAGTTTTCTTTCAATAAATTCCTTAAGAAAAGAGGCATAATAATTCCATTCTGTCTTGAAAGTTTCCCTCTCATATAACAGCTGTCCAACAGGTTGTTCTATCCTGGATGTTGGGAAAATGGGATAGTCAGAATATCCTCGCGTTCTGATCTGGTAGGAAGCTTCCTTAATATTATCAGCAACTTTCACAAAATCTTTTGAAATGGTCCCCAGATATTTCCCATCAAGTTCCGGATCATTTGTTATTGAATTGCCATTATTCATTTTCTGTTCTTTCTAATAATACGATATTTTCTATATGATGTGTATGTGGGAACATGTCTAATGGCTGTACCTTTTTCACTTCGTACATGCCCGCCAGTATTCCAATGTCCCTGGCCTGAGTAGCAGGATTGCAGCTAATATAGACAATCCTGCCGGGGCTTAGATCAAGTAATGTTTCGACAACATTTGAATGCATGCCTGCGCGGGGTGGATCAGTAATTATTACGTCAGGATGTCCATTCTTCTCAACAAACTCAGCAGTAAATGTATTCTTCATATCACCCGGAATGAAACGAACATTATCAATTCCATTGGTCTCCGCGTTTACTACAGCATCTTTTATAGCCTCTTCTATATTGTCAATCCCAATTACAGTATTTACCTGGCCGGCAATAAAATTAGCTATGGTACCAGTTCCCGTATATAGATCATAAACGATATCTGTATTTTTCAACTGCGCAAAATCACGGGCTGTTTTGTATAATTGATAGGCCTGTTGCGAATTTGTCTGGTAAAATGATTTGGGTCCAATTCGGAATTCCAATCCCTCCATTTCTTCAATTATATATGGATCACCATAATAATTTATTACCTCCAGGTCGAAAAATGTCTCATTCCCTTTGGGATTGACTACATAGTTCAAAGAAGTGATTTCCTGGAAAGTGTTCTTTAAATACTCCATGGCCAGATTAATGAATTCAGGCAGTTCGCTGGCCACCTGAAGAATCACCATAACCCCACCTGTATTCGATGTGCGTATAATGAGATTCCTTAAAAAGCCGGTATGATCCACGAGATTATAAAATGGAATGTTGTTTTCAAGGGAGAATTTCTTAATACCTGTCCTTATTTTGTTTGAAGGTTCAGGTTGCAGGTAACACTGTTCAATATCCAGAACCTTATCAAATTGTCCCGGTTTATGAAATCCCAATCCATTTCGATCAAGATCACCTCCATTGTTAATCTCTTCAAATGTCAGCCATCGACGGTCTGAAAATGTAAAATCGAGCTTATTACGATAATACCTGGAGGATGAGGATCCGATGGTCGGCTCTACTTCAGGGAAAATAAATTTCCCAAGCCTCTCAAACTGGTCGATTACCTGTTGTCGTTTAAATGTAAGCTGGTCATTATAGGAAACATGTTGCCATTTACATCCTCCACATTCCCCAAAGTGAGAACAAAAAGGATCACTCCTTCTTTCACTGTATGAATGGAATTTGACCGGCCTGGCTTCCAGGTAACTTTTTTTGTGCCTGGTGATACGAACATCAACCACATCTCCCGGAGCCGTATATTCAACAAATAGTACCAGATCATCAACCCTGGCTACACATCGTGCTTCAGCGGCATAATCCCTGATTGTAATCCCTTCTATTATTTTTCCTCGTTTTGTCATAAAAACAACAAAGTTACATCAAAAAGACTTGCTGCAGGATCATAAATCCGTTAATTTAACCACGATATGAATAGCGTAATAAGCATTAAAAACCTGCTGCTCTCAGTATTGGTTTTCATGTTTTCTACCTGCTCCATTATGGCTACTCATATTGTTGGCGGGGAATTTGAATTGATACATCTAGACGGGTATCTATATCAGCTTAATCTCATCCAGTATTTCGATAATATAAATGGTGATCCAGGGGCGGAGGATACGGAGATCTTTGCCAGGATATTCAGGAAAAGAGATAATTACCCAATGGCGCTGGTTACACTGACAAATACCGGGTATACTTTTGTCCCTTATACGAATATTGAATGTACAGTTGAGGAACTGGAAACCCGGCGGATATTATATTCAATCTATATTACATTGTCACCGGAGGAATATGATGATCCTTATGGATATTATATTTCATGGGAAAGATGTTGCCGGAATAATATCATCAACAACATCGAACGACCCGATGCTACCGGGCAGACATTTTACCTCGAATTTCCTCCTGTGGTGATAGACGGAGAACCATTCATTAACTCATCCCCAATATTATTTCCTCCATTAAGTGATTATGCATGTATCAACGACTTCTATTATGTGGATTTCACTGGTTATGATCCCGATGGAGATTCACTGGTTTACTCGATGGCTCACCCGATTGCCGGTTATAGCAGTGCGGATGATCCAATGCCTATTCCACCACATCCCAGGCCTTATCCCCTGGTAAACTGGGTGGAGGGGATTAGCACATCTAGTTCAATTCCTGGAAATCCCCCCCTGAGTATCAGTGGGGACGGACTATTAACGGTAATACCTAATGAAAGTGGATTGTTTGTATTTTCGGTGCTATGTGAAGAATACCGGGACAGTGTAAAGATTGGGGAGGTAAGAAGGGATTTTCAATTACTTGTACTCGATTGCCCTGATCCTGGGATTCCGCCTGTAATTACTGTTAAACCACCCGAATCGGATCAATATGTCAGTAATCTTGATACCTTAAACTTCTCGTTCAATGATGAAAAATGTCTTGATTTTATGGTTAAAGATGGTGATGGAAATGAACCAATATCCCTCAGGGTAAAACCTGTTAACTTTAAAGCTCCGACTGATACCATACTTTCAGTTACCCAGGGACTGGTTCGATCTCCAACAGATTCCATGCTTTTCGAGATATGTTTTCCTGATTGTCCATATACCAGGGGAAAACCATACATCATTGATTTGATTGCAAGCGATGATGCCTGCCCTTTACCTCTTCTTGATACAGTGCGTATGATTGTTAACCAGCAACCTCCTCCGAATAACCAGGCATATTTTACCAATCCACAACCCATATATACATTCAACATCCGGGAAGGAGATATTATCGAGCTTGACATCACGGGGATCGATGCGGATAATGATTCGATGGTATATGAGATCATAGTAGAAGATTTCACGCTTGAGGAATATAATATGCAAGTACAAACTGTAAGTAATGTTCCCGGGGACCTGAAGCTTAAATTCTATTGGGATAGTGATTGCCGGAAGTACGATTTTAACAAAATGACCTCATTTGATATTCTTTTTGTCCTTGATGATTATGATTATTGCCAGTTTGAAGACCCGGATCATTTACGTATAAAAATAAATGTGGAACTCCCGCCTAATACAAAGCCATATATAACTACAACATTCGATTCCGACTCATTGACAATGAGAATACTGGATCAGTTAACAGAACAGGTAGTTGGTCGTGATGATGACGGTGATGAGATATCCCTGCGAGCGGAAGGGATCGGTTTCAACCTGCAGGAGGCGGGTTTCTCAACCTTAGATTTGTATGGAATTTCAGAAATCACTTCTGATTTCACATGGAAACTCGAATGCAATACGATCGATCCAAGTATCACCCCGGATTTTGAGGTACTTTTTTCTATCGAGGATCATGATAAATGCAAAATCGATAATGGAGATTCAACAACCATAAAATTTGCAGCTCGTTTACCGGATAACAACAAACCTCAACTATATTCTACTAACTTTCCCGATGGTTATGTTGAGTTGACTGTTGGGGATGAAATGAGTATACAACTCGAGGGTATTGATATCGACAGTGATTCGCTTTTTCTGTCGCTTTTATCCGGTATTGAAAATATAACTGAGTATAATATGTCATTCTCCCCTGCAACCGGAAGAGGTTTTGTCGAGACTTCTATGGACTGGGTTACGCTGTGTGAATACCTGGATATAGGATTCAGTGAGCACCAGCTTGATTTCACGTTTCTTCTTGAGGATGACCGATGCCTGGTTCGCGATACAGATACGCTGGATTTTACAATTGTTCTTAAAGACCTGGATGTGGATAAGGATACATTCATACCCCCTAATGTTATCACACCAAATAGAGATGTTTATAATGAGTTTTTCACACTACCGGATTTGCCAGCAGATAATTGCGGCAGTCTGTTTGAATATATTACTATTCATAACCGGTATGGCAAGGAGGTGTTTTTTTCCGCAAACCGGGACTTTAAATGGAATGGCGGTAATGTTAGCAGTGGGGAATACTTCTATCTCTTAAAATTCAGCAAGTGGGAGTATAAAGGGATATTAAGTGTAATTTATTAGGATGATTTGATTATCTGATTATTTGATGAATTGTTTAAATACGGAACTAAAAATACGCAATCCAAAATCCACAATCCACAATCCACAATCAAAAATCACAATCCTATTTCCCGGATTTGGGTTTCACGGATGTAAGCGATGTCGTCCATCCATCGTATCTTAACCCAGACATCTTCATGTCCAAGGATCCTCACGCGATGTCCTTTATCTACGATCTCCTTCAGGTCAGATCCTGAAGAGGGTCCCTTCATGAGATAGGCATCTTGTTTTACAATGATCCCAGCACGGTAGGATCGTCCATAATTTACCATAAAGAAGAGGAGTATTACGGTAATTAACAGGTTGATAACCGACATACCAGGCCGGTCACGCAGTTTTCTCTTTTTATACACCAGATACGTAAATACCATGAGCGTAATAGCCATTACTCCCAATACAATCTGCAAATAATACCGGTAAAAGAAATTCATAAAAAATTCCTTGTCTGTGTAATTATACCCGAACAAACTATATTCTTTTGCGATTTCCTCCATCTTTCTGAGGGCCCGTTTATTATGCGTTTGCAGGTAATAAAGGTTGAGATAATACAGCGCATTGCTGTAATCGCTCAGTCCTTCTTTGATGAAAGACATCTTCAATAACATGGCTGGCGAAGTCACATGATCAACCTCAAGTGCTTCCTGGTAAATTTGAAACGATTCAGTGTATTTCTGCTGATCAAAAAGTGAATCTGCTTTTGCGACTTTTTCAAATCCATTTTGTGAAAATCCATTTTGAGTGATAAAAAGTATTACTGATATGAATAAAAGAAGTTTTTTAATCATGTTTTTGAATTGTTTCACAATAGCAATATCTTTGCATTCTTGTTACGGATCCTCTGTAGCAAATATACAAAAAAAGGTCGATTCCGTAGCTCAGTTGGTAGAGCATCTCCCTTTTAAGGAGAGGGTCCTGGGTTCGAGACCCAGCGGGATCACAAAAAAATAACTCGTTGAGATCAACGGGTTATTTTTTTGTGGTCGTATTAGTAATTAGAAATTTTATTTATTGATCTTCTGGTTTCAATCTCTTCCTCTCAATTGTTTCGCATATGAAATGGTATGAAAGGAATACCCAGGCTATTATCCAGATAAGATTCTGAGTATAATTTCCGAAAGCTAATTTGAGATAATATTTTTAATGAGTCCCGCTAAAGATATGGCACTCATAATTGCCGGGAACCACCATGAGGTATAAAATGATTTGAATTTATCAGACATAATGAAGTACAATCTACAAAACCTATCTCAGAAAAAACATGACTATTCACCTGTCATGGTAAGCGTTTGTAAACGGGTGAATTCAGTAAGAAGAATTATTCAATTTTAGATATATGACCATGTGTAACCAACCAACTATCATTCATTTTTTTCAATAAATATGTAGCAACTATCTTTGTAGAGATTGTCCCATCTTCGACCGGTATGTTATTTACATTTGCAACGGCAGTACCCATCGCCATATCTTGCTTATAAACCTTGATGATTAGCTGATCTATTTTGAAATTAACCGCATTGTTTTTGGGATCTGAATGCATGGCAGATCTTGCTTGATATAAATCCATCCATCACTTTTCCATATCGTACAAATACAAAGTCTTCATGATTCCAATAGTGGTCCATCAGCCCATCGACATCATGTGTGTTTACAGCTTCAGTAATCTTATTAAATACATTCCTGACACTTTCTTCTATTTCTTTCTTTTCGGCATCAGTAATCTCAGGTGCACTTTTTTGACATCCTTGCAGTACCATCATTGAAATTACAATAACGGTTACCTGGCTTATTAATTTCTTCATGATAGTTGGTTTTGGTTAGATTTTTTTTAAATAACTCAATCTACAAAACCTTCCTCAGAAAAAACATGATTATTCACCTGTATGATTAAATATGAAATCCCTCCAGATAGTTGTAGATAGAGGCATATGAAAAATCAAAAACTACCACCTACACTGATTCCAAAGGGTATAAATATAACGTCCTCTGTATCAAACCCCGAAAATGGAATTTGTCCATATATTCTGAAATTAATGAAATTAACTTTATTAGACATCAGAGCTAGTATTCTATATCCAACTATTGGGTAAAACCAATAGTTCTGAGTTGCATTTCCACTAATTATTGTTCCTCCTAATCCAAATTCAAAGAAATGTTTCCCTTTACCCAGGTTTAATGTTAAATGATGAGGTATAGTTGCATATTGCAGAAAATAACCTACTCCAGGACAATAGTAACTCAAACCGCATTCTAACGCTCGCAAAAAATAGTCTGTATTATATCCAATCCCGATTTTACTAGAGAAGAATAAATTTGTGTCAACTCCAAATAGCCTCTCATAATTAAGTGAAATAATCGATGCGTCACCTAAAAGATTAACATATATATTATTACGCGGTCTGTAAGGAATCGAATCTTCTATAAATTGAGCATATATATTAGGTACAAATATTATTATGAATACGATTGGAAATGTCTGGTTAAGTAACCATAACTTTTTCATAGCGGTATATTCTGGTTAGATATACAATGTATGAAAATTACTAATTAAAAAGTATGATTATTCACCTGTCATGGTAATAAAAAATCCCAGCAGACCGGGGAGGCCATGAACCGGGGTTCAGTCTACTAATTTAACCAAAAAAATTGCCCTAATGTAACCATAACGAAGGTGTATAGATTAAAGTTCCGTGTCGTATCTATGATAAGTTCTAAAAACCAAACCCCGGCAAGATCGAGCGACCTTAAACCGATTTGCATTATCTGCAAAAATTAAATCTATGTAGAATTAGTACTCTGATTATTTGTTTATACATTAAGCTACTGTTCACCAAACGTTTAACCACAGAAATCATGAAACCAGTGTTAATATCGGCTATTGTCTGCCTGCTATTGTCTTGCCTGTTGTATTCCTGTGACAGTATCTTCTATGATTATGGAGAATCACCTGATTTTTTATGGTATGGTACATTAAAAACCAATATTGCACGAATCAGCCACTTGGAACAAATGAGTCCAGGCACCACGCCATACTATAAACAATATCCATGTTGTGATAGTACTGAATTTTTTATCCTAACAATGAATAGAGATAATACTTTTAGATTTGAGTATGCATATGATGTTGTAGATGTAAATGAATTAGATAGTTTGGAAACCAGGTTGTATTTTTCAGATACATTGGAAGGTACCTACGTAATTGATAACCATCATAATCCGTCTCAAGACTTTAGGTGTGAGGGGAAACCTTGTTCTTGGCTTTGTGATATTGATTATTATCCAAATAATGGACCTCCTTCACATTTCTCCGGATTTGGGTCATACAGGAATGGACAATTGTCAATAAGTTTTAGTAATGGGAAGTGGCTGATCTTGCCAAAATATTGGGTCGCAACTCCTTGGTGAAATCACGATGTTTAAATAGAATACCCTTTTGTATAAAAACGAAACCCCGGCAAGATCGAGCGACCTTAAACCGGGGTTTGCAACCAGCTATGATTGTATAATTCAAAACTATTTGTTTTCACTTCAGGAAAAAAAATAAATCTGTTACTATGATGATAATCCCACTATTCCTAAGTTAAAATCCCCCAGACGTTACTAGAATTATAAAGGGCGTTATGTAAAAAGCAACTGCTACAGTAATAACACCTAATCCTACATTTGCCCCTATTGTACCAAATCTATCTTCAATTTGAATCTTTTCTACATCTGATAACGGAATTTTATATTGTAGTATGTATTTGACATATGTGGTTTCATATGCGTAAAGGGGATCATTTTCTTTTGATTTTTTTGAACCCTTATAGACAAACAGGGTATCATTTTTTATTTCAAATTTCTTACATTTGATTTTCTCATTATCAATAGTGGTGAATTTTATCCATCTCTTTTCTGATTCCATAGCTTTATCTATCGTTACAGGATTAGGATAAAATGCTTTGCAACCAGAAAGATTAAATACAATCAACAAAAGAATAATCCGCGGGGATATATTTCTTATATCTAACCTGAGAACAAAAACTATGATTACATGGTTCCGATGGATTGAAAAACGAAACCCCGGCAGATCGGGCGGTCACATCCGGGATTATTAAAATCTCCAATTCTTTTATTTCAAAATTGGAACTAATATAAAAATGCGGGTGTTTTCACCCTAAAAGCGATACATATTTGAAACTGATTCAAGCCATATCGTTGATTTTGGTAGTGTCGATTTTATTTCAGAGCTGCAAAATATACACCCCGCCAGTATCTGTTGATCATGCTATTGAAAAACAGCCGAATATTGTTAAAATAGCCACAAAATATGGACAGGTATTCGAGTTTGATCATATTGAAATAAATGGAGATACATTGATGGGAAAAGGATATGGTATTTCGAATATAGATTTATTCCGTACGTTTGCTTTCGGTTCCGCTATAGATTTTGTTGATGCAATCGATATTAAAAAAACCGGGAAATACCATATCAATAAAATTCCAATAGAAGATATCGATGAAATCAAGTTGTTAAATAAATCTGGAAGTACGATTGCTACCATAACAGTTACTGTTTTGGGTACTGCTTTAGTTATTGCTTTGGGTATTCTCCTTATTATTTTGTTATTGATTAAAATAGCGGAAAATGCCTGAAAACGAAACCCCGGCAGATCAGGTGACCTGGCCGGGGCTTGCAACCAGTTATGATAGTTGAATTCCACCGTAAGTACTATTTTTAAATTATTCGGCTCTTATATGTTTACTTTCGTTTGTAAAGGGATATGTTACTTTGAATCAGTTTTATTTATACTATTAAGATAACTTTTCGCTTGCCTTTTTGCCTTAAAATATAGAAAGATATTAACAAAGATTGTACCTAATAGGATTGAAACATGGATTAAGTGATTCTGCAGCCAATTAATATTATTCAATGTTGATTTGTCAATATCCCTTATTAGCAGAATCAATTGAGAACATGCAAAAGAATTAATAATATTCATTGCAGATCCTATCAAAAAAATATTATAAACAGCACGGCCTTCAATTTTCTTTTCCCCTTGATCTTCTATTTTCTTTTCCGCATCCCCTGAACATGACCAACGCCACCACTTGCCTGCTACTTTTAAGATAAGCCAAAAGCCTATCAATTCTGGTTTGCCGTAAAGAAAAATTGTAATATAAAATATAGATTCTAAAGACCCTATAATTCTTGGAAGCCAGTTATGCGGTCTTCCCTCTTCGGTTTTTTTTGTCCAACCTATCGCAATCCATAAATTATCTACTGTTCTTCTTGTTAACCATTGGTATGTTAGTCCAACTGCAATAGCATAAGTAATCAGGATAAAAATATATTTGATTAAATCCGCAATCATGTTCTATGTTAATAATATTAAGTTATACAATGTGCAAAACCCATCTCAGAAAAAACATGATTATTCACCTATCCTGTGTTACTACATACCTGCAGGATCAAAGGCATTGTTTAGAATAAATCTCACAGTCGGGGTAGTGACTAGCCTCGGTTTATTATGTTATTAAAAAAAGTTCTGTCTCAACTAGGAGGATCTCCCCAAGGTGGATTTGGATCCATGGTATTGAATGATGCTTTTAATGATGCATTATAAATTTTATGGCCAACAATATCTTTATCCAACTTGATTTTGACCACTGGTAAATATCTTTCATCCTCCCAGATTGGTCCCGGGTTTGTTGATGGACCGATAATTTCAACTGGACATCCTGTTACTAAAGCCCTGGCTTCTTGTTTTTTTACGCCATATCCAGCCTCGTTTTTAAAATGGGATTCAACAGCTTCAGAACATTCATATTTGTCATAATAAAATAAGTCTCCATGCTTATTTTTTACAATCCCAAATCTATATTCGGTGGGATTATTTCGGCAATCTTCTATATGTGCAGGCATAGTTTTAGTTGGTTAGTTGGACATAATTTAGTCTGGCTATATACCATAGCGTATATGAAAGTTAATAATCAATACGTTGAAAATAAATTTTTTTTTGTACGAAAAATTATTGAATATCAGTAATTTATGTATCTGATTAACATCAGTGTTGGCAAATTAGAAATAAGGTTGTAGGGGCATGTGATCTGATGCCCTAATTTTAACAACCAAACGCTGGTTTAGTATTACTCCTCATCCGGTATTGGAAATTGAAAATCCCAATCAACCTGATCATCATAATCTTCGTTAAATACCGGGTTCCCTCCAAGATTTCTTGAGCGTAACATTCTTTTTGCCAGATGATTAAGGCGTGCATAATATTTATTTGTTCTATTAAATTGCCCCAACCCGCCTTCCAATTCAATTATGGCAACTGGCAAATTACCATAAACTGGATCATCTACTGTATCTCTTGTTTTCTTAATAATTTCTACTGAGCAACCACCTACCCAGAACCGACGCTTCCAGGAATTTGGATTTCCAGCATTTTCCATCTTGTGATACGCATAAAGCGTTCGAGTCTTTGCTTCATCTTCAGTTACATGCATCACAATCCCATATTCCATTTCTACAGGATTATTTCTGCAATCTTCTATATGAGCAGGCATAGTTTTAATTGGTTAAGTTAAAAATTGATTTTGATTGGTTATAAATCATAGCATATAAGAAAGTTAAGGATCAAATCCTTGAAAACGCAATAAGTCTAACGGGAAAAATTATTGAAAATCAATAATTTATAAATCAGACAGATATGATGGTAATTCAGATCAGACACAAAACTGAAGGGGCACTTGGTGAATCTTTGTGCCTTCGTGCCTTGGTGGCAATTTTCCCATTATATAATAATCAAAGAATTAACCTAAAACAGGAGATTCAAATAGTGCTGTTATCTTCCTCTTCACCTCTTCCTCCGGGGTGGCAGCATCTAAAACCAGGGAGGGTTTCAAAAAATGCAGGGATTTACCTTCACGGAACCGTTCTTCTCCTCCCCCGGTGATGTTCAGCATAATGACCGCATCTTTCGGGAAGTCAGCTTTTTTCGTTTCTTCAATAAGTGAGGCAACAGCTACTCCGGCAGCCGGATGGATGTCAATCCCTTCTGTTTCTTTGAAAACCTGTCCCGCCGCAATGGCTTCTTCATTGGTGGCCAATAACACATGTCCCCGGCTATCGGTTAATGCATCATACAAGCCTCCTGCGCATGCGTAAGGTGGTTTACGGTTGGAAAGCACTTTGGCATATATAGCCTCGACCTGTTTGCGGGCTGTGTCATCATCCATTGGAAGCATTTCGCGCGAACCTTTTTCCCATGCATCATAAATTGGGGTGAACGGGCTGTTTTGAGAAACCATCAACTTCATTTTGTTCCCTCCAAACCGGCCATCTCCAATCAGGCGAAGGTTGGCCTCCCAGGCTGCAATGGCACCGGTACCACTTCCCACTGCCTGAAAATAATAATCCGGGATGCGCCCGATGGTCGTTACCGCTGAGAGCACTGTTGTCCCCATCCCGTCCCGGCGTGCCACATTCTTTGCACCACCTTCGGGTATAAAGCCATCAACAGAGGCCGCAACATTGGAAAGATGGATGGCATCATAATAATCACTTCCTTTGGCGCTGGCTATTAATTTTACACAATCCTCAATCGGGTGTTCAAACCATAAGGCGTTCAGGTTGTCCTCGGGTACACATAACAGTAGCGGTATGTGATTATCGGAACAGACTTTCGCAAAAGCACGTGCGGTATTACCGGCAGATGCAACAACAAGAACCCTCTCACTATCAGGAGCAAGCCTGGCGCAGACGGGATATGCCTCTGTCTCCTTGAAAGAACAGGTTTGCATCTCCACTCCTTTCTCAGGCCAGTAACCACTGAATGTTATCCACAGGTTGGAAAGGCCAAGTTGCTCCGCTAGTCCCCGGCTTCGATAGGTGACAGGGGCTGAAGATCCCTCCAGCATACGGCTGACAGGAAGCCATTCTGCAAATCGATACAAACCATATCCGTCATCCTTTACTGTGATTTGTTTGTTCTCATAAACAGCACATATAAGAGTAGGATCCGTTTCTCCCGGGGCTTCAAGCATCCATCCCTGATCATCAAATGTCTTACCGCTGCTGTAGGATTTCAATTGGTATTTGGTTCTTTCAAACTGCATATGTATTAAAAAAAGGTTGTGCAAAAAAAATGTATTCCGCTGATAATTTAGTAATATTTTTTGTTTTAATATTTCACTTGTTCCAATCAGAGTCTTGTGCAGAAGGTTCTGATTGCTTTCATTTACCATAACTCTCCTACTTCTTTCAGGATCTGAACTGCCGAATCCGGGATCAAGCCACGATCGTTTGGTGCTACGTTGAGTAATAAGTTTGAGTTGTTATTATTTAATGGAATAAGCATTTTATTTACTATATAATCAGCGTCCACCACAGGATTGGGATCTTCGCCCAATGGCACCCTGGCAAACCAGCCCTCCTGGAGTTTATCACAGACCTCAGATGGGGTGGTATTCCCCTCCGGTGGCAGGGTTTTGCTCCATGGAAATTCATAGCCAACAATATCCGTTTGATTGAGGTCATTTGAATTATTTGCTATTACCAAACATTCCGGTTGCAGCGAGTGTACATACTCCTTAATCTTAAGCCAGTCGCCTTCTTTCATGCCACCATTTAGTGAAGCATACTGATCTACCCATATAAGATCAATTTTACCATAATTGGTTAACAACTCTTTGAATTGGTTTTTTATGAAACCCAAAGCGTCTGCAGTTCCCTTTTCGTAACCTTCAACAGGCAGGGTGCTGTAATTTGCCCATTTTTTATCATGTAAAGGGAAACAATAATACAGGCCCACTTTTATTCCCTTCTTCTGAAATGCATCGGTAAATTCCTTCACGATATCTCCCTTCCCTCCTTTATAATTAGTAAACATCTTAATATCATGATCAGTAAATTTACTGTCCCACAAACACCAGCCACCGGTATGCTTAATTGTGAGGGTCGCATATTTCATTTTAGCGAGTGCAGCAGCATCTGCCCATTGGTTAAAGTCCAAATCTGCCGGATTAAACAAAAGTGGATCTTCCTTTCCTGTAGCCCATCCAACCTGTACATAGGTTGCCATGTTATAATGAATAAACATCCCAAATTTCCAGCTTAAAAATTCCTTTTGCAGATCCTCCAGATTCCGGTCACCAATTCCTTGAGGTTGTGTACATGAAGCCGTGAAATACAATAGCAATGCAAGGATAAATATTTTATTCATAGTTTTTGATTTGTTAATTCTTATTCGGTTTTATTTTTTAAACTTCCCGAAATAATCCTGGATAATCCTCGTTTGCAAGGAGGATTATCTCAAACGTGTGATATAAACACTTTATATTATTGTTATTTCAGGAAACTATCCGATACGGTTACATCATCAATAAATATTTCACCGGTAATGCTTTCACTGGTGTTCATGGTGCCCAGATAAAGACTTCTCACTGCCATGCCAGCAGTAAACCGGTTCGTAATGCAACTTTTCCTGCTTCCATCAAACCAGAACTCCGCACTGCCTTTGCCATTATGGGCCACTGTTTTGACATCTATTCTGTGCCACTTATCCTTATCGATATGTACGAATCCCATTGGATAGGATTTTCGCCATCCGGGCAGGGAGGAGGTATAGGCCTTATCCCGGGACCGGGCAAAAATATGCATGCCAATCCCTTCAACATAACTGATATATACACCGGCAACAAACCCTCCTGAAGCATCTCTTAACTCCAACAACTGAACACTACCACCATCAGAGGGTATATTGAAATCCGGACTGAGTTTCACATAAAATCTTGTGAAGGCAACTTCATTTTCCTTCAAATTATGCTTTGCAAAATAAGGACTGCCTGTCTGTGTCTCCTCGAAATGACATTGAATCCCATATTTCCCTTCACGGGCAGCCAGGTCCGAAATATATATCTGGTTTCTATCAGACCCATACCTGGCACGTTTTTCATCCCATTGAGACAGGTATCCGTTATCGAAATTCTCATTGAAAACAATAAGATCAGGTGTGCTGTTAACTATAAATCCGTCAGACGTACTTTCCGAACTCAATCCCACTCCATTAACTGCCTTAACGGTGATATAATACTTCTCGCCTCTGACCAGTGAAAAATTCGTCCTTGATGTAGATATTTTCCTTACAAGTCCATTATCTATCCAGTCAAGTACTTCCGAACCACCGGGGGTTGTTCCTATTTTATACCAGTACCTGGATATACCGGATTCCGCATCTTCAGCTTCATCCCAGTTTGTAGAGATCCTGGTTGTAAACAGCGTGGCATCAATATCTTCCCCGGTTCCATCCCTTACAACCACATTGCCTGGAGGAGTTGTGTCCATTGAGGACTTTTCCAGTATAATATCTCCCCTGTCAGGGAGTGCCTCATACATCACTTTGCCTGACTTTACAGGGATTATGCTTTGCAAAGCACCCTGGCTTATATGACAATATTTCCAGTCAGATGGGACCTCGGTTATAAGAGTCAGGGGATAATCGTACAGTTCTCCATCTACATCTGATGTTAAATCAAGTCTAATGATTGAATTTTTAGCTTCTTTGACCTTAACTTTTGCAGAATTTCTTTCAGTCACATATTTATGGATATCCCCTACGTTGCCAACCCATAATTTATCCTTTACGGATTCAAGATAATCCAGTAGAGCCTCGAAATTCGAAACTTCAAATCCAAGCCATTCGAGATCCGGACCGGTACCATGAGTAAGAACATAATGCCAGGCATTATCTTTCATTGCCTTTTTTGCAAAATCAATGAGTTGTTTCTTATCATCGTCTCCGGGATATCTTACTCCATCATTCGAAAAATTTGCTACCGGGTATTTGTTCAATACAGCTTCGCGATACCCACTGGGCCATGTTGTTCCTCCACCTCGTGAAAAAGGATACAACTTGCTTTTATCAGGAGGATTCAGCCTCCAGACAGTTCTGTATGCTTCACCGATTTCATAATCTGCTTCTTCAAAATCTGCAGCGCCGGTATGATTCATGGAATGGGGGCATATTTCAATTCCCACCCTGCCGACCAGACTTTCCCAGGAATCGATACCATATCCATACCGTTCGTTGGCAGGATTGACGTAAAAAGTACCAACAAGTCCCCGTTTAACCAGGTTGGGAATTGTATGGTCCCGGTGCGACCACATACTGTCGTCAAATCTTAAACTATAAGCCCCTTTCTTGTCATCCTTCCATTTGGCAATTGTTGTGTTGCCTGACTGGGCGGTTATTTTATATATCGGAAAGAGAAATACGATAAAACAAACAAGTAGATATTGGAATAACTTTTTCATAACATAATTCAATTAATATGCAAGACAATGTACAAAACCTGCTGCAGAAAAAGAATGATTTGAGCAGGGGATTTGAGTTTCCGGGTTCTGGTATAGATGGACACAAAAGCCACGGTGGAGGCACGGAGATCCTGGAATGTATCTTCTCTGTGTCTTTCGTGCATTCTCCGTGTCCTCAGTGTCCTCTTTTATTTACTCAGAATTTCCAGGATTTTCTGCCGTTTGGCTCGGAATGATTTAATATTACTATCATAATAATCAAACCTGTAAACTACCCTTCGGGCCAATTCTGCCGCTACTTCAGGATCTTTTTCCCCAAGCATACATAATAACTCATAATCAACAATTCCATCGCGCATGGCCTCTAACCGGATACAGCTCTGAATTTTATGATCTCCCGGGTAACATATCCATGCATCGCCCCCGGGAAGAATGGTACCTGACTCCAGTTGGATAGAAGTGGTTTCGTCAAAAGGATCACCTCCTCTCCAGAAATTGAAACCCCAATGGAGATATCCCGGGATATTGAAACGGTAATTGATCCAGTGCAGGATCCTGGTCTTTATCAGTGGTAGTTCAATGAACCTGTTAGCATACTCCCCCTTTGGATTCAGGCAGGTATAAAACCATATCTCCTCCCCCAATTCAGCTCTTTCCTTATAGAATTCATAATCAATATGCATGTAATCAAGCTGAGGAACCCATATATCCACTGAATTGTTTACATCTTTTGAATGACAGGCCTCCACAATTTTCAGATCCGGAGCCAGTTTATCAATAAAGTCCGCAACCTCGATGTACGTAGACACGTTATCAGGTATTGGTTCATCCATCAGGTGCTGCATGTAGATATCCTCCCATCCCTTTTCTTTCAGGTGATCGGTTAAAGCTGGAATAAATGCGGAATAGAATGTCTGGGCTGTATCCGATGAAATGGATACTTTCTCCAGATAAGTCGTATCCGGATCGATAACCGGTGCAAACACGACAAAATCACTGATCCACCCCCCCCTTCGGGTACCTATATGTCCTCCCTCAATCCTGCCTATAACCCCTTCTTCAATGAAGATTTCAACTGTTTTATCAAAGTTTGAAAAATCTATGGTGTATGATCCATTTTCATCCAATCCAAATTCCGACAATCTCAATGGAGAAATGATGGCCACATTCTGCCTGTATTCAGCCATTTTACCTGCCAGCAACCTGATAAACTCCCAGTATTCTTCAGAAAAGGGTTCAATATCACTTTTACCCATAACGTATTCCAGGACTGGTTCGCTTGTGTTGTACCAGTTAGTAACCCAGAGCCGTGTTTTATCAATGGTAACAGGATAAACCCTGATCTGGATTGATTTTTCAGTCTCAAACATTTTTCCATCCATTTTCCCGGATAATTTCACCTGGCCTTCATACATTCCCGGCTTTGCAT
>JBHOSY010000014.1:0-44053 GCA_042584165.1 Bacteroidota bacterium | reverse complement strand
TATCAAATCCTGCAACGATATGAAATCCTTCCTTCTTGAATCCGGGATATTGCATTAGCGCTTGTCCAATCCGCCCAATTCCAATTATTATTACTTCTCTCGGCTCACTTTTACCAAGAATTTCATCTATTTGTTTAATTACACTTTCTATGCCGTATCCACCTTTTGGTGTTCCTCTTATTCCAAACTCTCTGAAATCCTTTCTAACCAGGGAAGGTGATACTTCTAAGGTATCTGCTATATTATCAGAGAATACCTTAACGAATCCTATTGATTTTAACCTGTTTAACAGATTCCGATAGTTCAATAGTCGGTATATTTTGTCCTGCTCAGTCATGAATTTTAAAAATTTATGCTGTTACAATCGTAACTTATTATATACTAAAATTTCGAAAAAAAGCCAAATATAGTCCAAAAATACGTTATCCTATCAATAAAAACCACATCAAAGCGTATTAAATTTGTTATAATTTAAATTACAATATTGTTACAAGTGTTGTATGTTATAATTGAGGCGTATTTTTGTTATCTTAATATAAGATAAGCAATTCCTCAATAGGTTGTATATTAATTTTGATAAAATTGTAATGACAGTCCGGACTTGCAATATGGCATAGCATTGATGTGATGAAAGAAAAAATTGCCAGAAAAATCATAATCAGAGGACTTGTTCAGGGAGTAGGTTTCAGACCATTTGTATATCGATTGGCTAAACAGTTGAAACTTGATGGCTGGATAGAGAACAGGAATGATGCGGTTGTGATCTCTGTTGAAGGTGCAGGGGCTTCCATTACATCATTCGAAAAGAGACTGGTTACTGAACATCCCAAAATTGCCATTATCCAATCAATAGAATCAAAAAATGAAAATCCAGGCACGCTGAATGATTTTACGATTAAGTGGAGCAAGGATGTTAATGATCAGGTTACTGAGATAAGTCCGGATATTGCTGTGTGCAATGATTGCCTTGGTGACATGCTTATTCAGAAACATCGCCTTGATTATCCTTTTATTAATTGCACGAATTGCGGACCCAGGTTCAGTATCATTAAAGATCTTCCATATGATCGGGATAAAACCACCATGGATCCTTTTGTAATGTGTGAAGTATGCAGAAGTGAATACGAAGATGTCCTCGATAGAAGATTTCACGCACAACCCGTTGCCTGTAATGATTGTGGACCCGTATATACATTTATCAAGGGTGATGAACAGTTAACTGATTATGATATTATTCTTAAACAGTTATCAGATGTAATTGAAAGAGGAGGAATTGCAGTTGTTAAAGGGATAGGCGGTTATTTCATAGTCTGTAATGCACAGAACGAAAAAGCAGTTGAAAATCTCAGGAATATAAAACACAGATATGGGAAACCCTTTGCTGTTATGTTCAGAGATATCAAATCTGCCAGGGAATATGTTGAAATCGATAATATCGCCAGAGAACAAATTGAATCATGGAGGAGGCCAATCGTTATTCTGAAGTCAAAGAAAGAACTTCCTTTATGCGTTTGCAATGGATTTCCGACAATTGGTGCTATGCTCCCATATCTACCCCTCCATAATCAATTATTTAAGCAACTTAAAACACCAGCCCTTGTAATGACAAGTGGTAACTTTTCGGAGGAGCCTATTATAATAAATGATGAAAAAGCAAAAGAGCAATTCTCATCCCTGGTAGATGCCATCATGATTAACAACCGTGAGATCTACAACAGAGTTGATGATTCAGTTATGATGATTTCCGGAGCGAAACCCCGTATGATCAGACGATCAAGAGGATTTGTTCCTGAACCAATTCTATTACAAAAAGATGTTGATGGTATCATTGCAGTTGGAGCTGAACTGGTAAACTGCTTTTGTGTTGGTAAAGATCAAAGGGCAATCCTCAGTCAGCATATCGGCGATCTTCAGAATCTTGATACATTTGAATTTTTTGAAGAATCCCTCGACCGCTTTCTTAAATTGTTAAGGGTTAAACCAAGGTTGATTGCCCATGATATGCATCCCGATTACCTTTCCTCCAGATACGCTCAAACGCTTAATTTACCTTCTGTACAGGTTCAACACCACCATGCTCATATAGTATCTGTTATGGCGGAATATGGACTTAATAATAAAGTCATTGGGATCAGTTTTGATGGCACAGGATTAGGAACGGATGGACATATATGGGGTAGCGAATTTCTGATCTGTGATACTCAAACATTTGAAAGAGTATTTCATTTTGAGTATGTGCCAATGCCGGGGGGGGATCGTGCTGTAAAGGAACCCTGGAGAATGGCACTGGCTTATTTATATCGGCTATTTGGCAGGGAAAGTATTCAAAAACATTCCGAGCTATTCCATTATCTTCCTTCTCAAAATATCAACTGGGTTATTGAAGCCCTGGATAAATCCGTGAATGCTCCCTTAAGTTGCGGAACAGGAAGGCTTTTTGATGCAGTAGCTGCGTTGTTAGGTGTTTGTACATCCTCATCATTCCACGCTGAAGCACCCATGCGGCTGGAAGCTATGGCTGAGAATGAGGATGCCATGCCCTATGAGTTCAATTTTGGGAATGAAATTGATTTCAAACCTATGTTTGAATCAATCCTCGAAGATCTCAGCAATGATATTCCTAAAGAAAAAATTGCTGGTCGATTTCAGAACACGGTAATTGAGGTGATTATAAGAGGGGCAGACAGGATCCGGAGTGATACAGGTATTGAGAATGTAGTATTGTCTGGCGGTACATTTCAAAACCAATATATTTCTGAAAAGGCAGAAAAAATGCTTATTTTGAGGAAGTTTAAAGTCTATATCCCATCAAGCATTCCAGCCAATGATGGTGGAATTGCATTGGGACAGTTATTTACTGCATCAAACTATCTGAAATAAAATGTGTTTAAGTATTCCGGCAGAAGTAAAATCCATTAAAGGTGATTTCGCAACAGTCTCAATAGGTGGAGTTGAATATGAGGCAAGCCTGAAATTAGTAATTGATGTTAAAGTGGGGGATTACATCCTGATGCACACAGGTTTCGCCATACAGAAACTTGATCCTGAAGAGGCCAAATCTACCCTGGAATTGTTCAGGGAGCTTGATGAAATCAATCGAAACCTGGATGAGGAGGACAAGGAATGAAATATATTTCGGAGTTCAGATCCCGGGAACAGGTTAAAAAATGGGTTGATAAGATCCATGAAATCTCTACCCGGGAGATATCCCTGATGGAAGTTTGCGGCGGTCATACCATGGCTATTCAAAAATTTGGGATCCCAGCTATATTACCGGAAAATATTAAATTAAAATCTGGGCCCGGGTGTCCGGTTTGTGTATCAAGCCGTGGTTATATTGACCGTGCAATCGCACTGGCCAGGATCACAGGAAATATAATAACAACTTATGGTGATCTGATCCGGGTTCCAGGATCTTCATCCACACTTGAAAAAGAAAGGGCAGACGGCAAAGATATACGCATTGTGTATTCTGTTTTGGATGCAATGCAGATAGCACGGGAAAACAAAAACAATAAAATCATTTTTCTTGGTATTGGTTTTGAAACAACAGCCCCATCCTCAGCAGTTGCTGTAAAATCCGCTTTTGAGGAAGGACTTGATAATTTCTTTCTTTACAGTGCTCATAAGGTCATGCCTCCTGCGATGCGGGCCCTGGTTGATGAAGGAATTCGACTGGACGGATACATTGGTCCGGGACATGTAAGTGCCATTACCGGATCATTCATTTATGATTTTCTCCCGGAGAAATTTGGAGTTGGCTGTGTGATATCCGGTTTCGAGCCAATTGATATACTTCAATCCATATACATGTTAGTCAGGCAGGTTGAAGACGCAAATCCTGCTGTTGAGATTCAGTATAAACGGGCAGTTGTGCCTGAAGGAAATACGATTGCGCAAGCTTTGATGAATGAAGTATTTGAACTCCGAAGTGATTGGTGGCGTGGATTGGACATTTTACCTGAATCTGGAATGGGGATTAGAACAAAATATGCATCTTATGATGCCGAAAATGCATTTGATGTTGAAGTTGAGGAAATCCATGAGGATAAAAGGTGCATTTGTGGAGAAATTCTGAAAGGGATTAAAGATCCGAGGGATTGCAGACTTTTTGGCAATTTGTGTAATCCTGAAAATCCTGTGGGAGCATGTATGGTAAGTCATGAAGGTGCCTGCCATGCACATTATCGGTACAATTATGAAGCATGATAAAATTTTATTAGGGCATGGTAGTGGGGGAAAACTGAGCCATGATCTGATAACCGGGCTTTTCCTGAAATACTTCGGTAGACATCATAATGAATTTTTAGGGGATTCAACAATTCTTGACTCCCATGGAAGGGATTTGGCTTTTTCAACCGATTCTTTTGTTGTAGATCCGATTTTTTTCCCGGGTGGTGATATCGGGAAACTGGCAGTATGTGGAACAGTAAACGATATAGCAGTTTCAGGTGCCAAACCTTTATACCTGAGCGCCTCCTTTATTTTGGAAGAAGGATTATCTTCAAATGACCTGGAAAGGATTATAATATCCATGGCTGAAGAAGCGGAAAGATCAGGTGTGAAGATAGTTACCGGTGATACAAAGGTTGTTGATAAAGGGAAATGTGATAAGATTTTCATTAATACAACTGGGATAGGTTTTTTCAGTGATGGTAAAAGAGATTACTATTCGGGCAATTCCATTCAACCCGGTGATAAAGTGATAATAAATGGACCTGTTGGCGATCATGGTATGGCGGTCATGGCAAGTCGAAAAAACCTTAATTTTTCTGCATCCATTAAATCAGATTGTGCATCACTGAACGGATTGATTCAAGATGTACTCGATAGCAGCGAGGGAATCAGGTTCATGCGTGATGCTACCAGGGGAGGTCTTGCCACGGTCCTATGCGAGGTTTGTGGAGGCAAAGAATGGGGAGTCGAACTGGAAGAGGAATCCCTGCCTTTGAATGAACAAGTTAAAGGTATGTGTGAAATTCTGGGATTTGATCCCGTGTACGTGGCGAATGAAGGCAAAGTAGTTATAATTACCGAACAAAATGAAGGAGAACGTGTGTTGGAAATTCTCAGAAATCACGAACTTGGAAAAGAGGCAAAAATAATCGGACAAATTACGGAAGATCACAATGGAAAAGTAATTTTAAATACTGCCATTGGTGGACGTCGGATCATTGACATGCTTGCAGGGGAGCAATTACCTCGGATCTGTTAGCAGTTGACAGTTGAGTGGACTGCTCCAACATCCCCAATCCAAAATCCAAAATCCAAAATCCAAAATCCACACTCCCCAATCCCAAAGCCGCAATCATCAATATTCTACCAGCACGAACCTTGATTCGAATGGATTAAAAATATAACTCGAAAGCGTTTTACCTTTTTGTCCATCAGGATTACTACTGTAAATATGACTTGGCCGGTTATACCAGTGTAAATCAAGCATTTTGGCTTTATCGCTGATATTGTCAAATCTTATTATGTAATCATTCCCGTTTACAGGTCGGATCGATCCCAAAATAATTTCTTCGTTCTTAATATTGAAGAGAGCCGGACTTTCAGATTCACCTGTTGTAAATAAAGCAATTAATGGTTGACATACCTCTAATGCTTTTCTTTCTGTATCTGAAGCCTTGAAGCCGGAATGCGGGATAATGTAGTATCTGAATTCAACCTCTCCTTCCTGCCCGGCAAGATAATTAGTTTCCCAATAATTATTCATGACATAACTATACAGCGTACCGTTAGGATTAACCTGATCCACCCAACCATAAGCAACAGGATCAGTGGTGATTTCATTCAGTTCAATCAGAGGAGCGTCAGGACTCACCCAGGTAACGCCCTGGTTGGCATTGGATATATCCACCCAACGTCTCAATGTAAAATAATTTTTATTAGCACCAGGTAATTGGTCTTTATCAGGTTGATAATAACCAAAGGGCATATCGATACGCACAATCCCCTGGGGTATATTGAAAGGGAATGCAAAATGAACTCCCTCTGGTTTATAGATTTTCTTTTTATATACCTTGTTTGCAATCTCAAGTCGGTTTATCCCATCTATCAGCTTGATTTCTGTTACCAGCTTGTCACAACCAGGTGCATTAGATTCAATAATCAGGCTTGACAGTAGTGACCCTGATTCGCCTATTCTTACTTTAATATCTGTATTTTGCTGTGGATTATCAGGTACTCGTCCCGCTACATAAAGGTATTGGTTAAATCCAGGGTTCCCTGTGCTATTTACCAGGTTATGACCTCCTTCTTTATCAAATAATTCAGTAATTGTCCCATTAACCGGATCAACTGTAATCTTTATATAATCATTTTCCAGGGTATTATTTGCTACTTTCAAAGAAGTGGGATGCCTGTATTTCCCTTTTTTCATGGTTAAAGTTTTACTGCCAAGTGCCGGTATACCAGAAACCTGTAATAAAATAGTTCCATCTGATAAAACCTGCATTGGAATTCTATTCCAATCACTGTCAGAAAAAATCATTTTTTCAAACGTAGGATCAGGAGGCAGATAGATCATGTCTGTTCTATCCCATGAACTTGTATTCAATATGGTCAATGTCTCTGCAAATCCAGGGCTCGCTGCGTTCCTAACCGCATTCTTCATGAGATCATTTGACATTTTATCTGCGTCTATGGCAAAGCTTTGTTTGACCCTCCATTGCTGTTTTACAAAATCACTTTCCGGTTCACTGATGCTGTTATAAGCACCCCATGTATGCTCATCATAAAGCATTACTTTTTCCCATGCTTTTATAAAATCTGTCTCAGGGAAATTAGATGAATTATTTATTGACCATATTGTTTGTGCCTGTACCAGGCGTTCAGCATTTGCCCGGTTCAAGGCAGTTTCTTTAGCTGATGAGGCAGCTCCATCCTCCCAGTAAGCAGTTATGTCTCCTTTGACAGCAGGTATTTCACTACCATATTTTTGCTCAAATTCGCCAAAGGACTTTGAGACGGTTGAGATTGTTAGCTTAGGAGAAATATATTTATCATTCCAATTTTTTACGAAGTCAGATAATGTCATATCCAGAGGTCCATTGTCAGATCCAATACTGTATCTCAAGGGTATAATATCATATGGAAATCCTTTTTGACTCAATAAATCAGCATATTCTAATATCCTGGTTTCATATTGATCATAATCAACTTCCCTGATATTTAACCCTGCATGAAAAAGAGCATAACCCTTTTCATGTATCCAGCATAATACCTTTTCTTTACCGGATGGAGACATCCAGTAAAATGGCCGGTCACCCCATTCATCAATAATATCACCAATTCGATGCCCATGATTAGTTCCCATGGAAAAGTATTTTACACCACTTTGAGCAAGTACCGGAATAATACTCCAGGTCCAACCCGGAATATCCGTGATCATGGCGGATTGCAACTCAACTCCACAGATTTTGGCTATATTCCTGGCATGTTCTGTTAGTCTGTACAACTCTTCTTCATTACATAACGCAAGCAATTCGTTTCCATATAGTGCATCGAGTTCTATGGTTCCATTCTGTACAGCTCTTACAAAAGCCGCTTTCTTGGATTCGGATGCATTTTCAAGATAGGAATTAACAGCCCACATCACTTCGACATTCCACCTGGTTTGTGCCTCCGGGGGATAATTCTGATTTCGGATATCCATATCAAGGGCATCATCGAGGAAACCCCATTGCATTCGCTCTACTTCCTCCTGGACATGGGTAAAGCCTATATCTACGTGTGAGTGGTGAAGTAAATGTAAATTATATTGCCTGGTAGGTTTTATCGTGAATTCATCTTTGAATAAATTCTTTCCTTCAACACTCACAATCACCTCAGTTTGCATGGGCGTATCAACCTTGGGAATGGTCATACGTAAAGTATTCATTCCTGTATTAATAGTTTTTCTACTTGTGGTGCCATCTATTTTTATACTTGCCTCAGTGGGATCTCCAAGATACACCAGCGAGAATCGTAGTTGCTGCCTGGGGCCTTCCGGGGTTTTTATTACTGCATTTTCTGCAAATAAATCCACCTTATTAATACAACCATGCCTGAATACCATGAACCAGCTTTGACTATCAGTAGATTCACCAGCCACTTTAAGTCGTACCGGATTACCTTTCTCTATCATACTCACAGGGATATGTAGATACATATAACCCATTAAATCCGTGTGCCTGTCAAGGATAATCCCTTTGTATTCCAGTTTCATACCACCGGATTCCCAGGAGTAATATCTTTTTTCGTTAGAGAGAGGATTGGCAAAGGTAAAGGCAGGTGCATCATTTACATACAGGTCAAATTGATGTGAATCCTCCCTGTTTACATCAATTCCTGCAATCCAGACAAAAGTTGCAATATCATGCTCATAATTTACCGGCAGGGATTCGGTTTCCCATTCTATATATTGATTTTTATCCACAGACCTGACAAGAAGAGATTTGTTTGCATTTGGTTGTGTAGATTCATAATGAAGTATTTCCCCCTTAATAGATTTATTGTATCCTTTCAGATAGACATTCTGGTTAGCATACGAATAATATGAAATCAGGCTGAGTATGGATATAATTAATGTTTTCATCTTCATTTGTAATTGAGTCCCCCAATATAGTTTTCTTCCATTAATTTAATAAAAGCTATGAACAGTTCTAAAAAATCATATTGTTCATTTATTTGAAAATCAATCAATTCAATTTAAATTGAATGATGTATTCCAAAACATCAAAGCTATGAAAAGGATCTACCAAACTGTAATATTTTCCTTATTCGCCTTATTTGTATCAACACAACCATTAAAATCACAGTCAGAACAGGTAATTTTCCAGAACGATGTTGCAATAGCAGCAACCCTGAAATATGATTTCCGTATTCTGAATAAGACAAAAGAAACAGAAGAAGAAGTACCTGCACAATTTGGAATTTATTTGCCCGACAGCACCTATATTGAAAAACCGGTAAACATCAGTATTAGAGGGGGGTATCGAAAAGCAAAATGCACTTTCACACCCATACACATTTATTTCAAAGGTTCAGGTTTTGAGCAGGACGGCTGGAAAGATTTGGGGAAGGTGAAATTGATAAGAATGTGTAAAAGCTCTGCAAACTATAATCAGCTAGTTATTAGAGAGTGGCTTGTTTATCGAATCTATAATCTTTTTACTGATAAAAGCTATCAGACATGTTTGTTAAATATAACAATGTACGATACAGGTAGTAATAAAAAACCACTAACTACCTATGCCTTCCTTCAGGAAGAAACGGATAAACTGGCAGAACGCATGAACACTGAGGAGGTAGAACCCAATCGTGTGCTTCCTCATGAATTTGATGCTGCCTTGCTGAACCTTATATCAGTTTTTGAATATATGATTGGGAATTTAGATTGGTCAGCAATTAAGATGCATAATGTAAGGACATTCATGCCAACAAATGGAGAAAATCCTTTGTGTATACCAGTCCCATATGATTTTGACTTTTCAGGAATTGTTAATGCATCATATGCTTCACCACCCCCGGAACTAGCTGTTGAATCTGTCAGGGAGAGACTCTTTCGCGGATTATGCCGCCCTAAAAATGAATATCTTGAAGTCTTTGAGATGTTGAAAGAAAAGAAAGATGAAATATATGCTTTGATTGATAATTGCCCTTACTTAGTAAAAAGTCACAGAAAAGATATGAAGACATATTTAGAGCAATTCTATTTTGTCATTAATAGTGAGAAGCAATCTCAGCGTGAGATATTTGACAATTGCAGATAAATTGCTCCGATCAGGGTTTTTTTCGACTTTTTTGGTAATTTTTGTATACCTGAATCTAAAAAAAGAGGAATCATGTGCAGTACTTGTGGATGTGGACAACCTGAAGATCCTTTTACTATAGAGTTATTGGGTTCCGAAGAAAAAAAGCAACATAATGGCAATCATAATCTAGGTCATTCCCATGACCACGACCATCACGACCGTGATCATGATCACCATCATCACCATCCTGAAAGAAGTGTTCTGGAACTTGAAGTAGATATTCTAGGGAAAAACAACCTTCTGGCTGAGAGGAACAGGGGATTTTTTGAAGCAAAGAACATTTTGGCTTTAAACCTTGTCAGTTCACCTGGATCTGGGAAAACTACTTTACTTGAAAAGACAATTGAAATGGTGAGTGGTGAAATACAAATGAGTGTGGTAGAAGGGGATCAACAAACTGCCAATGATGCGGAAAGAATTCATAAAACGGGAGCGAAAGTAGTACAGATCAATACGGGTAAAGGATGTCACCTTGATGCTTTAATGGTGAATAAGGCCGTGAAAAAACTGGAACCTGAAAACAGAAGTATCCTGTTTATTGAAAACGTAGGTAACCTGGTTTGCCCGGCTATGTTTGATTTAGGAGAGTCCAGCCGTGTTGTGATTGTTAGTGTGACTGAGGGAACGGATAAACCGTTGAAGTACCCGGATATGTTTGAATCATCACAGGTTTGTATTGTTAATAAAACCGACCTGCTTCCCTATGTGGATTTCGATGTTGAAGCATTTAAAGAATATGCTTTACGTATAAATCATCACTTGGATTTTATTGAAGTTTCTGCAACCAAAGGGGATGGAATGGAAACGTGGTTGTCCTGGATCAAAGATCAGCTAAAAGCCCAGTAGTTGAATTCCAATGCCACTCAGAAAGATCATAGCTCCGGCAAATGCATGGCTGAATCTTTCCACTCTACCCAAATTGACAGATTGAAGTCCCATGACAGGGATCATTACTGCTGCTAACATGGTCATAATTGTAGCCATTGAAAACGCAGTTACGATGCCAAGCATTTCCACATAACTGTTCATAGCTGCAGGATACATTAGTAGTGGGATCAGTGCTTCACAAGGTCCAAGGACAAATATGATAAATAATAACCAGGGTGTCAGCTTTTTTGATTTTTCTCCATGTACATGGGAATGTTCCTCAACATGTTGATGTTTGTGGAGATGTGATGAGCCATTCATATGTGTATGCCAATGGGTATGTGGACGGTTTTTAATGGCTTTACGAACTCCCCATATGAAATATATCAGACCAAATCCGATGAGAAGCCATGCAGCAATATTGCCCCGGTGTGACTCAATAAGGTTCAGTTTATCAAGTCCCAAACCAAAAGAAATCCCGATGATTCCTAAAAGGATCGAGCCCAATACATGCCCAATTCCACAGATTGATGTTATAATGGCCGTTTTGGTTGCAGACCAGTTTCTTGCTTTTGATAATAGAATAAAAGGCAGATAGTGATCTGGTCCCAGTATCGTATGTACAAAACCTATGGATATTGCTGATACAATTAAGATCGAGAATTCTGATTCCATTTATTCTTTTTCCAACTAAAAAGAGGTATCCCCCAAGTAAATAAATTAAGTCACCTGATTATTTATGGTAAATTTACCATGTTATTCTTCAAATTCAACAACATATTTCTCATGATTTGCCCTGTCTATGCCGGCATTTACCTCAAATCCAAATAATAAAACAACAGCCACAAGGTATAGCCATATCATAAAAGCGATTATGGCACCAATAGATCCGTAGAACTTATGATATTGTCCAAAGTTAGCAAGGTAATACGAAAAACTGTATGAAATTGCTATAACAAGGAGCGTTGCAACAACAGAGCCAGGTGATATAAAACTCCATCTGTCTTTTACTGCCGGACCGAAATAGTAAAGGAATGACATGGCCATCAGGAACATGGCAAAAAGAACAATAAAGCGCAAAGCAGTTATCAGGAATATCAGAAAGCTTTCCGTAAGAATCCCAAAATCCACTAGAAGTTTTAATGCGATTTGCCCTCCAATCAGGAGAATCATTGAAAATGACATGGTAACAACAAGTAAGATTGTCAGTCCCCCTGCAATAAAATATCTCTTAAAGTAGCTTCTCGTATATTTTGTTTTATAGCAAAGGTCAAATGCATTCATCAGCGTTAATGTACCGTTTGTTGCCAGATAAAAGGCAAAAAGAAAACTAAAGGACAAGAGTCCCCCTCTTGGGGTGTTGATAATATCTTCAACAGTTGGTGTAACCTGGTCAAGTACTTCCAGATCTATGCCTTCAATAAACCCGAGGACTGTTTCACTGAGATCAGGGATCGGAAAATAAGGAATCAGCGCGAAAAGAACTATGATAGCTGGAAAAATCGCGAGTGTGAAATTATAAGCAATACCCTTTGCTATTTCCAGGATGTCGTCCTTATACAGGCTGATAAAAAAGACCTTAATAAAGGTGTAAAGTGTCGTCTTTTTTTTGCCAAAATGGACTCCTTTAAGAAAACCAGTAAGATCTCTCCATGACTTGTATTTTTCCAGATATGAGGCAAAATCATTGCCCATTGAAGTATGGTTTCAGGATGTCCACCAAAAAATCAGGCATTTCTACAGCCTTATTGGTATCAGCACTTATAAATACCAGTGTTGTATGCCCTAAGTTAATTAATTTTTCTGCTTCATTGTAAACCTCATATTCAAATCTTATTCTGGAATCAGGAAAATCCTTGACAAAAACCTTGATCAACAGCAAATCATCATACTTAGCAGGTCGGATGAATTTTGAGTAATTCTCAAGAACAGGCATGATTATTCCCTGTTTCTCCAACTCTTTATAGGTTACCCCAAGGATCCGAAGAGCTTCCGTCCTGGCCACTTCGTAATATGCCCCATAATTCCCATAGTAAACATAACCCATTTGGTCAGTTTCGGCATATCTTACCCTGATCTGTGTCTCGAATGTATACATGTCTTTTATCGGAAAATTCTAGCCCTGTTCAGCGCGTTTTGATACTGTCTTGCATTTATGTTATGATCAATAAGGTTTGTGGCAAAATTGTGATATCCGGAAAAATCTTCTTTCGCACACATATACAGGTATTTATGTTTCTCATATTTCAAAACAGCATCGATGTAAATGATCTCCGGCAAATTTATTGGTCCGGGGGGTAATCCCCTGTTTTTATAAGTGTTGTATGGAGATTCAATCTCCTTATGCTTATCCAGGACCCTTTTTATGGCAAAATCTCCATTCGCATATACTACAGTTGGATCCGCCTGTAGTGGATAACCTTTTTCAAGACGATTTATGTAGAGGCCGGCGATTGTTGAAGCTTCCTGTGTTTGGCTGCATTCTGCCTGAACTATGGATGCAAGAATGGATACTTCGATGGCAGTCAATCCAATTGAGTCAGCCAGCGATTTTCGATCTTCATTCCAGAATCTTTTGTATTCATTATTCATCCGGTCAATCAATTGATTTCCCTTAATGGTCCAGAATACCTGGTATGTGTTTGGAATAAACATACACTTATAATTATCTGGATTGAAACCATAGCCGACTATTATTGCAGAATCATTTAACAATGGTGCAAGTTCCTCTTTACGCAGTTCAAGGTTTATACAGATCTTGGCAGGAAGATCTTCCAGGAGTCTTACGTTATTGAAAGTTATATTCACCGGAGACTGTTCACCTGAACGAAGCAGGCGAATTGCCGATTTATTTGATATGTTCGATTTTAAAAGATATCGTCCCGGCTTTATAAGCCTATCATATTTCATCAATTTTGCAAGGAAACTGAATGATAAAAGATCATTCACATACCTGCCTTCATAGACGATTGATTGTACATCACTGAAACTGGATCCAGCCGGAATATGAATAAACCGATCCGGTTGATTTACAAGGATATTAGGAGCATTAACTACCTGGTAGAAATAAAATGATAAGGAGGAAAATAACACTGTGAGTAGCACCAGTGCGAGAATGAATATCTTTCTTTTGTTCATATGCAGGATAAAATTAACAAAATGTATTAAATTGATAATGTAATTTTATTAAGAACAAATCTAATCCCGGACGCTATGGGAAGTGAATTTATTAAACTCTATCCTGATAATCCAAGCCAGAATAAGATCATACACATTGCTGAGATTCTTCGAAATGGCGGTGTATTAATATATCCGACTGATACTATATATGGCTTGGGTTGCGATATATTTAATCACAAAGCTGTTGAGAAGATCAAACGAATAAAGGGTATAAATTCAAAACATCTGAATTTTTCATTTATTTGCCATGATCTCAGTCAAACTTCCAAGTATGTCCGGAATTTTTCAACAACAGTTTATAAAGTATTGAAGAAAGCCTTGCCTGGCCCTTTTACTTTTATTATGAATGCTTCAAGCAGGGCACCTAAAACTGTATTATCAGGAAAGAGAACAGTGGGGATACGAATTCCGGATAACAGTATTCCAGTTGAAATTGTAAAGGAACTCGGCAATCCAATCGTCACCACCTCCATCAGGGATGAAGATGAAGTCATTGAATATTCAACTGATCCGGAATTAATTTTTGAAAAGTTCAAGCATCAGGTGGATGCTGTGATTAATGGTGGCCCGGGAGATAATATCCCTTCAACTGTAATTGACTGTACTGATGACTCATTCAGGGTGTTAAGAGAGGGGAAAGGGGATATTTCACAGTTCTTTTAATATAGTCAAGTAATCCAGTAGGGGAGAGATTGTTGGTTTAACTAGTTGGCTTGCACATTACATATTTAATATTTTATGCGCGCTGTTTTCAATCTTTATTCCCGTTCAATTTTCCATCGGTTATGTGACCATAACCAGTATGCTGGTGCTTCGTTGATATGATTTTCCAATAATTTAATAAAACGCAGTGTAATATATTCGGGTTCCGGATTAAACGGTGGTGCATCGATTGGGATATATTCTACTTCATAATACCCTCTCCGGATCTTGTCCATTTTAGCATATACTACCCCCATATTTAGTTTTTTAGCTATTTTTTCCGAGCTGGTAAAAAACGCTGTTTCCTGGCTAAGAAATGTTGTCCAAAATCTATTTTCCTTGATAACCGGGCTCTGGTCTGAAATCATTCCTACAATTTTCAGCACATCTTTTCTCATTATCAGGTCTTTAAGTATAGCTTTCTTTTCAATCAACCTGGCATCAAACCGCATTCTTATTTTCATCATTAGATGATCAAAAAAAGGATTTTTCAGTTGCTGGTATACACCATTAGCTTCAGCTTTGACCTGTAGTGATGTAATTTGAGTTAGCCACTCCCAATTACTATGATGTGATGACATGATTATGACTGATTTTCCATTTTCATAATATTGATTCAGGTACTCAATGTTTTTAACATAGATCCTTTTTAAAAGTTCTTTTTCTGAGATAGTAAGGCCATGAATCGTTTCAACGATAATATCAGCCAGATGCCGATAAAACTTTCGGGCTATTGTCTTAATTTCCCGGTTTGATTTGTCAGGAAAGGCTTTTCGAAGGTTTCCAAAGACAAGATTTCTCCTGTATCCTGTAATATAATATCCCAGGAAAAAGATTAAATCGGCCAGGACATAAAGTATAGATAGGGGTAGACAGGATAGAGCCTTGATGAAAATCATAGATTATAAATTGACCACTACAAAAATACAGGGAAATGGGAAATGAATAAGTCAAACCCTTCAAGATTTAATCTGGTTGTTGTTCACCATTAGAAAAGGTAGCAGTGGATATTACTGTAATTGCTTATAGGGATATATCTTTGCAGAGAATTTTAAAAGATCAATATGTCATCCATCCTGACGGATTATTCTGTACTTTTTCTAATTATATCCATTGGAATCCTGATAGGCAAGATCAAAATTAAAGGGATCTCCCTTGATTCTTCTGCTGTGATCTTTGTGGCCCTGATGTTTGGTCATTTTGGATTCAATGTTCCCAAAGTTTTTCAGACAGTCGGATTACTGTTTTTTATTTATTCCATTGGGATTCAGTCTGGTCCGGGATTCTTTGAATCATTCCATAAAAAGGGACAACAATTGGTGATAATGGCTGCTTTGGCCGTTATAACCGGAGCAATTACAACTGCAGTTGCAGTATATATATTGAAGATAGACTTCAAATTGGGTGTGGGACTGTTTGCCGGTGCTATGACCAGTACCCCGGGATTGGCTGCCGCCATTGAGAGTTCGAAGTCTCCACTGGCATCTATCGGATACGGTATTGCCTATCCTTTTGGTGTAATCGGAGTGATTCTGTTCATAAGGTTATCCCCAAAATTATTCAGAGTCAATTTAAAAGGTGAGGAGCGTAAATATAATGAAGAAGTATCCCAGGATTTCCCTGAGATATTCAGTAAAAACTTCCTTGTTGAAAATAATAACATAATAGGACAAACAATTGGCCAGCTGGAAATCCGGTCTATGACAGGAGCCAATATATCAAGGATCGTACATGAAAGTGTGGCTGTAGTTCCCCAGAAGGATTCCATATTACAGAAAGGCGATATGGTCAAAGCTGTTGGAACCGAACAGGCATTACAAAAGATGCGATTACTTATCGGCTCTGAAACTGATCAGGAAGTTCCTCGAAGTGGTCAGTTTGATATACAGTGGATATTAGTAACCAATCGAAAAGTGGTTAACAAAACTTTGGGGCAACTTAATATATTTCAAAATTTCAGTGCTACCATTACCAGAATAAGAAGAAGTGGAATAGATATTTCACCTACCCCCGGCAGTTCCATCCGATTTGGAGATAAATTGATGGTAGCATCTACAAAGGGGAATATGCCAGCTGTAATTGATCTTTTTGGCAACAATGTAAAACGTCTCAATGAGACAGATTTTTTACCTGTTGCTGCAGGGATTGTTTTGGGAATACTTATTGGATTAATTCCCATTCCTATTCCCGGAGGGAGTGAGTTTAAGTTAGGTCTTACGGGAGGCGTTTTAATTTCAGGACTCGTATTGAGCCGGATTGGTAAGACTGGTCCGATTATCTGGAACATATCCGGACCTGCTAATCAATTACTTCGGCAATTGGGCTTACTTTTCTTCCTCGCTGCAGTAGGAACGAGTGCAGGAGAAACCCTTGTTGATACCATGGCAACTTATGGCATAAAACTTTTCTGGATCGGTGCTTCTATCACATTGTTGCCTATGATTTTGGCAACCATAATTGGCCGATATATATTTAAACTCAATTTTCTTTCTATACTGGGTTCTTTAACCGGTGGAATGACCAGTACCCCTGGATTAAGTGCTGTTGATCCCATGTCAGACTCTAATGCACCTTCAATAGCTTATGCAACGGTTTATCCCTTTGCAATGGTCATATTGATAATTTGTGCTCAGATATTAGCTGTATTATAACCATCTGGATTTATGTGAATAATAATTTTAATCTGCTGCTTGTGAAGAAATTAAATCCCCGAAAAACAAAGCATTAGCAAATAATCTGTTTGTCCCATACCAGTAACCCCTGAAATTGGGATTGAAGCTGAAAGCTATAATCCTTCCATTACCAAGTTTACATACATTAACTGCCGAAGATCCTTTCAGGATGTTGAGATTCTTATCTGAAAGATATCCGCTCATCAATGGATTATTTGTTATCATCACTGGTCGGTTGTATGGATTGGATGAAGGCTCGAACAGGGTTTTATCATTTTTGAATATCGGGAGAATGTCATTCTTAATACCATAATTTAATGGATGAGATTGATCAATCTTGGTTTCAAGAATCACACCTGATATATTTTGAGCGCCCCTGTATCGTTGAAGGTCCCCATAAGCACGATCAGATAGCAAGGTATCCGCTTTTATGCTTTTGAATTTTATCTGGGTAATTTTCTGGTTGTTTAACCATCTCGTAGCATTTTTGAATGCAATGATATTACCTCCATTCTCCACCCACTCTTTTAACTTTTTCTTGCCGTTTTCATTTATCCGGTTATATGATCCGCTAACCATTACAATAGTATTGTACCTGTTGAAATCCACACTGCCTACCCTCAGGATCGATAGCAACGTTATCGGGATATCATATCGTTGGTCCAGGACATGCCACACTTCCCCGGCTTCACCCGAACTTACACCCCAGTCCATAATCACGGCTATTTCCGGTTTATCCAGGTTAATAATATTCGGACTCCCAAGCTGGATTCCTGAGTCGGTCCAGGAACTTGAAACAGGATAAATGTCATAATTCAGTACCGGGGCAATTTCCTGGATCAGGTAAAATAACGAATCTGAGGATATACTTTGTATACTGACTGGAATAAAGACGCAGCCTCTTCCAAATTGAGTCCTATTCATAGTGAATTCTTTCATACTTACTTTCGCACGAACTCCCTTATCCTGTAAATGGTATAGGGCTTTCGGAGATAAGTAGTTGTCCCACTTAAATAAATATCCGTACTCCGATTTGTTTACGAGCTTCTGCTCCAATGTTCTCACTTTCGCCGGCCCTCCAACATCCAGGGACTTGAATTGCCGGTCATTCAGCGGACTGCAATCGATATCATATGCATAGGGTAATGTCCAAGTTGAAACATCGTAAAAAAGGCTGTCCTGAAACTGGGTTCTGCTTTCAAAAATTGCATTTATAAGACGATACTGGGATTGTGAAAGTGGTACAATGTAGCTGTCATTTTCAGAAAAAGAACCATTCGAGGTAGTGACCTGGCCATTAAATCGAAATACCTCAATCTGGTGCCTGTCCAGTACTTCAAGGAAATTCTTAAAACGTTTATCCCCATTTCCAAATTTAAATACCCATGCCTTCACAGGATTATTACTAGCTTCCTGTAACGCGGACCTGTAAAAGTCTTTTTGGTGATTCAATAAATCAAGTCTGAGATCGACCCCGGCCTTAACAGTTGATAACGAAGTTTTGAATTGGTTCCTAACAGTAAATGCAAATTTGATTATTCCATTTGAAGTTTCCCTTGCATGGCTTCGCGAACTGGCCTGTTCAAAGAGGATACCTATACAACCATTCACATCTGGATAAGTAGAACCTTTTCCGTAGTAGAAATCATCAAAAGACTCCTCCGAATAGTATAAGGAACCGATCTTATCAAGTTCCTGTGCATGGTACCGGGCAATGGCTTTGGTCAGCTTGTAATTTTCTTCGGGTGTAATTGGATTATTTCTACTTGGAATTCCCGGTTGAAAGAAGAATGTGTTGTCACTGCCCATTTCATGGTGATCCGTGAATACATTAGGTTTCCAGTGATGGAATTGTTGCAACCGTCCCTGTGACTCAGGATGTTGGGCAAGTAAAAGGTCGCGGTTCAGATCAAACCAGTAATGGTTGGTTCTGCTACCAGGTCCCTGCTCACGGTGTTCCCTATTATTAGGATCTGTACTCAGGTTTTTCGACCGGTTCGTGATGACCCACTCAGCATAACGATTAAATCCATCCGGATTAACGCATGGATCCATCAAGATCACCGAACTACTAAGGATCTTTGATACCTCCTCACTTTGAGAAGCTGCCAGATAATATGCTGTTAACAATGAAGCATTGCCCCCAGAGGGTTCATTTCCATGAACACTGTACCCTAGCCATGTAATAACAGGCATGTCATCAACCTCAATTCCGGAAGATAAAAGTGGATCGGATAACTTAATATGATCCTCCCGGATGGATTCAATTCGCGTTAGATTTTCTGATGAGGAAATTGTTAGTAACAGGAGAGGTCGTCTTTCATAAGAATGGCCATATTGTACTATTTGAATTCTGTCAGAATTTTCTGATAGGGCATACAGATATTTAACAAGGTGTTCATGGCTAACATGAATCTGTCCTATCTGGTACCCAAGAACCTGTTCAGGGGTAGGTACATTTGGATTTATTTTTTCCTCTTCCCCGAAGTAATAATTTAAGGAAGACTGGGCAAGTATTTGATAGCTAATTGATTGTAAAAATAAGGCGATAAATGTCAGCAAAAAAGTTGCTGTAAAGAGTCCAAAAATCTTTTTCATATATCCTATTTATTTATATTTTCGAAGAGTTGAAAATTACTCGTTTTATAACACAAGAACGGCGTCGAATATAACTTTTTTTATTTTAAAATTTGCTAAGTATTTGGTTCCTATTTCAGTTCATTGAAGAAAGGGTAAATATTAATAGTACTGCCCAATAATAATTAACAATATCATAACATCAGGATATTGGCCAATCATTTAATTTAGATAATTTTTGTTAATATCATTTTTTAGTTAAAACATCAAAAATCCATAAAACTATGAGAAGATTGCTACTTTTATTTACTCTCATGTTTGCAAGCTTAAATGTGCTTGCGCAGGGGGGAGTTGTTACCGGTCAGATTCTTGACAAAGAGACTGGTGAGCCATTAATAGGGGCTAATGCTTTTATTAAGGGTACTACGATTGGATCTGTCGCGGATCTAGACGGAAATTTTACTATTTCAGAGGCTCCATCAGGGGATCAGATACTTGAAGTGAGTTATGTTGGTTATGAAATCATTGAGATACCAATAAATGTTGGTTCAGGGACTTCAAGCCTCGGTGTATTGAAATTAGGTATATCAACTGTAGGTCTCAACGAAGTTCTGGTGATAGCGTCTGTGGCTATTGACAGAAAAACTCCTGTGGCCGTATCGACAATTAAGGGTGATTTTATTGAAAGCAGACTTGGGTCACAGGAATTTCCTGAAATACTCAAATCAACCCCGGGAATTTATGTTACCAAAGACGGAGGTGGTTACGGGGATGGAAGGATTAATATTCGTGGTTTTGATGCACAAAATGTGGCTGTAATGATCAATGGAGTTCCTGTCAATGATATGGAAAATGCCAGGGTGTACTGGTCAAACTGGGCAGGGCTTTCCGACGTGACAGGATCAATGCAGGTACAGCGGGGCTTAGGTGCTTCGAAAGTTGCTGTTCCATCAGTTGGGGGAACGATAAACATTATTTCCAAAGCTACTGAAGCACAAGAAGGAGGAAGTGTATCTGCAGCCATAGGGAATGATGGGTATAATAAGTTTGGACTTCAACTATCCACTGGTAAAGGGGAATCAGGATGGGCTATGACAATGCAGGGAACAAGAACACAAGGCATGGGTTTTGTGGATGGTGCAGAATTTTTGGGCTATTCCTATTATATAAATATTGCCAAGGAAATTAATAAAAATCATTTAATGACGTTTTCTGTAATCGGTGCAAAACAGAAACACGGACAACGTCAGAACCGGATGAAAATCGAAGATTTCAGAAACAGTCCAAATGGGATAAGGCAGAACAATGACTGGGGTGTATTGGGTGGCAAAGTTGTATGGGTTGAGGATAACTTCTATCACAAACCTCAGATCGCTTTAAACCATTACTGGACCATCAATCCGACCACCGAATTAGCAACAACGGCTTACACTTCATTTGGATCTGGGGGTGGAGGTGGAACTGCTGGTGAAACAGGTAATTTTGATCTTAGAAGGGGTGGTAAATACGGATATATTGATTTAGAAGCCATAACTGATATCAATGAGGAAGCTGCAGCCAATGGGGAAGGTTCTGTTACATATATGAGAGCCTCCAGGAATGATCACAATTGGGTAGGTCTGATGTCGATATTGACCAAAGAAATCGGTGGTAACCTGGTTTTTACTGGTGGTGTTGATGTAAGGCATTACCGGGGGAAACATTTCAGAGAGATCACAAACTTGTTAGGAGGAGAATATGTGGTTAATGATGATGACATAAATGCTCCAAACCGGGTCATCGGTGTAGGCGATAAATTTGACTATCATGATAACGGTATAGTTGGATGGATTGGTGCTTTTGCCCAGGCGGAATATACACTTAACAATTTAACTGCATTTTTATCAGCCACCCTAGCTAATACATCCTATGCCAGAGAAGACTTTTATCAATATACCACGGGAAATCAGATTAGTGATTCATACAGGTTCTGGGGATATACGGGCAAGGGAGGCCTCAACTATAATTTGAACGATAACCATAATGTATTTGCCAACGTGGGCTATTTTGAGAGAGCTCCTTTCTTTGATACGGTATTCAGTGCATATGATAATGAAGGTAATGCCGATGCTGAGAGTGAAAAAGTACTTGGGTTGGAATTAGGTTACGGTATCAGATATGGAAATGCAGGACTAAGTGTTAATATTTATAGAACCCAGTGGAAAGATAAAGCATTCACAACCCGGGTACAGGTACCCAGTGGTGATGAGATCTATGCAAATATCCTGGGAGTAAATGCAATGCATCAGGGCGTCGAATTAGAAGGATGGTACAACCCCATAAGAGGATTGCGATTCACAGGTTCCTTCTCAATGGGAGATTGGATCTGGCAAAACAACCTGATCGATGTACCGATATATGACGGATCTACTCTTGTAGAAACTGTTGATCTTTATATCAAGGGTCTGAAAGTTGGTGATGCAGCTCAAACGACTGCTGCATTAGGATTGGAGTATGAATTATTCCCGGGCTTTAAATTACTCGGTGACTTTAACTACTGTGATAATCTATATGCGAGATTCGACGTATTGTCCAGGGGTGATGCTGAAGATGAAGGTAAACAAGCACTGGAAATGCCTGAATTTGGATTGTTCGATTTCGGTTTTCTTTACAAGTTCCCTGTTGGGAACCTTGATGCAGTTCTTAATGCAAGGTTGCAGAATGCATTCGACACAGAATATATTCCTGATGCGCTAGATGCTGATAGAATTGAGGATGCCCTAGTTTATTATGGCTTCGGCAGGACCTGGGTAATGGGTGTTAAATTTATGTTCTAAGCCAAAGAAATATATACGATCATGAAAAATATATTAATAAAACTATTCACTTTGACAGTAGCAATTATCCTTGTAATTGCTTGTGAACCATTGGAGGATATATATTCAAATTTGGATAAGAATCCAGCTGCGATAACCTCAGATCTTGATTTTACCTTAACAGATGATGATTACGAACTTTCAGGAATTGAGAGTGCAGCAAATTATCATAGCTTTAGTAATGTTGATGATGCAAAAGAAGGAATTCCTAATATTCTGGCTGCAAAATACCCACAGTTAGGAAAAACATCCAGCGCACTCGTACATTACGATTTGTACCAGGGTTCTGTAAAGTATATCTATGACGATTATGAAGCTGATTATGCAGGTGGAGTTGTATCGGATCCGATCCCAACATATACTGTTCAGCAATCTGATTATGATGAGATATTAGGCACACCCAATTATGGGAATTTTGATAACATGGATGATGTGAATGCATTCTTAAACTGGAAATACTCTGATGCGGGAAGCAATGAAGGAGTAATACTAACCTATGCATGGTATCCAACTCCTGAGGGAGGAAATCCAACGTCAGGTACATTCTCAAATCATTATGGTGTATGGTATCAACATAGGGTTTTAAGTGAAGATGATGGCGACTACGAGTACATGCAGCGTGGTTCCCGGGATTATTTCAGCAGCTCTTCTGATGCAGAAGAGAAAATCCCGGTCTGGTTAAAACCACAATTCCCTTATGCAAAATCTGGAGACCGTTACCTGGTCCAATATCTTTACAGGGATTATGATGATGAAGACGATAATGGATGGGCAAAAGAAAAGCCAAGGGTGGTCCTGTCTGAATATGATGGTTCAGAATGGGTAATGATAACATCCATTACAGAGGCATCATTGCAACTGGGCCATAACGGAACAGTATGGGAGCCTGATAATACCATTAAATACACGCTTACGAGTGCCGACTATGCTGATATTTCAGCAGCTTATGCAGATATCAATTCTGCAGGTTCTGCATCCATGGATTCATATGGAAATTATGACCTGGCTTTATGGTCATCGGCACAGATCGAAGAATCAATTGGAGGTCAGTTACTGGACATCTTCCCGGGTGCAGCAGAAGGTCAGAAGTATCTTGTTACCTATAAATTCTATAGTGGGGGTTCAGGTTCATCTACAATACATCTTATACTTACAGATGGAGTATATATTCCACTTTAATAGTATTAGATAATAAAACAATATAAAAGGGAAGTGATTGCTTCCCTTTTTTAATTCTCTGAGAATTTAATATAAAATAGTATCCCACTATATAGACGATAAGGTCATCTTATCATAAGTTAAAAAAAATTGAATCCTCTATCAAGATGAGAATCACTGTGCCATTATACGAAACAAGGGATATACTTATAGAGATTTAATTGCTAAGTCCAACCAGCCTGTATTGAATAGAATGTTGAGTTTTAATCCATCCCCAATTGCAGAATAACCGGTCTATGATCTGAGATATCATATAGATATTGTGAATCACAGCTGTCCAGCGACAATGTTTGTGTCTGGATAATATTGTCAAACAATTCATTGGTTACGAGAATATGATCTATATGGCTTGGCCATGAGGGGTAGGACCATTCTGTTGAATTATCAAGAGCTATTTCCATGTCAACAAACATGTAATTTTGATCATCGTCTATAAAATTATAGAAAACATTCTCTTCACCTGGCGTTTCAGATATTTCATTGTTGTAGTCACCAAGGAGGATTACTTCTTCATCAGCATAATTTGAGTCAATATATTCTTTTAATTGCTCACTGGCATCTTTTCTCCGCCAGATGTTATCTAGTCCCCCACAACACTTTAAATGTATATTTAAGAGCGTAACTGATAATCCATTTGTATGTGAAATCACTATTTTAACAGGAGGTCTCGGGAATGCATAGGAATCACCGGTTAGTATCTCAATGATTTCCTCTTCCAATGTTACCTCACTGGTTTTAAACAAAAATCCCAGATTCATACCTGAGGAAATTATTATTTGATCGTCCCATCCTGTAAGGTTTGATACGAGTGTATTCAGACTGGCACTGGTAGTGATTTCCTGGAATGCAATAAGATCCGGGTTCAATTTTTGAATAATGTTTGTTACCCCTGTTATTGTTTCCTCCCCATCCAGTGGAAATTCCTTTACATTCCATGTCATAATCTCCAGGTTCTCAATACTGGTGGTAATAATGCATGCTTCTAATCCTGTAGGATCAATCGGCTCGGTTACAGGATCGTTATTCGTGTTGCAATGAGCAAAAAGGAAAATCAGAAGAACTGAATAAATCCTGATAATTTTTATCAGCATCGGGTTAGATTTCTTTTACTACAATTGTTTTGGCCCATTGATCACCAAATCGCGTTCTATCTTTAGAGAATACCAGGAAGGCGTCAATTACATTGAAAATAGGGATAATCAGTGTAACGCTTCTCACCATCGATTTTTCGTAATTGTTTGTAATTGGCTGGTTGGTGTCAGCATTAATAACCCGTATCTTAACGAGTTTTTTACCAATACTTTGTCCATCAAGAAAGGATAGAGCATCTTTCGTAAGGTGATAGGCAAGTCCTATAACAATGCCAATAACCGTAGCACTAACCAATGCTATAAGTATACCATCGATCAGGGCTGCCAGCAGTCTCTCCAGAGGAGTTGCCAACGGATGTCCTACCTCAACATTTTTTTCTTCCATTTTATCAGATTTCAAGTTTCAAATAAGTCTTGCCTGGGTGCTGATCCACCTTTCCGGTACTTCCCCTTCCATGGCCTTTTCATAATCTGAATAGGAGCATGGAACAATCGTGTTCCTGTCAAACACTTTTTTACTATCCGGACGGGGTATCTCCAGCCACCATTTCTCACTCAATTTGCTTTTATAAAAGACAATGGCATCAGGATCACCCGGCATGGACACAACATATTTCAAATAATAATTGCTTCTGTAGCTGAAATGATCCTTCCGATTATAAAATCCTTCAATAAAATACCATATCATGGTTGCTAATACTGCTGCAGTTTTTCGACTTTCATCATCCATATCCGGATTGTATTCATAAAATCCGGTGGATGTAAGTTTTTCATTCATTCCGGCGTACCAGCATATCTGACAGGCTTCTTCTCCTGTTAAGCCAAAAGGTTGAGCATTTGAATTACCTGGGGCATCAGAGGATTTAATAGCAGTCATATCAAATGAAAGCATATCTGCATCTCGGATTATAGGTTCCATTTCCATTAAATTCTGTCTGAGTTTGCCTACGCGGTAAGCATCAAAATAGAGTTGTTCGAGAATATTCAGGCTATCCGGATCGATAAGATATGTTTGATGTGCCAGGAGGTTGAAATTAAAAAGATAATTAGGCTCATGGGTAAGGATCTTTTGAGAATGATTATGGCTTAGATCCTTCCATTCATCATTGCCCATATCAAGAAAAGCATCCACAGTCAAAACACTCACGAGTTTTTCCATGTTTTCATACGCCATGTACTGCCCATAATCGAGATCATGAGATCCGCCGAATAGGATGGGTAGTACATCGTGATCAATCAGGAGTTCACAAACTTCTTTTATGCGTAATACTGTATCTTCGTGGTTCTCGCCATTTTTAAGATCCCCCAGGTCAAGAATTTTGTATGTGCCTACTCCTTTTTTCAACCGGTATAACTTTTCCCTGATCTTTTCGGCTGCCATGCTAACACCTGCATTGTTCTGGCTCCCTTTGTTTTCAGTAAGACCAATAAATGCAATATCCGCTTTTGAGAAATCCGGAAAACTTTTACCTAAATAAAATATGTTCCTGAATATGGTTTGCTGTGATTTGATATCCTCAAACAAACCGGTATCGACCGGGTCGAAAAAAATCTTAAGATCCATGAAATAAAGATAAGAACATATAGTTGAAAAGTTGAAAGTTTAAAGTTCAAAGTTCAAAGTCGGGAGATGTACAAAACACAAGGTTTGTTTTACGTCTGGGATGGTTGAAGGGTAAAAGTAGCAAGTTGCAGGTTTGCTTTTGTATAAGTCAAATATTTCAGTAAACGCGTTTAGGATTTCTCGTGGCTTGTAGGGTTATATGGCAAACTTCCTATGTGGTTTGCAGTTGAAAATTCAAGGTTCAAGGTTCAATGTTTAAGGTTTAAGGTTGAATGGTTCACTGGTTCGCTGGTTCGTTAGTTCATTGGAGGCTAAGGTTGAGGTTGAAGCGTATGCAGGATTTCATAACCCTTTATCCTCTTCCTTCATAAGTCTTCATACTTCATTCTCTACGTCACCTGTATCCTGACTCCATGAATCCCTTATTTCCTCTACTCCCATTACCCCATTTCCAGTTTCAACGTATCAGATTTCAGCGTATTTCTTTATCCTCCAAAATCGTCAAAACGGATGTTTTCGTCTGGCACGCCCATATCATCCAGCATTTTAAGTACGGCAGCATTCATCATTGGTGGACCACATAGGTAAAATTCAATTTCTTCTGGATCCGGATGATCTTTTAAATAATTATCATAAAGAACCTGGTGGATAAAACCAATATAACCATCTCCTTTATCATCAATAGATTTTTTAGTCTTCCATTTATCTTCAGGAAGCGGTTCGGATAATCCAATATGGAACTTAAAGTTTGGGAAATCATCTTCAATTTCCCTGAATTGATCAACATAAAACAATTCTCTTTTTGATCTTCCACCATACCAGTAACTTACTTTTCTATTGGTTTTTTCTGTATGGAACAGATGAAAGATATGTGATCGCAATGGTGCCATCCCGGCACCACCACCAATGTATACCATTTCCCGGTCTGTCCTGTTTATGAAAAATTCACCATAAGGTCCGGAAACTGTCACCTTGTCACCGGGCTTTCTTGAGAAAACATAGGAAGAACAAATTCCTGGATTCACATCCATCCATTTGCCGGCTGAGCGATCCCATGGTGGGGTAGCAACCCTGATATTAAGCATTACAATATTTCCCTCAGCTGGATGATTCGCCATGGAGTAGGCCCTGAAGATTGGTTCATCGTTTATCATTTTCAGATCCCACAACTTGAACTTATCCCAGTCTTCCTGGTAGACATCATTAGCATGACCCAGTGATGGATGTGGAGTGATATCCATGGTTTTGTAATCCGCTTCAATTTCAGGAACATCAATCTGGATGTAACCACCTGATTGAAAATTAAGCTCTTCGCCCTCCGGAAGTTTAACAACGAATTCCTTAATGAATGTGGAAACATTATAATTGGATACCACTTCACAATCCCATTTCTTAATTCCGAAGATTTCTTCAGGAATTCTGATATCCATATCTTCTTTCACTTTTACCTGACAGGCAAGTCGAACCTTTTCCTTTTGTTCAGTTCTGGTCAGATGCCCGATTTCTGTAGGTAACACTTCACCGCCTCCGGATTCAACAACACATTTACACATTGCACATGTACCGCCTCCACCACAAGCGGAAGGAAGAAAGATCTTCTGATTTGAAAGAGTAGTTAACACTGTAGATCCAGCCGATGTAATTAAAGCCTCATCAATTTTATCATTGATGGTAATTGTAACATCACCTGTTTGTACAAGTTTGGATTGTGCATATAACAAAATGATGACCAATAGAACGATGACTATTGTAAAGAAGATAACGGCAGTAATTAATGTTGCGCCCATTTATATAAAAAATTTCTTATACATTAATAGATTTCAGAATGCAAATATATTGAGTTTCCTGTAAGGAAATCAATTTTAATTTAAGAAATACTATAAAGGATATATCATGATGTGGAAGGACAGTCCTTTTGCCTTACTTTTCTAACATTTTAAGTAAGGATGTCAAAGTAGATTTTAATTTTCGCCTGTCAATAATGAAATCAAGAAATCCGTTATCCAGCAGGAATTCCGATCGTTGAAATCCCTTTGGAAGGTCTTTTCCTATTGTCTCCCGAATTACCCTGGGACCAGCAAATCCAATCAATGCTTCCGGTTCTGCAATATTAAAATCACCCAGCATGGCATATGATGCCGTAACGCCACCTGTAGTAGGATCGGTCATGAGCGAAATGTATGGAATTTTGGCTTCTGATAATAGAGCCAGTTTTGCGGAGGTTTTCGCCATCTGCATTAATGAATAACCCGCTTCCATCATTCTGGCTCCTCCTGATTTTGAGATCATTAGAAATGGAACCTTGTTTTTCAATGAATAATCAATTGCTCTGGCAATTTTTTCACCAACAACCGATCCCATTGATCCCCCGATGAAAGTAAAATCCATACAACCGATCACAATATTCAGACCATTCATTTTACCATGAGCAATCCTGACAGCTTCCTTCAGACCGGTTTTCTTCATGGATGCACTGATCCTGGCAGGATATGGTTTTGAATCCACGAAACTCAATGGGTCCGCACTTGTCATTTTTGCATCCAGTTCATTGAATTTATTTCCATCAAATAATAATTCAAAGTACTCCCTCGAACCTATTCGAACATGAAACCCATCTTCAGGACTTACCCATGCATTGGTTTTCAATTCCCGCATGTGAATGATCTTGCCGCTTGGTGTTTTGTACCAAAGACCGTCAGGAACATCTTTTTTATCCTCGGTAGGAGTTTTAATACCTTTTGTTTTTCGCAGAAACCAGGACATGGTAGTTTGCTTTAATGCGGGGGTAAAGTTATTAATATTTTTAATTCATAAAAATGGCAAAAATCCGTATCATTCAACTTCCTCATAATCAACATAATCGCCATCATCAAAGCCGGATTTTTTACTTTTCTTAGTTTCTTTCGGATCGAAATCAACATTTACATTTCCATCAATAGGTCGCTTCCGATGCGTACGCCTGTCATCTACAGATCGCCTGGGTCTGAATGGCAGTATCAGGATATAGTATATCAGAAAAAAGAAAAATGCAATAAACAGTAAGAACTTGAGCATTGTGTTCTTTATTGATTGAAGTTTATTTACCTGCTAAGATACAAATTCCTGTATGAATAAACCTTCATGAAGTAATCATCCATCAGATCCTCGATGAAATAGATCGATTCACCTGTCGACTTCATTTCCGGACCAAGTTCCTTGTTTACATTCGGGAATTTGTTAAAAGAAAAGACCGGTTCCTTAATGGCGTATCCTTCCTTAAATGGTTTAAAATTAAAATCTTTAAGTTTCGCTTCACCAAGCATGATCTTGGTTGCATAATTAACATAGTTTTCCTTATAAGCTTTACAAATAAAGGGCACTGTCCGGGAGGCACGGGGATTGGCTTCAATTACATATACAATGTCGTCTTTGATAGCGAATTGGATATTAATCAGGCCTACGGTATTTAATGCAAGGGCAATCTTTTTGGTATGGGCCTCGATCTGCTGCATTACAAAATCCCCAAGGTTGTATGGGGGTAGCACAGCGTAAGAATCACCAGAGTGGATACCTGCTGGTTCGATATGTTGCATGATACCCATAATATAAACCTCTTCGCCGTCGCAGATTGCATCCGCTTCAGCTTCAATTGCTCCATCCAGGAAATGGTCTAACAGCACCTTATTGCCGGTAAAATCCTTGAATAAGTCAACAACATGTGATTCCAGTTCTTTCTCATTGATCACAATTTTCATGCTCTGACCACCCAATACGTAGGATGGCCTGACCAATAATGGGAATCCCAGTTCTCTCGACAATTCCAGTGCCTGGTCTGCATCTTCGATAACCCCGAATTTAGGATATGGGATATGATTTTCTTTCAGCAAAGTGGAAAAACTTCCCCTGTCCTCCGCCAGATCTAAGGATTCATAATTTGTTCCTAATATTTTTATGCCATACCTGTCCAACTTTTCCGCAAGTTTCAATGCCGTCTGTCCTCCCAGTTGAACAATAATACCTTCAGGTTGTTCCAGCTGAATAATATCATAAATATGCTCCCAGAAAACAGGTTCGAAATATAGTTTATCCGCAACGTCGAAGTCAGTGGAAACAGTTTCCGGATTGCAATTAATCATGATGGCCTCATATCCGGCGTCTTTTGCCCCAAGAATTCCATGAACACAACAATAATCAAATTCGATTCCCTGTCCGATACGATTTGGTCCGGATCCAAGAACTACGACCTTCTTTCTCTTTGTTGGTATAGATTCATTTTCCTGATCAAATGCGGAATAATAATAGGGTGTCTGAGCTTCAAATTCCGCTGCACAAGTATCAACCAATTTGTAAACACGATTAATTTTAAGCTCATTCCTCCTTTTATATACCTGGCTTTCAAGACATCTTAATAAATGTGCTATTTGCCTGTCAGCATATCCTTTTTCCTTGGCAATACGCAATAGATCAGCTGGTATCGTTTCAAGTGAATATTTTTCAATTTCTTTTTCAAGAAGTACCAGCTCATGAATTTGTTCAAGGAACCATTTATCAATTTTGGTCAGGTTCTCTATGGTTTTAAAGGGCACCCCAAGCTTAAATGCATCGTAAATGTGGAATAACCTGTTCCAACTTGGATTGGCCAGGCTTTTTAGTATTCTTTCCTGATCTTTGAGCTCTCTTCCATCGGCTCCAAGACCATTTCTTTTAATTTCAAGAGATTGACAGGCTTTCTGCAATGCTTCCTGAAAATTTCGGCCAATTCCCATTACCTCACCTACAGATTTCATCTGTAATCCCAGGCTGCGGTCAGACCCTCTGAATTTGTCAAAATTCCATCGTGGGATCTTTACAATAACATAGTCAAGTGTTGGCTCGAAAAAGGCAGAAGTAGTTTTTGTTATCTGGTTTTCAAGTTCATCAAGATTATAGCCGATAGACAGCTTTGCAGCAATTTTGGCGATTGGATAGCCAGTTGCTTTCGAAGCCAACGCTGATGATCTGGAGACTCTTGGATTGATCTCAATGGCTATGATCTCATCGGTTTCGGGATTAGTTGCAAATTGCACATTACAACCACCGGCAAATTCGCCGATCCCATTCATCATCTTAATTGCAAGATCGCGCATATTCTGGTAAACCGTATCGGGAAGTGTCATGGCGGGTGCCACAGTGACGGAGTCTCCGGTATGGATTCCCATCGGATCAAAATTCTCAATTGAACAAATAATGATAACGTTTCCAATATTATCTCTTAATAGTTCCAGTTCGAATTCTTTCCATCCCAGGATACTCTGCTCGATTAATACCTCATGGATCGGGGATGTATGTAATCCATTGGTTAATGCTTTTTCGAAATCATCGATACTATTAACAAATCCACCACCAGATCCACCTAATGTAAATGAAGGACGAATGACCAGTGGAAACCCAATATCCTGTGCTATTTCTTTTCCCTGGAGGAATGAAGTAGCAGTTTTCCCTTTGCAAACCAGAATATCAAGTTCCTTCATTTTGAGCCTGAATTTCTCCCGATCTTCAGTAGTTTCGATGGCATGGATATCTACACCAATAACTTTTACATCAAAATGATCCCAGATTCCTGCATTGGCACATTCAATAGCCAGGTTGAGTGCTGTTTGCCCACCCATGGTTGGAAGAACAGCATCAATGTCATGCTTTTTCAGGATTTCAACTATATATTTTTTTTCAAGGGGCTTGAGATAGATATTGTCTGCTGTCACATTATCGGTCATGATTGTGGCAGGATTACTGTTGATCAATGTAACTTCAATTCCCTCTTCCCTGAGTGATCGGGCAGCTTGTGAACCGGAATAGTCAAATTCGCAAGCCTGACCAATTATAATCGGTCCGCTTCCAATAATAAGAACAGATTTTATACTAGGATCTTTCGGCATATGACGGGATGAATTGCAAAAAACCTACAATTAAATTGACGCAAAAATAGATCAATTCATTGAGAATAAAAATGCCGGATATTACCTTTTCTGAAAGATGCCGAAAAAGGGTTGTTTTATGGGGATTTTTAAAGCCTTCTATTCACTATGTTATTATAGATGGAACCAAACCTGAACCTGAAACCACCACCGATGCTGATTTCATAAGTAGTAGCCATCGCCCTTTGCCTGAGCAGTCTTTCTTCTTCTGTTAATTCTCCTATTGGTAAATATACCTGGTTATGGACGCTTTCCAATCTTAAATTGGCGTAGAAAGACAGGTTCTTTGTCAAACGAACATCGAAGGATGAGTTAAGCTGGGCACTATACCATTCAAGGTTTTCAAAATAATGTGAGCCCGATAAGGTCAAACGGATATCTCCCCATTTCTGGATCATTCGGAGTGATACTGTTAATGATTCATAGGAGAGCATTTCATTAAACTTGCCATAAATGGTTTCTTCAATATAATTGTTTTCCCTGATTCCAATACGATATGCCAGGGTAAACGTTCTGCGGTCAACCTCTTCCCATGGGAAAATGTTGTATTCGATAGCAGGACCTACGCTGTAAGATAGATCGATGTTGCTATAGGTTGAATTATGGACTCCAGCTGACAAGCCAGTTGACCAATGATCTGAAAGACTCTTCACAACACTGGTGCTGAATCGTTTATAGGAATTAATACTCGAGGATGATTCAATACCATCATCATCATAATATGTCCTGTGCCATTCACTCGTAGACAGATCATTCTGGATCTTCCAGTTTTCAGTAATTTTATCTACTTCGATAGACCCACTCAGGTTGAAGGATTTGTAAGTCTGTTCTTTATAAAATGATCCATTTCCGCTCAATTCAATGACCCAGTAATTCCATGGGTCCTCCTGCTCATCAGCTACTTCAGCGATTGTTTTGCCCTGCATGTCATAATCAAGTTTCATTTGTTCTTTTGATGGAGTTTGAGATATATATGGAATCAATCCCATTTTTATTACATTGATCAATCTTTCTCGACGAGTATGATCTGTTTCGTCCTGGTAGGAGGAATGCTCCAGTTCAAAATTGATACGGCTGAAATCCTTTCTTCCAATATAATTTAAACGGTATTCCCGGCCACTACTGGCTGTGGTGATTGATGTAACCAGGATCTGAACATCAGAAAGGTTTGGATCCCGAACAAAATTTACATATGGAATTTGTTTTCTTAAAAAAGCAGGATCTATATGACTTCCATCAACATATATCTTTAATAAGTTCTGTGAGCTGGAGGTATCAGATGAACTGTTTTCATTCAGAGCCTCATCAAATACATTGAGTAGATCCTGTGTATCACTCTTGCTTGTTTCTTTTTTATCGGTCTTATTCCTGTTGTTCTTTTTTGCGTTTTTATCATTATCGTAGATTATATCATCGAATAATTTCAGTAGCTCCTGGGTATTATCCTGGACTTCGTTTTCCTGGGCACAGGTGTATTCTGGCGAAAAAAACATCAATCCTGTAATCATTAATACAAGAATCCACTTTATGTTAAACCCTTTAATCAATCCTCTCCAACACAAATCTTTCAATTCCATTAAATCACTCATCTTTAATCGTCTTTTTATATATTGATGTTAAATATTTTCTTTTACTGGTGGGAAGGAAGATTTTATCAACCTTTCCCGTTTTTCAAGTATATCTCCATTTGCAGAGAGTTCAATCTTATAAATCCGGTCCAAAGTTTCCACTTCTATTTCGTAAAACTTGAAATCTTCAATGTGTTTGATTTTAATGCTCGTATATTGTTGTTCAACGGGCGTAAATTCCAGGGCAGATACCATAGAATTCATAATTGATTCTGGAATGTCATTATACCATATATCTACTTCATAGCCCAGTAGTCTGCCCTCTGAAGAAATAATGATATCAGCTTCTTTCTGATCCTCTGTTCTGTAACTCACATCATAAACCACGCCCGTTTTCATGATTTTTCGGTCTATATCGGTTAGCTCCCGTCCGGCAATGGATTTTTCTGCTGCCACCCTGACAATATCAGGTAATTCGTCCAATGATATATCATTAGTATACAGCGTTTCCTCATCTTCTTTGTTGTCCTGCTCATCAAGTATTTTACCGATACTGTAATTTCCGCTGACTGGCACATTGTTTATTTTGATTTCAATCAGATTGAGGTTTTTAACATCTTCAACATAAGAAGATTTATATACATTTAAATTACAATTCCTGAGATAAACATTTTCAACACATTGCTTATAAGAACCTTCAAAGTATAATGCTCTTCCACAGGAATCCGCATTTATATTTTCATAATAAAGATTATAAATCTTTGGAAGGTCATTCAGGTTAGTGGCTTCGTGAAAAACGTTTACATAAAGTACCTGATTATATGTGTTCACAGCATCACAGTTTTTAAAAAATACATTCCCGACATAACCTCCTCTTCTCGGACTGGATTTAACAATATAGGCTCGATTACACCTGTTTACACTGGAGTTCCTGACAAATACATTGTTCACTCCTCCCTGGATATCCAGACCAACACCAATTCCATTATACCTGGCGTCTTTTACTGATACTCCCTTAATGAGAATATTTTCTGAAGGTTCATTACCTTTTATCTTATTTCTACCTGCTCGTACCTGAATACCTTCATTTACTCCTTCAATGTTTACCTGATCAATCACAACCATTTGGCTCGATTCTGGTGTTATACCGCTCATAAAAGAACCTGTTCCTCTAAGATTCAGATCCCTGATTGTTATGTGAGAACTTAGTACTGTGTGTATTCCCCAATATGGGGCATTCCTGAGATTTATTCCTTCAATTAAAATATTTGAGCAACTGTAAAAACCAATGAGATCTGGTCTGAGATTATATCCAGTCCCAAATTTCCTGAACTTAACATCAAGCTTTTCATTATCTATTTCTTTAAGAAGATTCCAGTCGGCACCAGTTCTATATTTCATTTTCCTCCACGCATTCAAATTCCCTTGTCCATCTATTGAGCCCTTACCTGTGATAGCAATATTTTTTACATCCTTAGCATATACCATTGGAGAATAATTCATGCATGGAATTCCATTGTACCAGACGTAAACGACCGGATATTTTTCGGGTTCGGGAATGAAGATGATTCGTGCTTCGTCTTCTAAAAAAAGATGTGTGTTGTCTCTTAAATGAATCGGGCCAGTAAGCCATACCCCAACTGGGATGACTATTCTTCCCCCACCTTCAGAAGAAGCTTTGTCCAGAGTTGATTGGATCGCAATTGTGCAGTCAGTCTCACCATCTCCTGTTGCTCCAAAATCGATGATATTATAATCACGATCAGGAATCTCAGGTAAATGGACAGCCTTGTCAATTGAATCAGCCAATGACCAGTCAACATTGCTAACTGGTATACTCATTTTCTCCACCTTTGGCTGTTTAGTACATGAAAGAAGGAAAACTGTACTTATTGCGATTAATATGACGTACCAGACCCGTATCATTTTCATATTTTGGACGAAAGTATACCTAAAGACCATTATCAGCAAGTTGTTAACTGTTACTAACTTGTTATTCCCCTTTTATTCCAAAATAGATTGCTTGGGCGTATCTTTATGTTCGAACCAAACATGTTGTAACATTTTTTAACAAAAGATCCCGCTCCGGAAGGCGTTATTAATGGCTGAAGACAAAAAAATAGAACGTAGTATAAAGAAGGTTCTGACAAGCAAGCATTTATCATCTGGTAATGATGCCAGGTTACTTCATTACCTGATTGAAGCCACGCAGTCCGGGAAACCATTAAAAGAGATAGTGATTGCCATGGAAGTATTTGGAAGAGATGCCTCTTTTAATCCTTCTGAAGATTCTTTAGTTCGCTCAAGTATTTATGGTCTTAGAAAAAACCTGGATGTATACTACCTTGATGAAGGTAAAACAGATCCAGTAAGGATTACAATTCCGAAAGGCAGCTACACTGTTAAAATAGAGGAGATAAAAACGGAAAGACGTCCAAAAAGGTTTTTCTTGACAACCATGTTGGCTGGAGTAACAATTATACTACTTCTGGTTGCTGGTACATTTTCTTTTTTGTATTTCGAATCTCAACAACAAATCACAAAGCTTCAAACCACGGCAAGCAACAGTTATGTCTGGGCCGATTTCTTGCAATCTGATGATCCTTTAATGATCGTTCTTGGCGACTATTTTATGCTTGAGAGGAAAAATCCAAGTGATAGTTCCTTTATTTTCAGAAGCCAACCTGGTATTAATAATGAGAGTGATTTGTGGGAATATCTTGAATCTCATCCCGATGAACGCAATGATCTTTCCGGATTCGCACATCATTTCCTTGGAGATGAGATCCCGTGGTGTCTTCAGGAAATAACAAGGGTATTCCGCGGATACAATGTTGACATCTCTGTTAAATTATCATCAGAGTTAACCTTTGAAGATATCAGGGATCATAACATAATCTTTATCGGAGACTTCAGCACATTGGGTATTTTTACTCCATTTTTTGAAAATTCTCACTATCGTATCGGGAACAAGCCTCCGTCCATATCCTACCTTGAAAATAAAATTGATACAACAGAGTTTATTTCTATTCAGAAAAAAGATAATACTTCCTTTCAAAACGACTACGTTCTGATTTCTAAAATACCGGGCAATGGTGAAAAAGTACTGATGTTCATCTTATCCTTTGCGTCATTTGGAAAATCAGATGCGATGTATAAATTAACGGAACCGGATTTTCCTCAAGAGTTGAGTGAAATAATAGATCCACTACCTGAGTACTGGGAATTGCTGATCAGGGTATCAGGAATTGAACGTAGCGCATTTTATTATGAGATCAGCCATTTTGATGATTGGAAATAAATCATTTGATGATTTATTGATTTGATGATTTGATGATTTGATAATATTGTAATTTAAGTTCAATTATTAATTTCTTTCTCCTCAAAATCAACAAATCAACAAATCTACATATTACTAAAGATGCAGTGCCCTGTTTTCTGTTGCTGCAAGACAAGCTTCTTTAATAGCTTCCGAGAATGTCGGATGTGCATGCGACATTCTGGCTATATCCTCTGCCGATGCACGATATTCCATTGCTACAACTGCTTCTGCTATCATGTCCGCAGCCCGTGGACCAATAATATGAACGCCCAGGATCTCATCCGTTATCTTATCTGCAAGAACTTTCACCATACCATCCAGGTCCATACTTGCCCGTGCTCTTCCTGAAGCTCTGAAAGGGAATGATCCGGTTTTGTAAGCTCTTCCTGATCCTTTTAACTCTTCCTCCGTAAAACCTACTCCGGCAACTTCCGGCCAGGTATACACTACACCGGGTATCAGTTTATAGTTTATATGAGGCTTTTGTCCTGCAATGGTTTCAGCAACAAATATCCCTTCTTCCTCAGCCTTATGGGCCAGCATTGCTCCCTGGATCACATCCCCTATGGCATAAACATTTGAAGTGTCAGTTTTTAATGTATTATCCACATTTATTCGTCCGGATTCATCTGTTTTTATACCGGTATTATTAAGTTCCAGGCCATCTGTAAATGGTTTCCTCCCAATGGAAACAAGGCAATAGTCTCCTTTCAATTCTATATTCTCTCCTTTCCTGTTTTCTGCTTTAACTGTGACAGTCTTTCCTTTTGAAGAAACACTGACGACCTTATGCTGAAGATATATTTCAAATCCTGATTTTTTAAGTACCTTTTGAAGTTCCTTTCCCATGGTATAATCCATGGTTGGGATGAGATTATCCAGAAACTCGACTACTGATACCTTTGCACCCAGCCTCGCATACACTGATCCTAATTCAACACCTATTACACCACCACCGATAATGATCATATGTTTTGGAATTTCCTTAAGAGAAAGTGCCTCTGTACTTGTTATCACCCTTTTCTTATCAATTTTAATAAATGGGAGCGAAGCTGGTTTTGAACCTGTGGCTATGATCACTTTTTCAGATTCTATAATCCGTTCATCATTTTCTGATTTTACTATGATGTGATGGGCATCCTTAAAAGAACCGGTTCCATGCAGGACATCTATTTTATTCTTTTTCATCAGAAAATCCACGCCATCGCATGTCTGCTTGACCACCTGCGCTTTCCTTTTCATCATTTGCGGCAGGTTTACTATGGGTTTTTCAATTTTAATGCCGTGTTCCTTAAAGCTGTGAACGGCATTGTGAAAGTGTTCGGATGAATCAAGTAAGGCTTTAGAAGGGATACAGCCCACATTCAGACATGTACCGCCGAGCGTGTTGTATTTCTCAATGAGCGCAGTCTTCATTCCTAGCTGAGCGCAACGGATAGCTGCCACATATCCACCTGGACCTGAGCCTATGATAACAATATCGTATTTCATTATTGGTTTAGTTGAGGTCTTTTTTACACTTTAAATTTCCAAAAGTAATCTTGCAGGATCTTCAAGCAATTCTTTTACCCTGACAAGGAAACCAACAGATTCCCGGCCATCGACGATCCGGTGGTCATATGACAAAGCTACATACATAACAGGCCTGATTCTTATTTCCCCATTTTCTGCAACCGGTCTTTGAACGATGTTATGCATACCAAGAATGGCTGATTGGGGAGCATTAATTATAGGAGTGGATAGCATTGATCCAAATACACCACCGTTGGTAATTGTAAATGTACCACCAGTCATTTCTTCAATACTCAGCTTGTTATCCCGTGCCTTGGTTGCCAGTTCCAAAATCTTGTGCTCTATCCGGGCAAATGATAATGATTCGGCGTTTCGGACTACCGGCACTACCAGGCCTTTTGGAGCTGAAACCGCTATGGAAATATCACAGAAATCATTATATACGATCTCTTCACCATCCAGCATGGCATTAACCGCCGGCCATTCCTGTAAACCAATGCAACAGGCTTTTGTGAAAAATGACATAAACCCCAGGTTTACTTCGTATTTCTCCTGGAACTTCTCCTTGTATTTTTTTCTGAGATCCATGATAGGTGCCATGTTGACCTCATTAAATGTGGTAAGCATGGCAGTCTGGTTCTTAACGGCAACCAGACGTCTGGAAACTGTTTTACGGAGCGTTGAAAGCTTTTCTCTGCGTTGTCTTCTTATTGAGCCAGATTCAGTCTCAGAATCACTTTTGCGATCTTCTGACGGTTTCGTAACAGGTTTTGCCTGAACTGCATCTTCCTTTGTAATTCTACCATCTATCCCTGTCCCCTCAACTTCTGAGGTAGCAATTCCTTTTTCAGCCAATATTTTTGCCGCAGCAGGAGAGGGGTGACCTTTTGCATATGTTGGCTCCTGCATTTTGGAGGGTGGTTGAGATCCAGCTACTGCAACGGATTCTATTGGCTCTGAAGGCGTTGATGGAGTACCTGTAGCCTCTTCAATCTGACATATTAAAGCACCAATTTCAAGTGTATCTCCCTCGTTGGCAATGATTTTAAGATAACCACTGGTTTCAGCAGTTAATTCAAACGTGGCTTTATCTGAATCAATTTCAGCAATAACCTCGTCCAATTCGACGAAATCCCCATCCGATTTGTTCCATGAAGATATGTTCACTTCAGTTATTGATTCACCAACTGTCGGAACAATCATATCAATAATTTTTCCCGTTTTGTGGATGCCGCTAGAATCAGGCGCCTGGGTTATTTCTTTTGTTTTCAAAGGTTTTTGCCTGTCTTTCGCAGTAGATGAATCATTAATAGAGGCAATAACGGTACCTACAGGTACTGTTTCACCCTCCTTTACCTTTTGTACAAGAACACCTGCTGCTTCTGCATTTAATTCAAAAGTGGCTTTATCAGATTCGAGTTCACATATTACATCATCCATATCAACACTTTCACCATCTTCTTTCATCCATTTTGAAATGGTTACTTCAGTAATGGATTCACCTACTGTCGGGATGCTTATATCTATTGCCATGGGATTCTGGTTTTTTATAACTCAAAAGACTTTTTAATGATTTCCTCCTGTTCTGATCTATGGACCTTATTGTAACCAGTTGCCGGAGAAGCACTTGGTATCCTTGAAATAACACGGCTGAGCTTATTCCCGTACATCCTTATCATAAAAGACCAGGGGCCCATATTTTCGGGTTCTTCCTGGACCCAGACTTTCTCAGCTTCAGGATATTTTTTTAGTACCTGCTCAAGTTGTTTTTCAGGAAATGGGAAAAGCTGCTCCAATCTGATAATGGCCACATCTTTCCTGTTGTTAAACCTCTGATATCCTGCCAGATCATAAAATACTTTGCCAGAACATAATAAGACACGCTTGGTTTTACTTTTTACAGCGACTTTGTCATCAATGATTTCCCTGAATCTACCGCTTGTGAATTCTTTCACAGGAGATACTACTTCAGGATGCCGCAATAATGATTTCGGTGACATAACAACGCAAGGTTTCCTGAAATTCCATGCAACCTGTCGACGAAGCATATGGAAAAAATTTGAAGGTTCAGTGATATTGCAGAAAACAATATTATTTTCTGCAGCTAATTGCAGGAACCTTTCAGGTCTCGCACTCGAGTGCTCTGGTCCCTGTCCTTCGTATCCATGCGGAAGAAGCATTACCAGTCCATTCATTCGGCGCCACTTAGATTCTGCGCTGGCAATGAACTGGTCAATCATGACCTGAGCCCCATTGGCAAAATCTCCGAATTGAGCTTCCCAGATTACCAGTGCATTGGGTGTTGCCATAGCAAATCCATATTCAAATCCAAGAACAGAGAATTCGGATAGCGGGGAATTGAATATCCTGAATTTCTCCTGGTCCTTACTGATATTGCAGAGGTTACAGTAAGGTTGATTCGTTTCGGCATCAAAAAGTATTGAATGCCTGTGAGAGAATGTCCCTCTTTTTATATCCTGCCCAGACATTCTGACGATGATCTTATCATTCAATATAGATCCGTATGCAAGCAATTCGGCATCAGCCCACGATAGCATCTTTTTTTCAAAAAAGTTAATATGTCTTTCCTTAAGAAGCTTCTGGATCTGTCGAAGTGGTTTAAAATCTTCAGGAATGGTAGAGAGTGCTTTCCCCACTTTTTTCAGAGTGGAATCGTCTATGGAGGTATCAGGGGATCTATCAAATACACTTGGTTCAGGTTTTTGCATCTGTTGCCACTCTTCCTCTATTTTTTGGGGTTTATAGGGTAGGGGATTCTCTTTAACCTGGTTGAGGCGTGCCTGTAGCAAACCCCTGAATTCCCTATCCATGTTTTTGGCCAGTTCGGCATCCACGTCTCCGCGCTCTGTTAGTTTTTTCGAATATATCTCTCTTGGGTTTGGATGTCTGGCAATCAGGTTATATAATTTAGGTTGCGTGAATTTAGGTTCATCGCTTTCGTTGTGGCCATGCCTTCTGTAGCAAAGGATATCCAGGTAAATGTCTTTTTTGAATTTTTGTCTGAATTCAACAGCAAGGTTGGCCCCAAAAATGACTGCTTCCGGGTCATCGCCATTTATATGTAGAACCGGAGCATCAATGGTTTTAGCAATATCTGTACAGTATATACTTGAACGGGCATCATCATAGTCCGTAGTGAATCCAACCTGGTTGTTAATAACGATATGGATAGTTCCTCCCAGTTTATATCCTTCGAGGTCTGTCATCTGGGTAATCTCATAGATCACTCCCTGACCCGCAATGGCAGCATCTCCATGGATCAGGATAGGTAGTGCCTTGTTTTCGTTTCCTTTGTATTCATCATCGATCTGGCCACGTGTATAACCCAAAACAACTGAATCCACAGCATCAAGGTGAGATGGATTGGGCGAAAGTTTCAAATACAATTTTTTCCCGGATTTGGTAGCGATCTCACTGTTGTAACCCATATGATATTTAACATCACCATAACCATAAGTCAGATCCGGATCGGTATTACCTTCAAACTCACTGAATATCTCTTCATATGTCTTGCCCATGACATTGGATAGTACATTTAATCGGCCCCTGTGAGCCATTCCAATTATCACTTCTTTCACTCCATCATTGGCTGCTTCATTGATTATGATATCGAGGGCTGGGATTATATTTTCACCGCCTTCAAGTGAAAACCGTTTTTGACCTATATATTTTGTGTGAAGGAAATTTTCAAATACAACAGCCTCATTGAGCTTTTTGAGAATGCGTTTTTTCTCTTCAATGGAAGGTGCGTAATTAACAAACTCAATTTCAGCCTTTTGTTTAAACCAATCCAGAATATCAGGATTTCTAACATACATATACTCGAAACCAATCGGACCGAGATATATTTTTTTTAGTGTAACAATGATCTCCTGTAATCTGGCTTTACCGATCCCGATTCTGTTACCTACGGAGAATTCTGTATTTAAATCTTCTTCTGACAAACCAAAATCTTCAAGATCAAGAAATACTTTATGCTTTCTTCTCTGACGAATCGGATTGGTATCTGATTTGAGGTGCCCCCTTGTCCTGTAGGCATGAATGAGCTCTCTTACATGTGTTTCTTTATTGGAAGATTCATCCCCAATATCATCCCTTACTGATCCATATTCAACCTCCTCACCGGGCTCGCCATATTTCTGCTGTGAGAATTCATATCCCTGGAAAAAACGCTGCCATTCAGGATCCACTGAATTCGGATCTTCTTTGTATGACTTATATAATTCATCCAGATAGGCCACATGGGCATTGGAGATATAAGAGTACTGATCCATGAAATTTTCTTTAATGAATTGACAAAATTAATAAGGATGGGAAGAATAATATAATCGCCTATGCGATTATGCAAATATATATTAGCATTCAGAAATATACAATGGAATCTAAATCAGGTATAACAGGATATATCTATAGATCATCATTTGGCAGGAAAGTAAATCCATTAAAATAAGGGTGATTATTACTAATATTGAAAATATTTGCTACCTTTGCCGTCCTTTTTGTTAATGGACGAGTTCCATATAAACTTAATTAAAAGATGGCAGTAAAAATTAGATTAGCGCGTCGAGGACGCAAGAAACTGGCACTTTACGACGTGGTCGTAGCCGATGTCAGAGCACCACGGGATGGTCGCTACATTGAGAAACTAGGTACATACAATCCAAATACGAATCCTGCAACTATCGATATTGATGAGGATAAGGCATTGGATTGGATGTTGAAAGGAGCACAGCCAACAGACACAGCGCGTGCAATTTTGTCTTACCGGGGTATCTTGTTGAAGAAACACCTGCAAATTGGAGTTCAGAAAGGTGCAATAACCCAGGAAGAGGCAGATAAACGGTTCGAGGAATGGCAAAAAGCTAAAGAGGGGAGGATCTCTACCAAGGTTGATTCAATTACCAAGAAGAGAGAAGCCGATAAACAGGCTCGACTTAAGGCAGAATCCAAGGTTAAAGAAGCCAGAACTGAGATAATTCTTAAGAAACAGAAAGCATTGGAGGAAAAAGCAGTGAAAGCTGCCCGGGAAGCAGCTGGTGATGAGGAAGAAGAAGCTGTTGCTGAAGAAGCTGCTGAAGCGCCTGTTGAAGGAAAGGTTGAGGTTAAGGATGAAGCTGAGGTTAAGGAAGAACCGAAAGCTGAAGAGGCTCCTGCAGAAGAAAAACCTGTTG
>JBHOSY010000013.1:0-44090 GCA_042584165.1 Bacteroidota bacterium | reverse complement strand
GTTGCTTTGAGGTCAATGTGAGAAATTATGATATCCATGTCCCCGTCATTATCAAAATCCCAGACTGCCGCAGCACGTCCTGATCGTTTGGTTTTAAAATAGTCATTTAATGTTGGCCCACTGTTCCTGAAGTTCCCTTTCCCGTTATTTTCCAGGAAAAGCAGGTATTAATCAATCAACGGGCAAACAGTTACCTCTCGTATCATGATCCCCGTCTTCATATCGGGCTTGGAGATAATGAGGAGATAGATAAATTGGAAATATGGTGGCCGAATGGGAAAGTGGAATCATATAATGATATAAAAGTCAATCGATATATCACGATTAAACAAGATACAGGAATAACTAAATAGTCTTTTAATCTTGGTGTATCTTAGTGTCTTAGTGTCTTAGTGGCAGAAAAAAAGAATTCCTCCTATGAAGGTGGTCTATTAAATCCTGAATAATTAGATTTGGAATCTGAATATTGAAAACAAATGGATATGAATAATCAGTACATTGAAAAGATAGTTGATCTAACCAACCCGGACAAAAACACCATCTACAATATGACTGTTGATGAGGCACGTGAGATCATAAAATCCGGTGATGGCGAAAAGGTTCGGAAAATTGATGGTCATTTTGCATTGGTTGCTATAGATGGGAAAACGATTCGAATGGCTCGTTCCATCGGGCGGCCACTTCGTTACTTTATCGCCAAACTTATAGAAGGTCCCTGTCTTGTTCTGGCTGACCGGATTGATACGATTTACGAATATCTTAAAAAAGAAGGGTTGGACGATCAATTTCATCCTTCCTACACGAGGATGGCTCCAGCTCATTATATAACAAGAATTGAATTACTGGGATGCCCTGATCCAAACCCGATATATGACAGGTTTTTCTATCCGGAACGCAATAAATATTCAGGCACTGATCCTGCTGAAATTGGAAAAATGTATATAAATACGCTTTATAGTGAGATCAGGAAATGGTTACAGACTGAAGCTACAATCGGTCCTGTAGGTGTAAGTTTCTCCGCTGGAATTGATAGTGGTTCCGTCTTTATTTTAACCTATCACGCACTGCGGGAACTGGGTGAAAGTCCATCTCGGTTGAAGGCATTTACGCTGAGTGTGGATGGGAAAGGTGATGACCTGAAACAGGCAAGAAACTTCCTGGAAACTCTGGACCTTGGAATGTTCCTGGAGCCAATTGAGGTAAAACCGGAAGAGCTTGATTGGAAAGAAACCGTCAGGATTGTTGAAGATTATAAAGCGCTTGATATACAGTCAGCAACCATGAACCTTGCACTTTTAAAAGTTATTCGCAAACGATATCCTGACTGGAAATATATACTCGATGGTGATGGAGGAGATGAAAATCTTAAAGATTATCCCATCGAAGAGAATCCTGAACTTACAATACGCAGTGTGTTCAACAATTTGATGTTGTATCACGAAGGGTGGGGTGTTGATTCAATGAAACACTCTTTAACGTATTCAGGTGGATTGAGCCGTGCGTATATGCGTACTTATTCTACCGGTGATGCACTTGGATTTGAGGAATTCAGCCCATATACGCTACCAAATGTTATTGAAATAGCCGAAGGGATCCCATTCATTGAACTTACTGACTGGAGTCATGAGAAACTATATGACCTTAAAGGGGAAATTGTGTGGAAGGGGGTGAAAGCTGTAACTGGAATGAGCATGCCAGTTTTTGAAAAGCGTCGATTCCAGCATGGAGCTACTGATATGGATACATTTAATGAATTCTTCCCTAAAAAAGATCTGGAATACCGCAGGGAATTCCAGTCAATCTATGGCTAAATTCCCGGATCTCACTATCAATAACGACTGGATCCTCTCCAAAAGAGCAAAGAAGAATCCTGTTGATCCCGAGATCCCTTATGCATTTCTGGTTGAAAAAGAGCGAAATTCTTCAGGGATAATAGAAGATGTAGCAACAATCTTTTTAACAAACCGAGAATGTCCTTTTCGTTGCCTGATGTGTGATCTGTGGAAAAATACCACTGATGTAACTGTACCTCGAGGGGCAATCCCAAATCAGATCTATAACGCATTGGAGCGTCTTTCATCTGCAAGTTCAATAAAACTTTACAACAGTGGTAATTTCTTCGACACACGCGCTATCCCTGAACAGGATTATGCAGAGATTGCTTCACTTCTGCAGGATTTCGATACCATTATCGTAGAATCACATCCAAAACTCGTTAACGACCGATGCATGGAGTTTAGCGATATGCTAAATGGATCTCTTGAAATTGCAATTGGTTTAGAGACATGCCATCCGGATGTTTTACCTGCCTTGAATAAAAGAATGAATTTGAATGATTTCACAGAATCTATCGAATTTCTCAATAATCACGGGATCTTAAGCCGGGCTTTTATTCTTCTTTGCCCTCCTTTCCTGAATGAAGAAGAAGGAGTGCATTGGGCTAAACGATCCCTGGATTTCGCATTTGAGGCAGGTGTTGAATGTTGTGTAATAATCCCCACCCGAACTGGAAATGGAGCCATAGATTGGCTGGAGAAAAATGATTATTACAGCAAGCCTTCCATTTACGCCCTTGAAGAAGTTATGGAATATGGAATACAGCTTAAAACAGGTAGGGTATTTGCAGATTTGTGGGATATTGAACAGTTTTCCAATTGTGACAGTTGCTCAATTGAAAGGATTAATCGATTGAATGAAATGAATCTGCAGCAAGATATTATTACTGCAGTATCCTGTTCATGTAATGCTTAATAAAAACCATACTATGCTTCCCAACTTTTTACAATTTCTTACTTATTAAAAAATCATCTTACAACCGGGAATTCAGTTATACGAATCGTTGTGCAACCATATGGCACCAAACCGTCCAGCCAGTAAGGTCCCCTCTCCCATCTATCTCCATCACCACCTAACCATCCATTTGGGTATTTCACGAAAAAGCTACAATCAAAACGAGCAGGAAAATGGTCCTTTATTTAACATGTTCAGATAATTACCCCTTAATAGCTCCTTTAAAAATGCTAATACTGTATCGCTACCAGTGTTCTTGGAGGTATCTTTGTGAATTCCAGTTTGTTTTCCTCAAAATTCTTATCGACAACTTCAGAAGCCGGGAGAATGAGTTCAACATTACCTTTCATTGGAAACTCTGTCTCCAGTGTTACAGCCACAGCCTCATCCTTAAAATTCTCAATAACGATCACATCATCTCCCATTAAGTACAGTGAAACCATACTGGGTGCGTCGAATTTAATTCCAAATGGCGCCAGCATTTTATCCCTGATTGGATTCAATTCTTCCCTGCTTAATCTCAGGATATCGCGAGGATTCCCTTTTACATCCAATACAAGCAGATTATCATATTGTTCAACATTATCAATTTGTTTTGCAAGACCATCCGTAATCAAAACAGGCTTATCATCTGCAATAAATTTGTCCAATTTGCCATGAAAACCGGGATCTTTCAGTATATGAACAGGAAAGAATGCTGCATCAGCATTCATATCAATTTTTTCTTTAGGAACCAGTGGAAGCCCCAACATGCCAACAAAATTATATACATAGGACTCTGCACCCAGACCAGAATAACTCGTTGAATCATCATAACCAAATACAGGTCGGCTATTTGCTGGTTTAACAGCATGGATACCTTTTATTGGTTTATCACTGATTAATTTGGCCAGTTTAAACAAATCCGGTAATTCAACTTTCAGGGCTTCAACATCAGCAATGCCCGTACCTTTTCTCTGGCCATACTCATTGGTCTCCCTTATTAATCCTCCATAAGAAAACAGCATCATTTCGTTTGCATCAGCCAGTACAGTCTGGCGTGCCTGCTCGAGGTATGTTTTTTCAGTGGTGCCCAGAGCATCGAACCATCCTCCTCCAGTTTTATCTCCTCCTATATCTGTCAACCAGCGCATAATGAAATAAGCTCCATATTGAGGATCGTTTAAACCGGGAGTGTCTTTCACAAAATCATTATCCCTGGTTTCTGTCCCAACCCAGATATATTCATAAGATTCAGTTTCTCCGATCACCTCATATCCCCTGTTATGAAAATTATCATACCACAAGGGATACTTGTTGATGATTTTCACGTTCGGATTTACAGCCCTGGCGGGTTCCAAAATATTTTCAATACTGACCTTATTCATTAAATCACATCGATATTCCGGCCAGCTTTTTTCACCTCGCGCATCGATGCATTCTTCACATTCGCAATCTGTAAATAGAAAATCATCGATCATGATCAGGTCAAACATTGAAGCGGTATATTCAAAAACCTCCGTCAGTTCTTTCAGTGATTCCTCATTCGTATAGCACGAAACGGTGGACCATCCAGTAGAAGGCTTGCCGAATCTGACAGTTGTAACGCATCCAGTTCCCTCAATTCCTGCTTCTTCAAATTTTGCTTTTGCATTTAAAAGTGCTTCGCGTTCTGCGGTATATCCCCTGAATGTCTCTATAAAAACACGTGTAATCCCAGCTTCCTTGCACCATGCGATTGCACTATCCAGCCCTTCTTTGTGAGATAATTTATCTCGCACGTCTTGTGCTGTGAAAATAGTGGAAACCCTTAATAGTTCCTTATTTTCATTTGCCAGTTCCCAGTTGGTAGGCGGTTCGCAGGCAGTAAGTACTAAGAGAATACTAAAAAAGAATCCAATGATTGAGAATGTTAGATTTTTCATGATAATATGAGTTTAAATAAAAAAGTGAAAGGAATTAAATGGCCTTCCTCCATTATTAACAAATCCAGAACTACATTAATTTCATTTTTCAATAAAAATCAGTTTACAAACCCGGTGTGATCTTTGTCTCCCGGGTGATCTGGTGGCACATCGAAATTTGTTTTATCCACACCAGGACTTTACGCTTGCACCAAAGCTACGGTATAAGAGCAAAGGCACCAAGAAATCACCAAGTTGGGTATCTTAACATATTTCGCATTAAGCCATTATAATCTTTGATCCGGCTTTTTCTCCTCCCTCATCCGCAGCTATAACCTGGTAGGCATGCTTCGATTCATCCGAACTGACAACTTCATATACAAATGGATCTTTTGTTGTCTGTGGTTGATGTCGAATTCTACCAACCACATTACCGTCCTTTAGAATATCATATCGCTCAATAGATTCCTGCCCTGCGAATGCCGTATCCCAGTTTATCCTCACCCAATCTCCATTTTTCGTAACTATTAAATTTTGAACAGCAGATAAACCACCTTCAGCAATCTGGAAGTAATTGGTTTTTCCACCTTTGACCTTTTCAGTGAGTTTTTCCACAGATTCCATATCTGACCGACTTAGACCTCCGGGATTCACCTGTGCAGCAGAGATATTCTGAGTCAACTGACATTTCTTGGAATCATCATCCACTACACCAATCCCGATAATACCGGTATGTATACCGGGGACGGACATCGCATACTCAATCAATGGTCTACTGGGAAGATCAGGACTTCCAACGGATCTTACAACATGAGTCGGGTTATTAGACCAGTTTGCTTCCTTGGAATACATGGCTCCATCGGCAAATATCTTCATGGCAACCACACCCATGTTCTTAGCAGTTGCTACAGGTATGGCATTATGCTGCATATTGAAACACAATCGGTCATTGGAATTAATCGCAATTAACATTGCTTCCAATACATCTGTCTTGTCTCGTTGAATCATTTCCATCATGACCGGGGCAGAATAATGTCCGGAAAAACCAATATGTTTAACAAGTTTCTCTTCTTCGGGATTCAAACCGGTCAAATTTGTGCCATCCCTGAAATCACGCAACACGGCCAATGCGCCTATATATTCGGCCTTTGGATCCGTATCGTGCAATCCTGTGAAAAGTGCATCCACCTCATCCATCGTATTCATATTATGGATCAGGATGAGATCAAGATATGCGCCTTTTGGATAATTACCTTTCCCATCACCAAACATCTGTGATAAAGATCGCTTTATATCAGCCACAGTGCCCGGATACACCTCTCCCTGCGACCAGTTGGTAACACCCTTAATACTCGGTAATCCTTTTGCCCATCTCAGGTGCGTTTTGGAGGTTAGCCACATTGATTTCCGCAATTTTTCATTGTATCCGGCTTTTCCAGGGATAAGATCAAGTTCCCTGAATGCCTTTCCATAATTCATTTGACTGGGCCCGTATAAATTGGATGTATCGAAATAATTCACCCCCTTTTCAAATGCTTTAAGGATAATAGGGACAGGATCAATATCCTTTGGTGTCCACTGGAGGGATGATTGCCCACCTAGTCCGAATGTTGTTACTTCAAAACCTAACTTGCCAAATGGACGTGTCATTAGATTCTCAACACCGATTTTTCCAAGATTTAAATAGGGCATTGCAACCAGACCAGCTGTAGTAACTGCGGATTGTTTTAAAAAAGCTCTTCTTTTAACTGAATTTGTATTTCGTTTCATACCAAAAAAAATGTAGTCAATTTATGTCAGACCCAATTTACACAATTTGGCCTTTTGATAATACCTGAATGTGAAATAACTAATGAGAATATTGTGAATTAATCCATATGAACTTTAACCTTTATCTTCCAACTAAAAGCTTTTTTAATATTGACACGTTCTACAAAGCTATGCTGATTGACAGCTAATCCAAGCCGACCGGAAGAATCCAGATAGCAAAGAGCTTCACCCTCTTCTACATATCCAAATGATCGATTGAATGGGATCCGGAGTTCAATCTCATTCCCTGCTTTGATTAATGTAATTTCAAGGTTAACTCCTTCACTAATGTCTGCTTCACGAAGCATAGATCCTGGAATATCTGTAGTCAAATTGCCAAATGGCCTTTCAATTTTTATGACTGTCCCGGACAGTATATTGCCAGTAATCGAAGGAGTATTAGATTCCAGTTCAACCAGTTCATTCGTGGATTTATCACCTAACTCTTTCAACTCAATAAGTCCTGCAGCCAAACGGGATCCATTGTAAGCATAAATATCCCTTCCATGGAAAGTGTGGAAAGATTCCGATCCTTGAAGCCTGTGCAAATCAGTGTTTATGATACGTATCTCTTTCAACCCGATTTCTTTCCGGACAATAGAAAGTAGACCGTTATCCGGACACATAATGTAATGCCCACTGTTTGTCCTGCATACAATACTTCGTCTTTCTGTTCCCACTCCCGGATCAACAACTGCAACAAAAACTGTCTCTTCTGGCCAGTAAATTATAGTTTCAGCCAATGCATATGCTCCTTCCAAAACATTGAATGGTTCAATATTATGCGTTAGATCAAATAATCGGATATCAGGATATACTGATATAGCAACACCTTTCATACTTGCAACAAAGGATTCCGAAAGGCCGAAATCTGTCATTAAAACAAGTGACCTGTTAGTTTTTCTGGTCATCATTGAAGCCTCCATGTAATTAAAGCCAAAATCTTTTATCAGGCATGAAATTATCAATAAAAAAGGAATGTATCAGACAAAATCCGTCCATATTCCAGAATTGCAAACCGGAAAAAGCTAGGGAAAGCTATTGTTAAATAAATAGGAGATATCAAACGTAGAATTGTATATCACGAAGATGTATTGAATACAGGAAGCAGAATCCAAGAAAAGTGCAATGAATAACACCTGAATCTTTTGATATTATATGAAACATACAATAAATTTAAGGATACTGAAAATTCAAGGTATAATATAATTGGATAAATAATTCATCGAATAATAAATAACAACAGAGATATTAAATAGACTCAGAATTAAATCTGTTTTATGGAATTCATCATTATTGGTATTGCAGCTTTATTTGCTTCTCTGCTTACATTTTTTTCAGGTTTCGGCCTCGGAACCATGCTGTTACCGGTATTCGTGTTTTTCTTCCCTGTAGACCTTGCTGTTGCTCTAACAGCCATTGTCCACTTATTGAACAATCTCTTCAAGTTTGGACTTACCAGAAAACATATCAATAAAAGTATATTACTGAAGTTCGGGATCCCTGGGATCCTGGGTGCTATCGCAGGTGCTATTTTATTACTCTATATATCAGATATGAGGCCTGTTCATCATTATACCATGTTTATGGAGGAATTTACGATCATGCCTTTAAATCTCATCATTGGCATTTTACTGATTATTTTTGCCTTGTTTGAATTCATTCCTATTCTCCAGAAACTGAGTTTACCGAGGAGTATGCTTTCTATAGGTGGTTTGATAAGTGGGTTTTTTGGAGGATTATCCGGTCACCAGGGAGCACTCAGAAGTACTTTTCTCATCAGATATGGTCTTTCAAAGGAGGCTTTTATTGCAACAGGGGTGGCAATCGCCTTGTTTGTCGATGTAGCAAGAATATCAGTATATACTTCAAAATTTTATTCACCGGATATCACCAATGAACTTCCCTACCTCGCTGTTGCTGTGCTGTCTGCTTTTATGGGAGCGTATATTGGAAGCCAGGCACTTCAGAAAATAACCATCGAAACCATACATGTAATGGTGGGTGTACTATTAATTGTAGTTGGAATCGGCATGGCAATTGGTTTAATTTAACAATCCTGTTTTAATATTTTGAGTTTATTGTTAATTTGAAAAGATGCGATCAATCTCATTTTTCATACTAGGCAATATCATGGTACTCCTTACGGCATTTTTACACCTGATAGGTCATATCATGGGGAGTGCTAAAGCCACCGGAGCCGATGAGCAAAAACTGTATGACCTGATGGATAATCTCAAAATCAATATTTTGGGCATCGCGAGAACAACATCTGAGATCCTGACAGGTTATAGCCTGATTTTTGCCATAACAACAATCTTTTTTGCTTTATACAATTTTATCCTATTGAAGACCATTCGAACCAATATCCCGCTGTATAGATATATCCTGTTATTTAATATTCTTTTGTGGAGTTTGGAACTCCTCGTATTCATCGTTTATATGGTGCCCCCACCCATTATTCTTTCATCTCTCATTCTAACCTTGTTTTTGCTGGCATATTTTACACTGAGCAGTAAACGACAGGTTACCTGATACCTGGAATTATAGAAAGAAGGGTTTTATGTATATTAAATTACATGTTTTAAAATCATTCGTTTATGAAACCATATAAATTACATAAATCAATATTATACCAGTTCCTCTTAATATTAATTTCCATAACCGTACTTAAGGCTCAGTCGAAAATCGATATCGAGTGGATGTATGGAATGGATGCATACCAGCTTTCCGTCTCTCCATTTACACAATGGACCAATAATAATACATTGTTGATTGTTAATAACCGCAATCCCCGTCTTCAACAAAAACTCGAACTATATAATCCAGTTAAAAAAACAACCAGTGATGTGATTAATTATGACCTGGCAATAAAATCACTGATTCGTTATCTTGGAGATGATACTCCTGGATATATCGGAACTCCTGATGAAATCGATCCAGCAGGGGAAAAAGGTCTGTATTATTTTGCAGGAGACCTGTATGTCCTCGAATTTAAATCCTCTGCTTTTCAACGAATTACAGAATCTCCCTCGGACGAATTTTCTGCCAGATTTTCGCCGGATGGATTCATGCTGTCATATGTAAGGGATAAAGATCTTTACTATTTCGATCTGCGCAGGAATGAAGAATTCAGAATTTCAAATAATGGAGGTGATGATATCCTAAATGGAACTTTATCATGGATATACTGGGAAGAGATCTTCGGCCGAAATGACATAGGCTACTGGTGGTCTGAAGATTCGCGTGCCATTGCATATCTTAATACTGATGAAAGCAAGGTCGGTTCAATGATTTATGTTGACACTGAGCCTGCTACACCTGATATATCAACCCAGCGATACCCCAAAAGTGGTACAGCCAATCCGAAAGTTCGAATCGGATTATATGATCTTGAAACAAATGAAACAAATTGGGCTGATTTCAATAATCATTTACACGAATATATTATCAGGGTGAATTGGATGCCTGATGACAGTCATGTAAGCATACAGACTATGAATAGGGATCAAACACAACTGGATCTCTTTTTTGTTGACAAAAAAAATGGAAAATCAGAACATATTCTGACTGAGACTGACCCGGGATGGGTTAACATTCATGATGATCTGTATTTTCTTGAGCATTCAAATCAGTTTATTTGGGCATCAGAAAGAACTGGATTTATGCATTTATATTTATATGATCTTAGTGGTAATCTGGTTAATCAGATCACCTCAGGAGATTGGACCTTAGCTTCTTCCAGTGATGCCTTCTGGGTTCGGAAATCCATTTCCCATGTTGATGAAAACAATGGCCACATATATTACCTGAGTCTTAAAAACTCAAGTCTTGAGAAGCATTTGTACAGAATAAATCTGGATGGGAAAAATCCTGTGCAAATCACGCAAAATGAACCTGGTACACATGAAACATCTTTCAGTCCTGATGGAAGATATTATCAGGATAAGTATTCTGACAATCATACACCGGGATCAATAAAAATTCGTAAAACAGGAAGTTCCCGGACTGAAGAACTATTTCCACCATTAACTCAATTGGTTGACAAGAGTAAAATAAGGTTTCCTGAAATTACATATATACCCGCATCTGATGGATTCAATATGCCTGCAACAATATTGAAACCTGCAAATTTCAATCCTGCCAGGAAGTATCCTGTCATCATCAGTGTGTATTGTGGACCCTCCGCTCCTTCTGTACTGAACAAATGGGATTATGAAAACTACTGGAACAATGTTCTTGCTGATCAAGGATTCATAGCCGTAAAAGTTGATAATCGAAGTTCCACGGGAATCAGTAAAAAACTGGAAAATACAATCCTGGGTAATACTCCAAATGAAGAGGCCATAGATATCATAGATGCTGCGAAGTGGCTTGGCGAACAGGAATATGTGGATAAAAAACGAATTGGCATCTGGGGATGGAGTGGTGGTGGTTCAATGACTCTAGCTGTTATGACTCAATCCAGGGAATTCAAAGCAGGAATAGCTATTGCACCAGTATCCGACTGGAGATATTACGATACTAAATGGGCTGAAGCTATCATGAAAACACCAAAATCAAATCCTGATGGATACATTGCAACGTCACATATCAGGAATGCACCGGATCTTCATGGAAGACTATGTCTTGTACATGGCACATTCGATGACAATGTTCACATTCAGAACACCTACGCTTTTGCAGATATGCTCATCGCTGCAGGTATCACCTTTGATATGATGATCTACCCGGGCCGAGATCATGGTATCAACGATTATCCTGCCCGGGTTCACCTGTATAAAACCATGCTGGAGTTCTGGAAAAAAAATCTGTAGGAATTGAGCCTCATATGTGATATCCAAGGCTTTTCTCGTATTATATACCTTTCCTAAATCAAGCTTCGGCTCAATGATTCGATCAGAAAGTTATTTGGGCTGAAGCCCCTGGAGGGGATAGCTTTCAAACTTCAGGCTGAATCCTGAACTTAGATACAGAGATTAAACCTGAACTTAGGATTGAATACATTTTCTTTAATTCTCCGGAAATTCACTATTCCGTTATCTCTACCCGGTTTCCTTCCGGATCGAGGATAACACTCTCATAAAATCCATCACCAGTTGTTCTGGGCTCTCTAGTTATCTTGTATCCATCAGTGCGCAATTTTTCAGTCAGGTTATCGACCGCCTTTTTCGAACCAGCAGAAATAGCAAAATGAGTAAGACCAAAAGCCTCCAATCCTTTATCCATGGCTACCTTAACTTTTCCGGGTTGGTTCATGAGTTCTATTTCAGGACCACCACTGAAACTTAAAAAACAGGATTTGAATTGCTTTTTCGGATTATAATAATAATCACTTGAATCTGCGTTGAAGTATTTTACATAAAAATTACGTATTCTCTCAAGATCCTTTACCCATATGGCAATATGATGGATTTCCATTTATTTAAATAGTGTTTGTAGTGCAGATTGCTTTATACCTTAAAAAGAGTAATAACCAAAAATAAAACGCTGATGATATTTATCCATCGATTATTCAAATAAATTGAATTGGTGTTCTGAGGATAACATCCGGTCAGAAAGAGTAAGAATATTTTTCTTTTTGTATCCCATTTCACAAATTCAAAATTATATTTCGACTATAATTGGTATTTTTAAATAATTATATATCCTCAAATATTGCTCATTATGACCGGTTGCATATATGCCGCAATAAACAAACAAATCAAAAAGCTTGAATCCTATATCAAGAGATTCGGAAATGAGGTTATTGAAAATGATATTCACGATTTCCGTGTTGCAGTTAAAAGGCTGAGAGCGTACAGATACTTCCTCCGCATCGCCAATCAAGCAAATCTCAAAATTGGGACCGATCTGGAAATGGCATATCTCGCTGCAGGCAGATTACGTGATACAACCAATAAATCAATATATCTGAAAAAGATTGATGTTGCCAAACCTGTAATGGAAGCAGATATGGAAAATCTGGGAAAAACTAAAAACGTGTATTTGCAGGAATTCAAATCAGTACTTAATACAAACAGTGAGATTTTACAACCAATTTCTAGTATCCTTTGTCAGGTTTCAGCACAAAATAAAGAATTCCTGATATCGGAATTAAACCTGATATTTAGTGTTTTAGTAGCAAATCTGAATGAAGAACTGAATAAGCCTGATCCAGATATTGATCTTCATGAAGTGAGAAAACTGTATAAAAAAATGAGTTATCTTTTCGAATTAGTTAATGAATTCAATCCAACCGATAGCTCCAGGAATGACCAGAAGATAACGATAAGTGTGGAAAAAACACTTGGAACATGGCATGATATGCAGGTTCTCAAACTGGAAGAAGGATATCTCAAGTCAATTAATACAAAGAGTATTGAAAAATTGGGAATTGAATTCGGCATAGATAATAGAGACAACTTGATACAATTGGCAAAAGGGAAATTGATGAAGTTTCAGTTAGTTTCTACCCTGAATGTTGATTAATCTAATATATTGGTTCAGGTGGACACTTGAACCATATTCGGAAAATAATAAATACAAGTATGAAATATTTCTCCTCACCCACTAAAACGGTCATATTAATTCTATTTATAACAATCATTACATTTTCTTCCGGTTGCAAGGAAAAACCGATACCTGAAACAATCGTATCTAATACTCAATCATTTAACCTGGATTGGAAATTTGTTAAAGACAGTCTCACAGGTGCTGAAGATCCTGGATTCGATGATTCCCAATGGCGATCACTTGATCTACCACATGACTGGAGTATCGAGGATCTTCCAGGCTCTGATACAGGAGACCAAATCGGTCCATTCTCCAAAGATAGCCCGGGGACAACATCAACTGGTTATGTGATAGGAGGTACAGGATGGTATCGTAAACACTTCAAGCTGGATCCACTTGAGGAGGGAAAAATTGTAAAAATATACTTCGATGGTGTATACAACCAGTCTGATGTATGGGTAAATGGCCAGCATGCCGGTTTTCATGCTTATGGATATACGCCTTTCTTTTATGATATAACTGAGTTTCTGAATCCTGCCGGCCAGGAAAATGTAATAGCTGTAAAAGTCATCAATTCAGGACAAAACTCACGCTGGTACACTGGATCCGGGATCTATCGAAATGTAAAACTCCTTGTTCAGGATCCTGTACACATCGATCCCTGGAGTGTTTCTATTACTACACCTGATATCGCTGATGCATTGGCGAAGGTGCACATTCAACTCGCCATCAGAAACCTTACGAAAGAAAATGTTGAAACCACTATCATTGCTAAACTGGATAAATCACAAAATGAAGAAACAGGTTTTAATGAGGCACAACAAATTATGAAAGCTGGGATTGCGAATGATATAGTCCTGGATATTAATGTTGAAAATCCTGATTTTTGGTCAGTAGAAAATCCCAATTTATATAAATTAATTATTGAAGTCTCGGTTGCCGGAAGTGTTGTTGATTCTTATACAACCAACTTTGGGATTCGGTCTATTGAATTCAGTGCAGACAAAGGATTTCTTCTGAATGGAAAGAACATGTTCCTGAAAGGCGCCTGTATACATCACGATAATGGCATTCTGGGAAGTGCTGCATTCGATCGTGCTGAAACGCGCCGGGTAGAGATCTTGAAAGCTAATGGTTTCAACGCCATACGAACAGCTCACAATCCTCCTTCTGATGCATTCCTGGATGCCTGTGATCGAATAGGCATGCTTGTAATTGATGAATCCTTTGATATGTGGACACGAGCCAAGAAACCGCAAGATTATTCCCTTTACTTTAATGAATGGTGGGAAAAAGATATGAGAGCCATGTTGTTACGGGACAGGAATCATCCAAGTGTGATCATATGGAGTATCGGCAATGAGATCCCTGAACGCGGTGACTCGACCGGGTACCGTATTGCGAGACAGCTTGCTAATGTGGTCAAAGAAATCGACTCAACCCGTCCGGTTACAAATGCCATTTGCAGGTTCTGGGATAATCCCGAACTTGAATGGGATGCTACTATTCCTGCATTTGATGTCCTGGATATTGGCGGCTATAATTACAGGTGGCAAAGGTACGAATCAGATCATGTGGGATTTCCAAAGCGTATCATGATGGGTACAGAATCAGTAGCTCTTGAAGCCTATGAAAACTGGCAACTCGTAGAGAAGCACCCATATGTGATCGGAGATTTCGTATGGACTGGAATGGATTATTTTGGTGAGACGGGAATTGGCAATACTGTTTATCTGAAAAAAGGAGAAGAAAGTTCTCATGTCAAACTATTCCCCTGGTTTAATGCCTGGTGTGGGGATATCGATGTTATCGGAGTGAAAAAGCCACAGTCTTATTACAGGGATATAGTTTGGGGGAATACCAGGATAAACATGTTTGTTCATGCTCCTGTTCCTGAAGGGACCACGGAAGGTGTTAGTTTCTGGGGCTGGCCGGATGAGGAGATGCGTTGGAACTGGCCAGGACAGGAAGGAAAAACCATGCAGGTGTCGGTTTATTCGAGCTTTGATACAGTCCGTCTCGAACTTAATGGGAACGTTGTTGGTGACCGTCCTGTTAACAATTCTGATCTTACTGCCAATTTTGATGTTACTTATGAACCCGGTGAACTGAAGGCATCCGGCCTGGTTAATGGACAGGTTGTTGACAGTAAATCCATCAATACTGCTGGCCCTCCTGTAAAAATTATCATGAAAATTGAGGATACTAACATTCAAGCAGATCGTAACGACCTCGCCTTCTTCAATATTGTGATTACAGACAAAGCCGGAATAGTTGTTACTGATGCTTCGATCCCTGTAACTGTAACTGTACGAGGCCAGGGTGAGTTACTAGCTTCAGGCAGCGCAAGCCCAAATCACATGGAAAGTTTAACGGATGAGGTATTCACAACTTTCAGAGGCCGGGGATTGGTAATCGTGCGACCTAAATTAGCATCAGGGAATTTTCAGATATCTGCCGAATCAAATGGCTTAGAATCTGCATCAATGATAATTCATACACATTAATAACACTCAATATCAAGCTTGAACATCTGCCTGGAAAATACATCAAATTAATAGATAAATGCTTGAAACTATTGATTTGATTATTTGATCTGCTGTCAAATGTATCGGTCTGTTGTTTAGGTGATTTATGCTTACTTTTTTATTTGACAGATCTGACCTTAGCGAAAAAGTGATTGGATATTTAACAAAGAGGACGCCAAAAGGATGCTTTCGGCGTTTGAGCTATGGATCTTTAGGGCTAAAAGCGATGCTACTGAAATACAAAGGAAACATCAAGCAATATTCCACATTAGTTTCGTTCTGCTTATATACTTACTGTTCCTGAATTTGATACATTTTAAAATAAAAGGAGCTGAACAATATTTGGGAGACCTGATAGGTATCTTTAACAAACAACAATGGCATTTTCTATACTTTTCGTGAAGATGTTTGGCAATCTATGGACTATGAACTTGGTACAGGAAAGGTTCCCTTTAAGTATTGGGATCACCAGGAATCTAATACACTTCATCAACATTATGATGAAATCTATGGGAAGACAAAAAAGGATATTTTATGGGAAATTTTCAAAAATGAATTTGTGTAAAAAACAAGTTTAATATTACCTGATGCAATGTAACATTCAGTACCCACATATTAATCCATAAATAATCCAGCAATGATTTTAAAAATTCTACTTTCCAACTAACTTTCGATACATAATCCGATACGGCACATAGGAGGTAACTGTAAAACTGCAAATAATGAATCCCTGGTCTAATATTGAGATCTCGTCTGATGATCCTGAGATAAAAAAAATAGATGATCTTGAAAAAGCGTTAGGGACATTACCTTCGCATGTCAGACACATCCGCGAACTGATCACAGGGTTTGAGGTATGCCACTTTAAATTTCAGCAGCATATTAGATATTTAAAAGAGTCAATCTTAAACCTGAAAGCAAATACTGTCCTGAAACAAATAGGTGCAAATCATATCAGGTATGGTGAAAATGCCTGGAAAAAGGATAAAACAGGGCGGAGTCTGACAGGACAGAGTTATGTTGGAGCGCTAAATAAATGGTTAGGTGATAAACCTGAGTTAAAGGGTGTCACGAGAAACCGGAACCTGGAGCAAAATATTAAAAAGTGGCTGGGTAAGAAAGAACCTGATAAAGAACGCCTGGTTCGTTTATTGGTTGCAAGATTGAAATGGAACTGGAAGACATATGAAGAGCTAGTTGCTGGAAAAGGAAATAAGGAACTTGAATTTCAAGTTTGCAGAATGGACATTTGCCATTATAATTTCCCCCGGAACTTAGACCATGTAATTCAGGGGATTGGAGATCTAAGTCCAATTGAAGCATTCGAGGGATGTGGATCTTATAGTCCGGATATTAAAATATTTATTGAGGAAGAGTTCCTGGCACTGATCGACTTGTTAAAATTAATTTCTTCCAAGAAGCACCCCGGTAAATCCGAATGGATAAAAGTATGGCTTATTTCCAGTATGGCTAAAACCATGAAAGAGCAGGTAGGATTGACACAACCAATAGAAGGATTAGTTCATAAGATAAAATGATTTGGTGTCCATGTGATCATTTTTTTTTGTGCTAATCGGGGTTCTTTCAAGTCGTTATTAAATGCCAAAGCTCTTATGTGCTCAACGTGTTAAAAAACTATTTGCATTGACATAATGATTGTCATAAATTTGAAGATTAATACCAACCAAGATATCAGATCCGGACCGGATCATTGGTTACGATAAAATAGATGCTTTAAATAGTAACTCTTAAAAATAAGATCATGAACGTGGAACAAATCTTTAGTCAGATAACTGAAATCGTTATTGAATATGGTCCAAAATTACTTGGGGCTATTGCGGTGTGGATCGTTGGAGGATGGATTATCAAAGCCCTTACAAACGGGGTGAGTAAAATAATGAATAAAAGCAACTTTGATCCTTCTCTAATACCATTTCTAAGAGGGATTGTGGTTATACTTCTGAAAGCAATGCTTGTAATAAGTGTGCTGGGTATGTTGGGTGTCGAAATGACCTCGTTCATTGCTATTTTAGGTGCGGCAGGCCTGGCTGTTGGATTGGCATTATCTGGTACACTGCAAAATTTTGCCGGAGGAGTTATAATCCTCATCTTCAAACCATTTAAAGTAGGTGATTTTATTGATGCCCAGGGCCACATGGGAATTGTAAGTGAAATACAGATATTCAATACAATCCTGAAAACTCCCGACAACAAAACCATAATAATTCCAAACGGGGGATTGTCGACATCTTCCATGACCAATTATTCAACTGAGGAAAACAGGAGAGTGGACTGGACCTTTGGCATAGGTTACGGCGATAATGTAGATAAGGCAAAAGAGGTTCTCAAAAAACTGTGCGATGCTGATACCAGGATTTTAAAAGATCCGGAATTATTTATTGCAGTATCCGAGCTGGGTGACAGCTCTGTGAATTTTGTTGTACGAGCATGGGTAAACTCAGCTGATTACTGGGGCGTGTTCTTCGACATGAATGAGAATGTTTATAATACCTTTAACAAAGAAGGATTAAATATTCCATATCCTCAAATGGATGTCCATCTTCATAACAATGAATAAAACCGTTAACTAACAAAGTATATAGCACATTGCATTATGATTTTGAAATTCTTTATATTCTAAGCCATAAGTAACAAGAGTACACAGACAACTCAAGGAAATATACTTTAATTCCGATATGAGGGCCTTCCTCGTATCCTGTTCGTTATTGAACCTTTCTTAGGTTCTGGATTTATTGGTGAAGATTTCAATAATTCAAATGGTGTCCTAATAGGCATCATTAATTAACCACGTTCTTCAGGAGGTGGTCTTAGTCGAAAGGTTAATGTGGGCTTTAGCCCTTTCGTAAAAAGAATTCTAAAAGTAATTCCCGGTAATTATAATATAGCCAAGGATAGCAATAATAGCCAGTGGACTTACATAACGAATCAGAAATGACCAGATTCGCTTATAGACAAAAATATTACCCTCTTCTTCAATCTCCTTAATAGCTGATTTTATTCCCCATTTAAACCCGACAAATATTGCGATAAGAAATACGCCTAATACCAGGGAATAATTCGCGAAAATGATAACTATTAAGTCAAGGAATCCAATTTTAAAGAACGGTAGATTTGAAAACCATTCATAAGCACCTAGAGACAAGGCTGAGGGAATGCTCAGCATAAACACCAATGCCCCTGCCAAGAAAGTGGCTCGCCTGCGTGACAGACCTTTCTCATCCACAAAATATGATACAGGGATTTCCAGCAGGGATATTGTTGTTGTAAGTGCTGCAAGTGACAACAGCAGAAAAATACTGGCTCCGAAAATCATCCCACCAGGCATTTTTACAAAGATTGATGGAAGGGTAACAAATATTAATCCGGGACCGCCTGCAGGATCCCCGCCCATGGCAAAAAGGGCAGGAAATATGATAAATCCAGCCAGGATGGCAATCAATGTATCAAACATAATAATATAACCAGCAGAACTTACTATGTTATCTTTTCTCGATAGGTAACTTCCATAAGTCATCATCCCACCACCTCCCAGACTTAATGAAAACAGGGCCTGACCGAGGGCCATTATTACTGTTCCGACTGTAACTTGTGCAAAATCTGGTTTAAGATAAAACTCAAGCCCTTTTCCTGCTCCTTCGAATGTAACCGACCGGATAACCAGAACCACCAGCAACAACAATAGTACAGGCATGAATATCTTGGACCACTTTTCTATTCCGGCTGATACACCTTTAACCACTATAGTGGCAGTCAGTATCATGAACACCAGTGACAAACCTATTGTATATACTGGATTAGCGCTGAAGTCTGTAAATATCTCAGCTGATTGGGATACGTCTGATATCACAGAAAAATCCCCAAGCAGAATTTTAATGAAGTATCCGATTGTGAAACCCGCGATAACGGAATAAAAAGATAATAATAAGGACCCGGTCAATACACCAAGCCCACCCGCTAATTTCCATTTCGTGTTTGGACTTAATTTTTTAAAAGCGCCATAGGGATTTTTTCTTGTCTTTCGTCCGATTGTTAATTCCGAGATCATAATAGGCAAGCCAATAATCACGATAAAGAATATATAAATAAGCACAAAGGCTGCTCCACCATTCTGCCCCGTCACATAAGGAAATCTCCAGATATTCCCCAATCCTATCGCTGATCCAGCTGCCGCAAAAATGAAACCGATCTTCGATCCCCATAAACCACGTGATGTATCCTTGTCAGTCATTACTCATGTATGATTTCCAATATGTATTGCTGTTGTAGAAGTTGCCAATGGGATTCAATCATAGCCGTGTTAGCAGGCATCTTCCTCTTCATGATTATCATCCACTTTTAGCTTCATCTTGCCAAATTATTGTTTTTTCAACGAAAGGCCAATTTTTTGCTCTGTCTGATTCGATTTCATTTCAACTTTGCTAATTTCAGGAAGACTTCCAGACTTAATGCTTTAAGACAGAACAAAATGGTTTCTAAGAAAAAGACTTTTCTAATTATCATTATTTTCTTCTCAGGGATATTAATGTTTTTGATTTTAATAATCACCCTAAAGAATCACCATTATGAATCAAATATTAATCGTATGAAATCAGATAATCGTATAGATATCCAGGTGAATTCACATATTGAGCATAAGATCCTTGAACAGAAAGGATACTCAATTCATTATTTCATTTCAGGAAAAAATCCGAATGATTTGATCATGTTTTTACACCCTGCATTTGGTAATCATCGTTGTTTTGACAAACAAATAGATTTCTTCTCAGAGAATTATCGTGTTATAACACTGGATTTTCTGGGTCATGGATTGTCACAACCCGGTTCAACCAAGGACAAAATTGATATTTCCCTCAATCATATTCAGAAAATTATGGAAAACGAGCGTTACGATAATGCTCATTTTGTTGGTGTTTCCATGGGATCGTTAATAGCTCAATATATGGCCCTGAAGAATCCGGATATGGTCAAATCCATTACGATCCTGGGAGGATATGACATTAACAGTGATAACAGGAAAGTAATGAAAGCACAAAAAGCCGAGGGAGTGAAATGGATATTCAAGGCCCTGTATTCAATGAAATCTTTCCGAAGATATGTGGCTTCAGTTACAGTTGTTCACGATGAAGAAAAAGCCCGTTTTTACGAGATGGCAAGTTTATTTACAAGGAGATCATTCAGGGTCATGTCCGGCCTGGGAAAAATTATTCAACCACGAGATAATGTACAGCATAATTATCCTCTCCTTGTGATGACGGGAGATCAAGACCTGGAGCTGATAAAAAAGGTTGCTGAAGACTGGAAAAAGAATGATCCATGTATTGAATTCCAAATCATCCCGAATGCCGGACATTGCGCGAATATGGATAATGCTGATTCTTTTAATGCTATCCTGGCAGATTTCCTGGTAAAGGACAATTAGAACAAGTAAATATCAAACTCGGAATAATCAAGTCATCAAACAGATTATCCGATTCATACTCAATTAGTGTACTCGAGCTGGAACCAAATTATAATAACGAGGACTATTATGTGGAATTTATCTCTGGATTTTAACTGGTATATTGAAAAGTATTTTCTTATTTTTAAGGTTACTTTATACAAATCAGCATTAAATATCATCCGGATATACTGATATCTGAGATTAACTAAAACAAAACCTATTATTTTCATCAAACAAACTTCAAAATGAAAAAAGTTAAAACCGTAACAGTCTTAATTGTTGTCCTGGCTTCAATATTTGCCTTGAGTCTCAAGACATATTCACAGGATAGAATTCCGAAAAGTCCACGAGCTGAGGTAACTCAGAATATCGGACTTGATGGTGTAATCACTTTTGATTACAGCAGACCCGGAGTAAAGGGTAGAAAAATTTGGGGAGAACTTGAACCTTATGGATTGCATCCTGGAAATAAGTATTCAAAAGACAAACCTTATCCCTGGCGAGTTGGTGCAGATAAGAATACAACGATTGAATCCAACAAAGACCTATTGGTTGAAGGTAAAAAACTTCCGGCTGGTAAATATAGTATCCATATGATCCCATCTGAGAAAAAAGCATGGGTAGTGATCTTCAGCAAAAAGAACGAAGAATGGGGAAGTTACTCCTACGATCAGAATGAAGATGCCCTCAGAATAGAGGTAACTCCTTTGAAAACCGGTCATATGGAATGGTTATTCCTTGGATTTGAGGAATTGACAGATAATTCAGCCATTGCATTTATGCACTGGGAAAAACTGAAAGTCCCCTTTAAAATCGAATTGGCTAAATAATACAATAGGTAGGACCATATCAATTTAGAAAATCCAGGTTTAATACTTGATGTATTATCCACCTTCGCAACATAACTGTCATGAGCGGTTATGTTGAGAAGGTGTTTTTTTTTACTATATTAAGCGCCAAATAATAATCGATTCAGCTTTTGCGTTTATGGTAAGAACCCTTTTTCATTGGTGCTATTATCCTCTTAAGTTCCACGTACATCTTGGATATAAATTGTTTTTTCGAAAGTACAAAATCGTTGGTAAACATAACGTACCTAAAAAAGGTCCGTTGATTTTTGCAGCAGCCCACCAGAATGCCCTGGTGGATGCATTGATCATTTGCAGTTCAACCCATAGAAGCCCACATTTTATAACCAGGGGTGATATTTTTAAGAAGAAACTGGCAGCAGATATCCTGATGGGTCTAAAAATGATCCCTATATTCCGATTTCACAGGGATGGGCTGGAAAATGTAAGGAAGAATGACGAAGCTTTTAATGCAGCAAATATTGTTTTGAAGAAAAAATACTCGCTGGGTATATTCCCCGAAGGACAACACCACCTGTCACACAATGTCCTTCGCTTTAGAAATGGAATCGCCAAAATGGCGTTCAGGGCCGAGGCTGAGGCTGATTTTAAACTTGGAGTTCAAATTGTACCAACAGGGATTCATTATGAATATTATTTCGATGGTTCAGGTCGAACACTGGTAACTTATGGTGAACCTTTTACCTTAGAAGGTTACAGGGAAGATTATGAGAAAGATGAAAAAATTGCCTTTGATAGATTCCTGGATGATTTATCTGACAGGATCAAACCCCTGATACTCCATATTGAGCCTACAGATCAATATGATGAAATATATAATAAATGGATAGAGGCCAGGATCTATCACAAAGATCTTGTAGAACAACTCCGTTCCGATCAGGAAATTGTAAGACGAATCGGGAATGGTGAAATCCTGCCGCCCGGAACCAAAGAAAAGATACCTGTGATTATCAGGATATTGAAATTCCCATTCAAACTGATCGCAAAACTTGCCAATTACATACCGGACAGGATCGTTGAATACCTTTTAAAAAAGTATATTAAAGATCCCCATATGATATGCACGTTCAGGTTCGGGATATCACTATTTCTTCACCCTCTTTTCTACACTATATATTTAATAATACTTGCTCTTCTGATATTCTAATTGAATACCTGAATTATAATTGATGAGATTTATAAGCATTTAAGTCCAAACCCCTTGAAGAAAGTATAACAGAACACGCCATTATCCTCAGCAGCCCGGTAAAGTGCTTCCACCCCCTTTTCAAACACAATATTATCCATATGCTGATCCTCATAGACTCCAGTACGTATTCCTTCAATCATGGCAGCAAAAGTGTTTCTCGTAAATCCTTCAACCATCTCAGGTAAACTACTATCTGCATATACAAATCTTGGCGATACCCTGACGTCTTTGAAACCATTTTCAACCAGCAGCGGATAAAGTTTCCGGCCAATATTTCCATCGCCACCTTTTCTCTTCTGAAGTGTAACTAAATAATCAATTGCCTGATGAGCTTCAGAACTGTCAGGATGCAGGAAGGTTGATCCATGATCTCCTTCAATCAACATTAACGAGCCTCCCTTCTTTAAAATCCTTTTCAACTCGGTCAAGGCCCGGGTACCTGGTAAATGTTCCAGCACAAAACATAAAAACACATGATCGAAAGATTCATCCTCAAAAGGGAGAGCCATAATATCTGCTACCTGGAAATTAACATTATGAATATTTTCGGAGTCTATACGCTCCTTTGCAGAATTAACTGATTCCCCGGATATATCAATAGACAGGAAATTTGAATCCGGGTTTCTACGGGCAATAATCCTCGTTTGTGAACCAATACCACATCCGGCTTCCAGGATATAACTCCCAGGATCCCATACTGAATCATGGTGTAATAATTCCTGAAGTGTTACTGATTGGTCGTTCAATCTTTTCGACTCACTCTCATTATATCCGTGTACGTAACTATTCATAGTATGTCTTTTCCAATTCTCACAGGTTCCCCAAACCTGATTGATCTATTTAAATTTTGATCTCCCGATTTGATATTTCCAGATCCAGAATTTTATAAAATTCATCTCTTGCATATTTTTCATTCCAGGGATAATGACCACATTTTTTCAATTCATAAAATTCAAAATTATCCATAATTCTGGATAAGGGTACCAATACTCCAGTTACAGGATGTGGATCATAATCTCCATGAATGGCTATTGTTTTACACTTGATTTTTGTTCCCGTTTTTATCAGAACACCTGATTTCCTCATTTCGGAGGCCTCTTTCCAGACAGCATTAAATATATCAGGTTGGAATTCAATAACCTCATCTTCCTCCAAAATGGGATGGTAAGAATCTGCCTTTGCCATAAGTCGACCGAATTTCATAAAGATACCACGGTCGTCGTCGTTTTCCTGACCACCAAGTGTTCGTAGCAGGTTTTTAACCTCAGCTCTATCAGTGGCAGAAAGATGATTCATTCTCACATTCATTATATCCGCATTGTATCTTTCCTCAAATGCTCCAGCACTGATCAGAATTAGTTTATTTACCAGTTCAGGATACTTTGCAGTAAAAATAAATGCAAGCCATGCACCCCAGGAGTGACCAATTAAAATTACCGGTACTTTGGTTTGATCCTGTATAAATATAAATAATTCATCTATTTGCCCGCTAACAGATTTCCTTGTTTGAAAAGGTTCAAGCACACTAAATTTTACTGCCAGTTTCCTGGCGATTGGAGCTACACCTCCCGGAGCACCTGGCCCGCCGTGAATTATGACTGTTTTGAACGGTTCGTTCCCGTATACTCTGAACTTTTTGATTATTGATTATTTTTGAGATACCAGATTCTGTGTCTCGAATTCAGTTAAATATTTTATCCTGAATATAGTACAAATCTATCCCCGGTGAAATATCCAAAAAAAAATAATGTAATTAGATGTTTTATTAAGGATTCTTAACACTGAATTCACCAAGATCTTCCGGGCAACTGTAAGCTGGATCCGTTAGCAAATCGTGATCAGTAAAAGTTAACAGGAAAGATTTCAGATCAGCCTTTTGTTCTACTGTCATATGTACACCGCCATAACGTACATATTTCATTAAGGGATCAACATATTCAGAATATACAAGCTCCTCAGAATAAAAATCAATTACTTCATCAAGAGTTTCAAATCGACCATCATGCATATATGGCCCGGTCAATTCTATGTTAATCAGAGAGGGAGCACGGTAAGAACCCTTGTGCCATAAACTTCCTGTCACCGCGTACCGGTCCCTTGAATCGTTAAATACCGTATCCTTAGCATTATTATAATACTCTGTGGTGGTCATAAGAAGTGACCCGGCATGGCAGTGAAAACAGTCGGCGTCCTCTGAAAAAAACAGGTTATATCCTCTTTTTTCAGCCGGTGTCAATTCTACTTCATGTCTTGTGAATTTATAATATTTAAACCTGTATGATATAATTGATCGCACAAATTGTGCAATAGCTTTGGAAATCCTGTCAATATTAACAACTTCATCACCAAAAGCTGCTTTGAACATCGCGCCATACATGTCAATGGATGCAATCATATCAACGGTTTTTTCAATAGAGCCATTCATTTCATGTTCCGCAACAATTCCCATCCATACCAGTGATTCAAGGGATTTGAAGTTTAAATAATTATCTCCCATGAAATCATATCCATCCGGTCCTTTTTTTGTTGTTGATTCATGAATAAGACCATTCCATAGATATCCGCTATTAATATATGCCAGGTTAGCTAAAGGCATCATAACATGAGGTGTAGGTTTTCCCTCGGGATAATTTTTTGTAGGAATTCCAAAAGGATGTCCTTTATATTTAGGATGGTCCGGACCACACTCAAATGCATTAGCCTGAATATGACATGTACCACAGGACATAAGTGAATCAGGATGAGATCTTCCTGACAGCCTTCCGTCATAAAATAGATAACGTCCTAATTCGATACCCTCAACCGTCATAGGATTATTATCAGGTATATTCAGGTTCGTAGGGAAGTGTATGATTTCCGGGAAACTCCAGGGTGTCGGGGCTAGAGGTTGAGGATCATCATCACTATCACAAGCAGACAGGGCCAGAATTACTGTGAAGAAGGTAACCAGGGAAGCTATAAATATTACAGGCTTGACTTTTTTAATCAGATCAACCCTCCCTTCCTTTATAAAATATAATTCTGTAAACCACTTCACAACTATCTTCGATTTTTCCCTAGTCTCCCACATTAATAAAGCATTTCAATGTAAAATAGTTCACAATTAGTGAAAAAATGAAATAACTCTTGTGGACAGATATTACCAATGGGGTGAAAATCACACAAAATTATAATAATTTTTACCTGCCTGGTTGTTATCGTGTACGACCGGATGGTTCTAATGGAAGAAATTTAAAATGGACTAAATATGCCTGCATATCGTTCAATATCATGTTCAACCATTTCTCCATTTTAATCTTCTGTCACCACCATTATTGATTCTATAGATAAAATTTTTAACTTAAAATGATAAATTTGCATGAATTTTTTAGTAATAATAACTGAGATAATGATAAAGGATTCGAAATATTTTAAAGTACCCGATTATACAAAAGGGCAATTAACAATGCTCGTTTTGCTACGGGTAGCCATTGGATGGCATTTTTTCTATGAGGGACTGGTGAAGGTCTTAAATCCGAACTGGTCTTCAGCAGCTTTTCTGATGGATTCAAAGGGGTTATTTGAAAGATTATTTTACGCCATGGCAGCAAATCCCGATATATTGAATGTTGTGAATTTTCTTAACCAATGGGGACTTTTAATAATTGGTATTTGTCTGATGGTGGGATTATTTGAGAAAGTTGCAAGTATTGCTGGTATTGCATTGTTGATTATGTATTATTTATCCCATCCTTCTCTAATTGGAGTCAAATATGCTGCACCCGGAGAAGGCAGTTATTTGCTGATAAATAAAAACCTGATTGAAGCACTGGCAATTGGGATAAATATCTGGTTCCCAAATAGTCGATTGATCGGGTTTGAAAGATTAATCTATATGGTACGGAATAAATAGGACAGAAATTTTCATAAAATGGCTGACGATAATAATATACATAACGAACAAAATCTGGAATCATCCGAGATCTCAAGAAGGGATGTGATTAAAGGATTGGTGACTCTTCCAGCTGTTGGAGGAATCCTCTATGGTGCATATCGTAAAACAAAATATGACAAAGCATTAAGAGGGGAAATACTTGCTGAGATTGGATTATCACCTGATGTTCAAAATCAAGCAGGTAAGGTAGTTAGAGTTGACAGGAGTAAGCAAATTCGTCTTGGTATCATTGGATTTGGGATCCGGGGAGAACAACTGGTCCGTGCTGCAGGATTTGCATCCGAAGAATGGATGAATATTATGACCGAAAGAGCATTGAGAAGTGGAAATAATGCAGGGTTAAATATGTTCAGTGATCAGGATGATCTTAATGTGGTTTTCAACGGGGTTTGCGAAATTTTCGATGTTGAATTAGAAGCAGCCCATAAAACCGTAAGTATAAATGGAAACGATGCAAAGAGATATCACAAATGGGAAGACCTGATAGCGGCTGATGATATTGATGCCGTGATCATTGCCACACCTGACCATTGGCATGCACCTATGGCAATTGCTGCAGCTAAAGCAGGAAAGCATGTATATTTAGAAAAACCAATGACGCACAAAATGCAGGAAACCTACGATCTCTTTGAAACTGTAAAAAAGACAGGTATCAAATTGCAATTAGGTCATCAATTCCGCCAAACTGAGAGTCATAATAAAGCCAAAGATCTTATCAAAAAAGGCATTTTGGGACCTGTTACCATGGTTCAGACCAATACGAACAGGAACTCTCCAAATGGAGCCTGGCAATATCCAATACATGAGAAAGCCAGTCAGAAAACCATCGATTGGGAACGATTTCTCGGAAATGCTCCGAAAGTTCCTTTCAATAAAGACCATTTTTTCCGATGGAGAAAGTATTGGGCATATGGCACAGGATTATCAGGTGACCTCCTCACACATGATTTCGATGCGATGAATCAGGTTCTTGATCTGGGCATACCTAAATCAGTCTCAGCATCTGGAGGTATCTACTTCTTTAAGGACGGACGTGAGGTACCGGATGTTTTCAATGTAATTTTCGAATATCCTGAGAGGGACCTTACATTCCAGTATAGTGCCACCCTTGCTAATGAATTCAACAGACCAAGTATCATTATGGGGCATGATGCTACAATGGAGGTAGGAAACACGCTGGTTGTTTATCCTGATAGACGATCAACCAGGTATAAGGATAAAATCCAGGATGGGACCATCGATCTCAGTTTGCCATTATTTGCATACAGACCTGGTTCACAAGGTGTTGATGCGATAACCTCGGCAACAGAAAGGTATTTTGCAGAGAAGGGTTATCTGTATACCTACAGGAATGGACGCAGAGTGGATGCAACACATTTACATATTGCTGAATGGCTGGACAGCATCCGTATGGATGGTGTACCAAGTTGTAATATTGACCAGGGATTTATTGAAGCAATTGCTGCTCATATGGGAACACTTTCACTCCATCTGGGTCGAAGAGTAGAATGGGATCATGAGAATAACTTCTTCGCCAATGTATCTGAAGAAGAAGTACTCACGGTACTGAAAGGATAGAATTTTAGTTAATTATATCAAAAGGTGTTCTGACATGCTTCAGAACACCTTTTTTATTCTTTTATCACTCCTAACCGATAAAGGTTAATATCCTGTTATTTCAAGCCCCACATCATCCCACTAATAGGGGATATTATTAAAATATATGAATTAATTATATTATTCATATATAATATATTGTATTCCTAATAAATCATCAGTTAAGCCAGTTGCATCTTCCATTATCTAAGGGGGTGATAAAAGTGTGAAAACAGGCCAAAAAGGGCAATTTTATCAAAATTTATATTTTTTTTTAAAAAAAGTGGGCCATTGTGGGTCATTGTGGTTGGAAATGCCAAATATAATCCTAATTTTGTACTTGATCTGAACTATCCGGATATCAGAAATGGCCTTTTTTACAAGTGAGTATGAATGTAAACTGGATGCAAAAGGACGCATTGTCCTTCCTGCACGGATTAAGGCCAATCTGCCAGAAAGTAGCAAGCATGAATTAGTAATAGGATTAGGGTTTGAAACGTGTCTTACGATATATCCGGAAGTAGAATTCAGAAAAATTTATAATAAAATAGCAGGATTGAATGAATTCAATCCCGAATACAGGAAGCTGCAGAGGAATTTTTTCAGGGGGATGAGTGTTGCAGAGCTCGACGGTAATGGAAGATTTTTAATACCCAAACTTATGTTATCATACGCAAAACTTGAAAAAGAAGTAATTGCAGTGGGTATGGGAAACCGAATAGAATTGTGGAATCCTGATTTATATTCGGAACAATTATATCCGAATCAGGAGGAGTTATCGAGTAATGTACAGAGATTCCTGGATAGTGAATAATCATGGAATACCATGTTCCTGTATTATTGACCGAAAGCATAGACGGATTAAATATATGTGAGGCGGGTATTTACGTGGATGTCACGTTTGGTGGTGGTGGCCATTCACGTGAGATCCTGAAAGCGACAGGTAATGGAAAAGTAATTGGCGTGGATCAGGATGAAGATGCAGTAAATGAAGCCAAAACAATAAATGAAGAGAATTTCATATTCATAAAAACAAATTTCAGGTATCTGACAAAATACCTGAGACTCTATGGTATAAAAAAAGTGGACGGTATTCTGGCTGATTTGGGAGTTTCATCATGGCAGCTCGATGTAGCTGACAGAGGATTTTCTACCCGTTTTTCCGGACATCTCGATATGCGAATGGATAGACTCCAAAACACATCTGCCAGGGATATTGTGAACAATTCTGAACCAAAAGAACTTCAACGAATTTTCAGCGAGTACGGTGAAGTAAGAAATGCCAAAACATTAGCCACCAAAATATCCACAACCAGGATCAATCAGGAAATCAATCTGACAAGTGAGTTAATTGAGATAATTAAACCACTCGCTCCCAGGAATAAAGAGAACAAATATTTCGCACAGGTATTTCAGGCTCTAAGGATCGCCGTTAATGACGAGATTGAGGCCTTGAAAGAATTTCTGAAACAATCTTCCGATTTATTGAAAGATCACGGGCGTCTGGTAGTTATATCTTATCACTCGCTTGAAGACAGGATAGTAAAAAACTATATCAATAAAGGGGATTTTTCCGGTGAGCCGGACAAAGATTTGTATGGTAATGTAATCAGGCCCTTTAAACCAGTTAATAGAAAACCGATCATTCCTCCTGCTGCTGAGGTCATTAGTAATCCAAGGTCGAGGAGCGCAAAACTTAGAATCGGAGAAAAGATATAAACATGGTAAAGAACACCTATAAAATAAGGAACGAAGCATCAGGTAAGGAAAGTATGTTTTCATGGTTCCAGCAGGTTCTAAATCTTGATAAAAAACTTGACGATGGACTCCCTGTTAGATATTTACCACAGATCCTGTTTGTAACATTTCTTACCATATTCTATATAGGCAATAATCATTATGCAGAGAAAACAATCAGAAAAATTGAAAAACTCGAATTGGAAGTGGAAGAATCTAGAGCTGATTATACTTCGCTGAAAGCCGATTATATGTTTGCCAGTAAACAATCAGAAGTGGCAACTAAGGTAAAAGAGTTAGGATTAAAAGAGAATAAAATGCCACCATATAAAATCATTGTTCAAGAAGGTGAATATTAGAAAATCCATATTATTACGGGTCAGGATAGCATTTCTGGTCTTTTTCATTTTCGGTGTTACCATCGTGGGGCGGATTCTCTACATTCAAATGGCTGAAGGTGAAAAATGGACGAAAATGGCAGAGGAAATCGGGTTACAGTTCATAAAAGTAAAAGCAACCAGGGGAAATATCTATTCTGATAATGGCAGTCTTCTGCTTACATCCCTCCCTTTTTATAAATTGGCTTTTGATCCCACCGTCGCAAAAGATGAACTTTTCAGGGCAGAAATAGATTCATTGAGCATCCTGCTTTCTGATTTTTTCAAAGATAAACGCCCGAGTGATTATAAAAGAAGTATTGAAAATGCCAGGTTGAAAGGGCGCAGATACATTCTTATAAACAGGAATGAGATTAAATACCAGGATAAAAAGGTTATGGCTAACTGGCCAATATTCCGATATGGCAGGCTTAGAGGTGGAATTATCTTCGAAAAAATAGACAAACGATTTTATCCTTTCTCATATCTTGGTTATAGGACCATAGGTTACATTAATCAGAACAATCAGGGTGCAGGTCTTGAATACAGTTTCAACAAGTACCTGGCTGGAAAAGATGGTGAAGGTTTATTTCAAAAGGTAGCTGGTGGTAAATGGAGACCTGTATACGACGGTTCTGAGATCCGTCCGGAACAAGGCTATGATATTCAGACTACTATCAATGTGAACCTGCAGGATGTAGCTCAAACTGCATTGTTAAGAGCCCTCGGTGAACATGAGGGGGACCATGGATGCGTTGTAGTCATGGAAGTTCAAACAGGGGAGATTAAAGCAATAACCAATCTCAGTCGTAATAGCGGGGGAACATACAGTGAAAGGTATAACTATGCAGTTGGTAGCCAGGGGCTCACTGAACCTGGCTCCACATTTAAACTGGCCTCACTGATTGCACTACTGGAAGAAACAAATACTGAGTTGACAGATAGTATTGAGACAGGCAATGGAAGATATAAATATTATGATCGATCGATGGTGGATCATAAACCGGGTGGATTTGGAATGTTGACTGTTAAAGAATGCTTTTCCAAATCATCTAACATAGGAATATCGAAACTCGTTCATGCACATTTTGCGAAAAACCCGCAAAGATTCATCGATCATATCAAGAGTATGGGGCTGGGTACGCCTACAGGATTTCAAATGATCGGTGAAGGGAAACCATATATTAAGGACACTACGGATCTGTCGTGGAGTGGCGTTTCATTACCCTGGATATCTGTTGGTTATGAACTTACAATGACTCCCCTGCAAACACTCACATTCTACAATGCTATAGCAAATGATGGGATTATGATCAGGCCATTAATTGTTAAGTCAATTAACAAAGCTGGTGTGGTGAAACAGAGATTCAGATCCGTCGTATTGAATAAAAAAATATGTTCTGATGAAACACTTGTTCAGGTTAGAAGTCTTCTGGAATCTGTTGTTAAGGAAGGAACTGCTTCCAATATCCGGCATAGTCACTATCCGATTGCAGGGAAAACAGGAACCAGTCAAAAACTTAAGGACGGAAGATATACGAAACAGTATTACACATCATTTGCTGGTTATTTCCCTTCCAACAATCCGAAATATTCCTGCATTGTAGTTATTGATAATCCTAAAGGTTATCGACAATATGGAAGTGATGTGGCTGCACCTGTGTTCAAGGAAATAGCTGATAAAGTATATGCACTTGACCTGGAATTACATGATTCATACCCAACAGAGCAATATGTAGATGAAAGTATATTCCCGGTCATAAGAGCGGGCAACAGATATGATCTGCAAATGATTTGCAATGATCTGGGACTGAGTAATCATCAACAAACCCAGGATACATGGGTAAGAACCCGCAGGGTATCCAATTCAGTTCATTGGACAAGTAATCAGATAACACCCGGGCTTGTTCCAAATGTAACCGGAATGACCCTGAGAGATGCCATATTCCTTCTTGAAAATGAGGGACTGGTGGTGAATTACAAAGGACTGGGACGGGTAGTAAAACAATCACAGAATCCAGGGAAAAAAGCACTTAAAGGCAGCCGGATAACGCTTGAACTTGGCTGATGGCAAAATTGAAAGACATATTATACAACGTATCGTTAAGATCTTCTTCAGGTGTTATGGATAACACGATAAACAGCCTGAGTCTTGATTCCAGACAATCAGGACCGGGCTGCTTATTTATTGCTGTAAAAGGTATCCGTGTAGATGGACATGATTATATCGAACAGGCAATTCAGAATGGGGCCACAGCAATTTTGTGTGAAAATCTACCTGATCAAATCAGTGATGAGGTTTCATATGCTGTTGTTATTGATAGCATGGAAGCAATGGGTATTGTAGCATCCAATTTCTACAGCAATCCATCTTCAACGCTCAATCTGACAGGAGTCACTGGTACCAATGGAAAAACAACCACTGTTAATCTTCTATATCAATTATACAGAAACCTTGGCTATAATACAGGAATGATCTCAACCATAGATATCCGGATAAATGATGAGGTCATATCATCCACACATACTACACCGGATGCCATCCGCCTGAACGAATTAATGGCTAAGATGATAGAAAAAGGGGTGACACATTGTTTTATGGAAGTCAGTTCCCATGCCATAGATCAGAAAAGGATTTCAGGACTTGAATATGATCTTGCCGTATTTACCAACATTACACATGACCACCTTGATTATCATGTAACCTTTGACGCATATATTGAGGTGAAGAAAAAGTTATTTGATAACCTGAAAAAGAATTCGACAGCCCTTGTTAATATTGACGATAAACATGGCCGGATCATGGTCCAGAACACAAAAGCTGATGTCAAAACCATGGGGCTTAAGAATCCGGCTGATTTTAAGGGAAAGATCATTTCAAATACTTTCCAGGGCCTGGAATTCCAAATTAATGATGTGATAGCCTGGTTCCAGTTATCCGGGAGTTTTAATGCTTATAATCTTTTGGCTGCCTACAGTATTGCTTCAATCCATGGAGAGAACACAGAAGAAGTAGTTTCTATACTTTCGGGTCTAAAACCGGCTCCGGGCAGGTTTGAATTCATAAAACCAGAATCCGGGATTCATGCCATCATCGATTATGCACATACCCCTGATGCTCTAAAAAATGTGTTGGGAACAATTAGTGACATCAGAACAGGAAATGAACAGGTAATAACTGTTGTAGGTTGTGGGGGGAATAGAGACCTGGAAAAAAGACCTGTAATGGCAGACATTGCATGCCGATATAGTGATAAGGTGATACTAACATCAGACAATCCACGAGATGAAGATCCGGATGCAATTATTCGAGATATGGAAAAGGGGGTCAGACCAAGCGATTTCAAGAAAACGATCTTACTGACCGATAGAAGAGAAGCTATAAAAGTGGCGTGCAGTCTTGCACATAAAGAAGATATACTACTGGTAGCAGGAAAAGGACATGAACCTTACCAGGAAATCAAAGGACAACGAATTCCATTTGACGACAGGGAAATTCTTGAGGAAATGATAGAATTGGTATTTAATAACTAGCGAAAAGAACAGGATGTTATACTATTTATTTGACTTTCTGGATCGCGAATACAGCTTAATGGGAGCTGGAGTATTCCAGTATATCTCCTTCCGTGCAGGTATGGCAGCCGTACTGTCCTTGATTATTACCATAACATTTGGAAAACAATTGATCGAAATGTTAAGAAAAAGGCAGGTTGATGAGGATGTGAGAGATCTTGGTTTAGAGGGGCAGCAGGAAAAGAAAGGAACACCAACCATGGGAGGAATAATACTTATCTCAGGAATAGTAATTCCAACCCTTCTATTTGCAAAACTTGAGAACATATACATTTTTCTGGTTCTGGTATCCACTGCATGGATGGGTATGATCGGTTTCATCGATGATTATATCAAGGTTTTCAGGAAGAATAAAAAAGGACTTCGTGGCAAGTTCAAGATTATCGGTCAGGTTGGACTCGGATTAATTGTTGGATTGATCCTGTATTTTCATGAAGATGTTGTAGTACGTGAGTTTGAAAACACAGTTGCCGGATCGGCAACCATTGAGAATACCCAGGTATTTGATGATGTTAAATCGACCAAAACAACTATCCCTTTTGTAAAGAATAATGAATTCGATTACAACCTGCCATTCATTCCGGGTGAATTAACCTGGCTTGTTTATGCATTGGTTGTAATTGTTGTGGTTACTGCTGTTTCCAACGGAGCGAACATTACAGATGGTGTTGATGGTCTGACAGCGGGCTCTTCAGCAATAATTGGGCTTACCCTGGCATTATTCGCATATGTATCAGGTAACATCATCTTTTCGGACTATCTGAATATAATGTATATACCCAATACAGGTGAACTTGTAGTATTCGGTGCTGCATTTGTTGGTGCCTGCATTGGATTCTTGTGGTATAATGCTTTTCCGGCCCAGGTATTTATGGGCGACACTGGCAGCTTGATGCTGGGAGGTGTGATCGCTGTAATGGCCCTGGCCATAAGAAAGGAATTATTGATACCACTCCTTTGTGGTGTATTCCTGATGGAAAACCTATCTGTAATCATTCAGGTTTCATACTTCAAGTTTTCAAAACGAAAATATGGTGAAGGTAGACGAGTATTTAAAATGTCTCCCCTGCATCATCATTACCAGATGTTGAAAATACATGAAGCGAAGATTGTAACAAGATTCTGGATTGTGGGTATTCTCCTGGCTATCCTGACACTTGCTACTTTAAAACTGAGATAAATGGAAGAAAAAAGACTTGTAATATTAGGTGCAGGTGAAAGTGGAATAGGTGCTGCCCTTCTTGCAAAAGCAAAAGGATTTGTCCCCTATGTATCTGATGCATCTACTATCAAGTCGGAGTACAAACAGGAACTCCAAAGTAACTTTATCGCTTTCGAGGAGGGTAAACATGATGAGAGCTTGATTCTTTCAGCTGATATGATTGTGAAAAGTCCGGGCATTCCAAAACATATTGAAGTCTTAAAAAAGGCCAGGGAGAGGAATATTGAAATTGTATCGGAAATTGAATTTGCCAGTAGATTTACAAAGGCCAAGATAATTGCAATTACCGGGACAAATGGTAAAACTACTACTTCTCTCCTCGCCTACTATTTATTAAAAGAAGGAGGATTAAATGCATGCCTGGCCGGCAACATAGGCAATAGCTTTGCCCGGGAGGTAATCAATGACCAATACGATTATTATATCCTCGAAATCAGTAGTTTTCAACTTGATGATATACATTCTTTCAAACCAGATATTGCAATACTTCTTAACATAACGGTTGATCACCTGGATAGATACAATGGGCATTTCGATGATTATGTTGAGTCAAAGTTCAAGATAATCAGGAACATGCAGGAAGCAGATTCTTTTATTTATTATGTCGACGATGGTGTGATATCAGAATATATAAATTCTCATACGATTTTACCACAGACATATGAGATTTCACTTACTCAATCAGTTCAAAATGGAAGTTATAACCAAAATGATATCCTTCATTTTCCATTATTTGAGAAAGAATATGAATTTACTATACCAACATCTACTCTTTCTCTAAAAGGGCCCCATAACTATATAAATGTTTCTGCAGCCACATTAGCAGGACTGCTGTCAGGATTGGATTTCAGGATTATCCAACATGGATTGGAAAGCTTTGAAAATATTGCTCACAGAATGGAGTATGTAGGGATGGTTCAGGATATTGAATTCATTAATGATTCTAAGGCAACAAATGTGGATTCTGTTAGATATGCTCTTTTGAGTTATAATAAGCCAATAATATGGATTGCGGGGGGCATTGATAAAGGCAATGATTATTCAAGTTTGTATAGCATCGCTTCAAATAACGTAAAAGCATTGATATGCCTGGGATTGGACAACATGAAATTAATGGAATCGTTCCACGAAAAAATAGAAGTGATTGACGAGTATGACAACGTTGAAAAGGCTGTAAACAAAGCATTCATCATTGCTCGACCGGGGGATCTCGTACTATTATCTCCTGCTTGCGCGAGTTTCGATTTGTTTCAAAATTATTGTGATCGAGGTGACAGCTATAAAAATGCAGTTGAAAAACTAAAAAAGAATATTACCTGATATGAACACTGTTAAACTGTGGGTAGACAAAAATATTAAAGGTGATCCGGTTATCTGGATAATCGTGGTAGCACTTTCAATATTGAGTATATTGGCGGTATACAGTGCAACTGGCACGCTTGCTTATAAAAGGATGGCAGGAAATACGGAATATTACCTGATAAAGCATTCTTTACTGGTTATATTAAGCTTCATTGCAATGTGGGTTGCTCATCGAATTGATTACAGGTATTATTCGAAAATTTCGCGTCTTTTCCTGTGGGTATCTGTGCCCCTGCTGTTATTTACATGGAAATTCGGGACAACCATAAACGAAGCCTCAAGATGGTTAACAATTCCTTTGATCAACCAGGTATTTCAGCCATCTGACCTGGCCAAACTGGCATTGATCACTAACCTGGCTGCAATGCTTTCAAAACGACAGCAAAATATTGAAGACATTAAAGAATCACTCATCCCCATGTTACTATGGAGTGGTCTGATTTGTGGATTGATTGCTTTGACTGACTTCTCATCAGCTGTGCTCCTATTTATCACTAGTTTACTGTTGTTATTTATAGGCAGAGTACCAATAAGATATTTGTTTATGCTGGTATTTGTTGGTTTTCTCGCTGGGGCAATTGCCTTTTCGATTGGACAACGAGGTACTACGGTTGCCAGTCGGCTAAAAGAGTTTCTTGATCCAACTGAGATTCCTTTCCAGGCAAAACAATCTTATATAGCTATCACTACGGGAGGTCTTACGGGTAAAGGACCAGGCAATAGTGATCAAAGGAATTTCCTCCCACACCCCTACTCTGATTTTATTTTTGCTATCATCATCGAAGAGTATGGGCTTGCAGGAGGTTCAATCGTAGTATTGCTCTACCTCGCCTTACTTTATCGCGGAATGTTGACAGCATCGAAGAGTGATCGAGCTTTCGGCGGTTTATTGTCGGCCGGATTAAGTTTCGCTCTGGTTTTACAAGCCATGATCAACATGGGGGTAGCAGTTGGCCTGGGCCCGATCACTGGATTACCCTTACCATTAATAAGTATGGGTGGGACATCGCTCCTGTTTACCGGATTGTCACTTGGAATAATTATAAGTGTTAGTAAAGGGGATACTGAAGAGTTCCCATCAAAATCGAATACAATGAAAAACCTGGCAAAAGCTGCCTGATAAATTGGAAAAGAGAAACGGGACATATAAACTGATTGTAAGTACAGGAGGAACCGGAGGACACATATTTCCAGCTATTGCTGTAGCAAAGGAATTTGAGAACAGGCATCCAGATAGTGATATCCTTTTCGTTGGTGCGAATGGTAAGATGGAAATGCAAAAAGTACCTGAAGCTGGATATAGAATTATAGGACTTACAATCAGTGGATTTCACAGAAAAATAACATTAAAAAATCTGCTTTTTCCAATCAAACTCTTACTGAGTTTGAGAAAAGCAGATAAAATCATTAAAAATTTCAAGCCGGATGCAGTAGTGGGCTTTGGAGGGTTTGCATCCGGCCCTGTTTTACGTAAAGCCGCCCGCAAGAAAATTCCTACCCTGATACAGGAACAGAATTCTTATGCAGGCATTACAAATAAGTTGCTCGGTAAGAAAGTGGATACTGTTTGTGTTGCCTATGATAATATGGACCGCTATTTCCCATCGAATAAAGTAGTGATTACCGGCAATCCAGTACGGTCAGATATAATCAATATAAATGGTAAAAAACCAACCGCTCTTGAGTTTTTCAATCTGGTTCAGTCACGCCCAACAATACTTGTTATCGGTGGAAGCTTAGGTGCCAGAACCATTAATGAAAGTCTGATTCTGAATTTAGATACTATTGTTAACAGCGAAACACAACTGATCTGGCAAATCGGAAAGATCTATTACGGAGAATTTAAAGAACGATTGGCTAATATGGATCTGAGCAATATCAGGTATTTTGAATTCCTGGAAGAAATGGATCTTGCCTATGCAGCGGCAGATGTAGTCATATCAAGAGCAGGTGCAATATCCGTATCCGAGCTCTGCATAGCAGGTAAGCCTACCGTATTTGTTCCTTCCCCAAATGTGGCAGAGGATCACCAGACAAAAAACGCGATGGCCCTGGTATCAAAGGAGGCAGCTGTGGTTGTGAAGGATACTGATGCCAGAAAAGAGCTCGTTGGAACCGCCATGAACTTAACCAAAGATAAAGACAGGATGGCAAGGTTATCAGATAATATTAAACGTCTGGCGAAACCAGATGCAACCAAAGATATAGTAAATGAAATAGAGAAACTACTGAATTGAAAACCAGGAATAAACATATGATCTATTTCCTCGGTATTGGAGGGATCGGGATGAGTGCCCTGGCCAGATGGTTCAAGATGAACCATCTGGATGTATCAGGATATGATAAAACTCAATCCACCTTAACTGATGCATTGATAAGTGAAGGTATTCCAGTTAATTTCACTGATGATGAAGCCTCGATACCTGAGCAGGTTAAGGAAAACTCACAGAATTGTCTTGTTGTACGAACCCCTGCCGTTCCATACAAAAATAATCAACTGAGGTATTTCTTTGATCATGGATATGAAATCACGAAGCGATCTGAGGTGTTAGGGGAAGTCACCAGGGAGCTTTATACAATTGCGACAGCGGGTACACATGGAAAAACATCAACTTCATCCTTGATTTCACATTTATTTATGGAAGCAGGTTTATCCTTCGTTTCATTTCTTGGAGGTATCCCGGCCAACTATCAAACAAACCTTGTTGTTAACGGAAATGTAGATGATATAAGGTTAAGCGTAGTTGAGGCTGATGAGTATGATCGATCATTTCACAGACTGAGTCCTGATCATGCCATAATAACCTCTGCGGATCCTGATCACCTTGATATTTATGGGGATTTTCTATCGATGAAAGCTGCATTCAGGGAATTTATCAATCTATTACCAACAAATGGGGACTTGTTGATCAAAAATGAATTAACAGATGAATTAATTCCATCCGACAGGCCTGATATCAAAATTTCGCGATATGGATTAGATTCAGGTGATATCACAGCAAGTAATCTTTCATTGACTGATAGAGATTCTATATTTGATTATTCTGCACCCGGGATAAGACTGGAGAAATTAAAATTACGGTTCCCTGGTTATCACAACGTTGAGAACGCAATTGCTGCCATCCATTCGGCTCTTTCACAAGGCATTACTGAAGATCAACTTCGAAAGGGCATGGATTCCTATAAGGGTATCAAACGAAGATTTGAATACCATATCGACAAAGCTGATCTGATTTACATCGATGATTATGCCCATCATCCTGAAGAGATCAAGGCATTGTTACATTCAGTTAGGGATATGTACCCGGATAAATCAATTACAGCTATTTTCCAACCTCACTTATTTACAAGGACTCAGGATTTCAGTCATGAGTTTGCTGAAAGTCTGGATCTTGCTGATCAGGTTATTCTGCTGGATATCTATCCAGCGAGAGAAGATCCGATTGAAGGAGTTAACTCGGAATTAATATACAATGCCCTGAATTGTAAAGAAAGATTGCTATTGGACAAGGGTCAATTGCTGGAAAGCATGGGTCAGATAAACAATGATATCGTTGTAACCATTGGTGCAGGAGATATTGACAGGCTGGTTGAGCCACTAAAAGAAATGCTGGAAGAGAAATGAAATTAAAAAAGATACATATTAAAAGGGAGATTAAAATAGTCGTGCTGACAGTACTGGCTTTCTCAGCCATCGCATTAACAGAAAAGAAAGAGGATCAACGTACTTGTAATGCCATTCACATCGATATTGACAATATTGAAGGGAACCATTACCTGGATAATAATGACATCTATCAGTTAATGACGAGTGATGAAAGTGATTTTGTTCTAGGTTCTTTTTATAACAGGATAGATCTCAGGACAATTGAAGATAGAATTGCTGAAAATAAATATATCAATTCAGCAGAGGTACATACAGACTATCGAGGGAATTTAAATTTAAAAATCACACTAAGGATACCAATTGCCAGGATCGTTCTGAATGGTACAACTGACATGTATCTTGATCAATCTGGCAATCTGTTTCCCGTTTCTGATAGATATACCTCCAGAGTACTTTTAATCAGTGGAAATCAGACGGAAGTCCTGGCAAAAGAAGGATTTGATGGTAGCAAGGTCAATAGAGATTTGTTAAAACTGATACAATTTATTCATGCCAGTGAATTCTGGTATGCCCAGATATCACAATGTGATATTAATTCAAAAGGTGAGATTACCATGTATCCAATGGTTACCAAGCAAAGCATTGAGTTTGGGAAACCTGAAAACATAGAAAAGAAATTTCAGAAACTGGAGATCTTTTATAAGAGGATTCTTCCGGGAAAGGGATGGAATTTTTATTCCAGGGTAAACATACAATACAAGGATCAAATTATATGTGAATAATAATATAGATATGGAAAAAGAAAAAATAGTCGTCGGTCTGGATATTGGTACCACCAAGATTTGCGCCATTGTTGGACGGAAAAACGAGTTTAACAAATTAGAAGTGCTTGGTATGGGAAAAGCTGTATCAGATGGGGTGATCAGAGGAATAGTAACTAATATTGATAAGACCATTCATGGCATTGAATCTGCCATCGTTGAAGCAGAAGCCCAATCAGGCATCAATATTCGGGTTGTAAATGTTGGAATTGCCGGTCAGCATATAAAAAGTTCAATTCATCACGGTGGGATTACTCGTGAAACAGCGGAGGATGAAATTACCGTTGAGGATATTAACAGGCTTACGAACGATATGTACAGAACTGTAACACCTCCTGGTAGTAAAATTATCCACGTAATGCCACAGGAATATTATGTTGATTACGAAGAAGGTATAAATGATCCGGTAGGCATGACGGGCATTAAGCTTGAAGCAGATTTCCATGTAATAACCGCTCAAACCAATGCAATTAATAATGTTAATAAATGTGTAAGAAGGGCGGGATTGGAAATAGAAAACCTTATTCTGGAACCACTCGCTTCTAGTCTATCCGTTCTGAGTGATGAAGAAAAAGAAGCCGGTGTCTGCCTGGTTGATATTGGCGGTGGTACAACCGATATCGCCATATTCCATGAAAATATTATACGTCATACTGCAGTGATACCATTTGGTGGTAATATAATCACTTCAGATATTAAACAGGGGTGTACAGTAATGCAACAACAAGCAGAATTATTAAAGACCAAATTTGGGAAAGCCATAGCTGAAGAAGCAAATCCCAATGAAATCGTCTCTATTCCGGGATTGAAGAATCGATCACCAAAGGAAATATCAATTAAAAACCTTGCTCATATTATAGAAGCAAGAATGCAGGAAATAATTGAATTTGTACATTCGGAAATCATCACTTCAGGTTTCGAAAACAAACTGGCAGGTGGAGTAATTATAACAGGCGGTGGATCACAAATGGCCTGTTTAAAACAATTAGTGGAGTACATGACCGGTATGGATGCCCGAATCGGATACCCAAATGAACATTTAGGGAAAAGTAAAGATGACGCTGTGAAGACACCAATGTACGCAACAGCGGTAGGGCTTGTATTGTCAGGTTTCAGGGCCTTGGATGAAAGAGAAAACAGATATTTAGAGGCCCAGGAAAACGGTAAGTACAACCAGAAATTCAGAAAAGACAGAAAAGGCTATAGTGGCGATTTCTTTAAAAAGATAATTGACAAAACCAAAGGTTTGTTGATCGATGATTTTGATGACAAACAGGACTACTAATTATTCGAAAACAACCAAAAGGAGGACATATTATGGATGCATTTCAATTTGATTTACCAACACATCACAAATCGATCATTAAAGTGATCGGTGTGGGTGGTGGGGGCAGTAATGCCGTCAACCACATGTACAATCAGGGAATTACCGGCGTCGAATTTATTGTATGTAATACTGACGCTCAGGCCCTTTTAAGTAGCCCAGTTACGAACAAATTACAAATTGGCACACACCTGACGGAAGGTTTGGGTGCTGGTGCAAATCCGGAGATAGGTGCTGATGCGGCCCTTGAAAGCAAGGAAGAGATTCGCGATATGCTCAGTGAAAGCACAAAAATGGTATTCATTACTGCAGGTATGGGAGGTGGTACGGGAACCGGGGCGGCACCAATTATCGCCAAAGTTGCCAAAGAGCTCGATATCCTGACAGTGGGAATTGTAACACAACCATTTAGATTTGAAGGGAACAAGAAAACTGAAATCGCTGAGACTGGCATCAAAGAATTACAGCAATGCTGTGATACAGTGCTTGTAATTCTAAATGACAAACTCAGAGAAATTTATGGTAACCTTCCTGTTACTCAGGCATTTGCTGAAGCTGATAACGTACTTAAAACAGCAGCTAAAGGGATCGCAGAGATCATAACAGTTTCCGGATATGTCAATGTGGACTTCGAAGATGTAAAAACTGTAATGAAAGATTCCGGGGCAGCAGTCATGGGATCATCTACATTGGCTGGTGAACAGCGTGCGCTCCGAGCAGCCGAAGCGGCAATTTCTTCGCCACTTCTTAATAATACTAATATTCATGGAGCAAAAAAGATCTTGTTGTCGATTACCTCCGGGGTTGCAGCGGAACTCCAGATGGATGAACTATCAGACATCACAGATTTTATTCATGAAAAAGCTGGCGATGAAGCGGAAGTAATTTTTGGCCATGGTGTGGATGCAGGTCTGGAAGAAAGTATCAATGTAACCGTAATCGCTACAGGATTTAAAGAAAACGGTCAAACAGGATCTGTAAATGATGAGAAGACAGTGTATGACCTGGAGAAATCACAACAAATAAACATTTTCGAATCCAGGGAGGCCAATCCATCACGACCATCCGAACCCATAGTATACACGGTACCTGATGAAAGTCTGGAAACGAATGGTTATGAATTTGAGAAACCCGAGGAAAGAGATACCGAACCAGAAACAGATAAAGAAGTTGCCGAGAGTGATGTAGTTTTTACTTTGGATGGAGATTTTAAATTACCTGAAAAAAAAGATGAGCCTGATGGCTCGACCAAAGTCCCTTCAGAAGAAATTGAAAATGATAATAGAATTGAAGAAAAAAAAGAGGCGCTTCAGCGTCAGGCTAAAGAGAGATCTGAAAAACTTCAGGGAATAAAAGGTGATAATACAAAGGATGAGGATTACAAGGAGGTTTTTGATGTTCCTGCCTATATGAGAAGGAAAATCAAACTTCAGGATACCCCTCATTCTTCTGAACAGGGTATTTCCAAATATAACCTGACAGATGATAATCAGATCCTGGGAAATAACAAGTT
>JBHOSY010000012.1:0-45440 GCA_042584165.1 Bacteroidota bacterium | reverse complement strand
AGGGATGGTAAAATCTTTAACAGCTCGTTTGAATCATTATATGATGAGGAAAAGATCTCTGAATTCAGGGAGGATTCCCTGGCATTTTTACCACTGCTTGTTGATGTGGGCAATGGTAAAAAGGTGGTTATCATGGAAGCTGACCTGGAGGATTACCCGGGCATGTTCCTGGATAAAAATAGTACCAACAAAGGATTTAAAGGCGTATTTGCGCCCTATCCACTGAAAGAAAAACAAGTCAGGATTAATCTGATCCCAACCGAGCGAGCTGATTATATTGCGAAAACAGCCGGTACCCGTAAATTTCCCTGGCGTGGCATTATAATCAGCGAACAGGATAAAGAATTATTGGACAATGATTTTGTGCAGAAATTAGCTTCACCATGTAGAATTGAAGATATTTCCTGGATCGAACCAGGACAGGTAGCCTGGGACTGGTGGAATGCCCTGAATATTTCAAATGTAGATTTTAAAGCAGGGAAAAACACAGATACCTATAAATATTATATTGATTTTGCAGCCTCGAATAACATAAAATATATCATTCTTGATGGTGGTTGGTCCCGTTTTGGTGATCTTACGAAGACGCAGCCTCAAATCAACCTTCTGGAGATTATTGAGCATGGAAATAGAAAAGGTGTTGGAGTAATTCTCTGGGCCGGATGGGTTCCTCTTCTGAAGCAAATGGATGAAGTTTTCTCTTTGTATTCAGAAATGGGCATAAAAGGTTTTAAGATTGACTTCATCGACCGTGATGATCAACCTGCAGTAGCTTCAACTTATGAGATAGCTGAAAAAGCTGCACGAAATAAACTACTCGTTGATTACCATGGTATTTTCAAACCCACTGGATTACAGCGAACATATCCAAATGTAGTGGGTTATGAAGGTGTAAAAGGAATGGAAAATGTGAAATGGGCAAATGAAGATGTTCCTCGATATGATGTGACAATTCCGTTTATCAGAATGGTGGCCGGCCCTATGGACTATACTCCGGGCGCAATGCGTAATGCCGGTAAAAGAAACTTCAGACCCATCAACTCGAATCCAATGAGCCAGGGAACCCGGTGTCATCAGCTGGCCATGTATGTTATTTATGAAGTACCGCTGCAAATGCTATCTGATAATCCTACAATCTACATGAGAGAACAGGAATGCACAGATTTTATCACAAAAGTTCCGGTAACCTTCGATGAAACGGTTCCGCTCAATAGTAAAATTGCAGAATATGTAGCAATTGCCAGGAAAAAAGGCGACAAATGGTTTGTTGGAGCAATGACCAATTGGGATCCCAGGGAGTTAACCCTCGATTTTTCATTTCTGGATGAAGGAGAATATAAAGCTGCAATCTTTAAAGATGGGATCAATGCCGATCGCCAGGCTTCGGATTATAAGAAAGAAATCCTGACGGTTAAATCAAGTGATAAAATAACAATTCAATTATCAGCGGGGGGCGGTTGGGCTGCCCGTCTGGAAAAAATTAAATAATATTCAAAAAAATAAGCTGCGCTTTTCAGGATACAGGATGAGACAACAGGTTTCTTATTAAATACAAAATTCATACAATTTTGTTAAATACTTTTATTGTTTATTGATCAATCGGTTTTCCTGAAGTTTGATCATTTAAGAATTTAATGAATAGATTACTGGAATAAACTGTTGTCCTGTATTATTATCATTCCGAAGTAACAACATACTAACCATTTTTTATAATGAGCAAAATATTAATCAAATTATCTGTAATAATCTTTTTTTCCCTGTTATTATCATATCAGGTGGAAGGGCAGGATTATCCTTTCCAAAACACAAGTCTCTCTGAAGATGAACGGTTAGATAACCTGATTCCCTTAATGACCCTTGAGGAGAAGATTGACCATCTTTCACCATGGCTCAGGGGCATTCCACGGTTAGGGATCAAAGGAACTTTTACTGCTGAAGGACTTCATGGACTTGCACGGAGCGGTCCGGCTAACTGGGCTGTCAAGGGCGAAGGAGCTGCCCCGACAACCACGTTTCCACAGGCGATTGGTCTGGCACAAATGTGGGACCGGGATCTTAATAAAAAACTTGCATCCTGGGAGGCTTATGAAGCCCGCTACTTTGCCCAGAATCCTGCCTACAAAGGACGTGGTGGACTGATCGTTTTTGCGCCCAATGCCGATCTGGGTAGGGATATCAGGTGGGGCCGTACCGAAGAATGCTATGGCGAAGATGCTTTTCTGGCTGGTGAGATGACCGTTGCTTATGTAAAAGGCCTTCAGGGAGACCACCCAAGGTACTGGAAAACGGCTTCTTTGATGAAGCATTTCCTGGCAAATAGCAACGAAAACAACCGGTTTATCAATTCTTCGGATTTTGATGACCGGTTATTCCGTGAATACTACGCTTACGCCTTCTATAAAGGAGTAGTTGAAGGAGGTTCGCGTGCCTATATGGCTGCTTATAATAAATATAATGGTATCCCGTGTACAGTACATCCTGTGCTTAAGGATGTTACAATTAATGAATGGGGAATGAATGGGATCATCTGCACTGATGGTGGAGGATTCAGCCGTATGCTTACTGAACATAAATATTTCGATGACTATGCTGTTGCAGCTGCAGCCTGTATAAAAGCAGGAATTAATATGTTCCTGGATCGATATAAACCTGCACTACCAGATGCATTGGGACAGGGATTGGTTACTGAAAAAGAAATAGATGAAGTTGTTCGGGGTACATTAAGAGTAATGCTCAAACTTGGTCTTTTGGATAGTGGCCCGGACAACCCATATGTGAATATAGGAATTGAAGATACGATCAAACCTTGGATGAAACCGGAGGCCAGGGAACTGGCAAGAAAAGCAACCGTGAAATCTATTGTACTGATGAAAAACGAGGGAATACTTCCAATTAAAAAAGAAGGTACGACCTCCATTGCAGTCATTGGACCAAGTGCGGATCTGGTTGTTTCAGACTGGTATGCTGGTACCCCTCCATATACAATATCTATTCTGGATGGCATCAGAAATGCTGTTGGTGATAACGTGGAAATAAAATATACAGCAAGTAACAAGGCTGATTCAGCAGTAATTGCCGCGCATGAATCTGATGTTGCAATAGTCTGTATTGGTAATCACCCGTTGAGTTATGGATTGGGATGGGGGAAAAGCCATGTGCCAAGTGATGGACGTGAAGAAGTAGACCGTGAGGCAATCTCCCTTGAGCAGGAGGACCTGGTCAAACTGGTTAAAGCTGCCAATCCAAATACAGTACTTGTCCTGGTATCCAGCTTCCCGTTTGCAATCTCCTGGTCGAAAGAACATATTCCGGCGATACTTCATGTAACTCAATCCAGTCAGGAATTAGGAAATGGCGTTGCAGACATATTATTTGGAAAGGAAAGCCCAGCCGGACGTCTTGTGCAGACCTGGTCAGCATCAATAGATCAGTTGCCTCCGATCCTGGATTACAACATACGAAACGGTAGAACCTATATGTATGATAAGAATGAACCACTATTTGCCTTTGGATATGGGCTAAGTTATACTTCTTTTGAATACTCAAATCTCAACCTCGAAAAATCAAAAATAAAAGATGGAGAGGTTATTAATATATCTCTCGAAGTGAAGAATACAGGGACTGTTAATAGTGATGAAGTAGTACAACTTTATGTCAGTTATCCTGAATCCAACGTGGAAAGGCCGATTAAGGAATTAAAAGGATTTAAAAGAATTCATATCCAGGCAGGTGAGAGTAAAAATGTAATAATACCTTTAGATGTTGAGGATCTTAAATACTGGAATGTGGATCAACATGCCTTCGTACTGGAAAAAGGTGAATTAGAATTAGTGATTGGAGCATCTTCCCAGGATATCAGATTGAGAGGATCCCTGAAAGCAAAATGAGTTTCTTAGATGTAAATCCAAACTGATTAAGGATATTTGAGAAATAGTATTTAATATTTAAATCATTAGCGTTATGTGGTAAATCATATTAAAAACTGAATATACGTACGAAATAACTAAAACCATATCAATATGAGACGTCTTAAATTCTTCACGATTGCTGTCGGGATTATTCTGGTAATGAATTCCTGTTCCGACAATTATAACTGGCCCCAATTTCGTGGTCCCAATGCTAATAATATTTCAACAGAAACCAACCTGCCAACAGAGTGGGGAAATGACAAGAACATTTCCTGGAAAACGAAAGTTCCTGGAAAGGGTTGGTCTAGCCCGATAATATGGGAAGATAAAGTCTTTATAACAACTGCTTATAAAGACAAAGAAGAACCTGTATCAACAGACACTGTTAGTGACCCAAACGATATCAGTGCCCGTAGAACAAAACCCAAAGTGGATCACAGATTTGAGATTTATTGTCTGAACAAGAACTCGGGGGAAACAATTTGGAAAGAAACAGTCTACCTTGGAAAACCGGGAATCACCACCCACAAGGACAATACATATGCTTCAGAAACGCCGGTTACGGATGGCAAATATCTTTATGTTTATTTCGGAATGAGAGGCCTCTTCTGTTATGACCTGGATGGTGATAAAATCTGGGATAAGGATATTGGAATATTTAAAATGCAGGCTGACTGGGGAACATCAAGCTCACCGGTATTGTATAAAGATTTGCTCATTATGCAATTTGACAACGAGGAAAACTCCCAGGTTCTTGCACTGGATAAAAATACAGGTGAAGAAAACTGGCGTACAATGCGGGATGAGATCTCTACGTGGAGTACTCCTTACATCTGGGAAAATAAAGAACGAGCTGAACTTGTGACCGGGGGGAAGAAAACTCGCTCATATAATCCTGAAACCGGTGAACTTTTATGGGAGTTAGACATGCGGGGAGGACGGGATATTTCATCCCCTACAGCGAATAAAGAGATGATTTATATATGCAATGAGGAACGACGGGATGGTGGAGGTACGTTGTTTGCCGTAAAGGCTGGGGCATCAGGAAATATTTCTCTGGACTCAGCTGAAAACGCCAACGAATGGGTTGTATGGACTCAACCAAAATCGGGAATAGCCATGGCATCCCCGCTACTGTATAAAGGATACCTATATGCACTTGAAAGGAACAGAGGTGTGGTAAACTGTTTTAATGCCAAAACAGGAGAAATTGTCTATCGACGAGAAAAACTTGAAGGAGCCAAATCTTTCTGGGCCTCACCCTGGGCCTATAATGATATGATCTTCTGCCTGGATGACACTGGTACAACACACGTATTGCAAGCCGGTCCTGATTTTAAAATACTGGCATCCAATAAACTTGATGACAAATTCTGGTCATCTACGGCAATTGCAGGAGGTAAGCTGGTATTCAGGGGAGTGGAATATGTGTATGGGATTGGAATATCAAAGTAGGTTATTGTAGTCCCGGATTTTAAACACTGGATTAAATAGGATATCGAAATCTGATTTATTAGGTGACTCCGGGTTTAAAACCCGGGGCTTTATAGCAAATCTTTCAACTTTTCCTTGGGCGGTCATAGGTGCCCGCGATATACGGAAATTTCTTTCCCGGCTCATCGATCATTTCTACTCCAAGACCAGGTTTTCCATTCAATTCCAGGAATCCATTCTCAAATTTCAAGGGTTCCTTGAAAAGATCCGTTCGCAGGGGATTCATGGTCTGGTTACTCTCGAGCATCATCAGGTTTGGAATGCCAGCTGCCAGGTGTGCATTCGCAATGGTTAGTAATGCCCCATGCCAGTTGTGAGGTGCACATAATTGCCCTTGAAGAGCTGCCATTCGGGATACATACCAGGATTCGGTGAGCCCCATAACCCCGGCATCGGGCTGTACGATATCCACGGCATTCCGGTCAATCCATTCTTTATAGTCGAACCGGTTATCCATTACATCCCCGCCATATGAGAGTTTCACATCTTTCAATAGACTCTTTATTTCTATATAATTTTCGCGTGCACCTTCTCCCAGCCTTCTAACAGGATCTTCAATCCAGATAAACTTCATTTTTTCTGCTTCGGGGATAAACTTTCTTACCTGATCCATGTTCCATTGGGCATTACATTCCTGTATCAGTCCAAAATCAGGCCCCACAGCTTCCCGGATCTTCCAAACACCCTCTATATATTGGTCCATGGTCATGCCGCTTACAGACCAATGCGTGCCAGGTCTGAATTTATAGGCTTTAAATCCACGGGATTTCATCTCGAGTGCTTCTTCGATCAGGTTATCAGGCCAGATATCACCATCATACATTTCGCCGGCGCTGGCATATACAGGTATCTTTGTTGTTGGTTCATGATCAATTGCCAGTAATTCATATACCGGTTTGTCTTTCGCTTTTCCAATAATATCCCATAAGGCTGCGTCGATCCCTGACCACCCAACCATGGGCCCCCTCCTTTTCACTCCCGCTGTTATAAAATCTATGTCGAAAGGGTTTTTACCAATAACTGCCGGCTTAATGATTTCATCTATATATTTCTTAACATTTGCCGGTACACCATATTGGGTGGCTCCTCCGATTCCTTTAATTCCAATATCAGTAAATACCTCTACAAGTATACTGTCTGTTTTCCAGCACTTGTACCGCTCCGGGATCCAATCCAGGTACCATTGTTCTTCAGGAGGCAATGGGTAAGAAAGCAAGGTCACTTTCACATCTGTAACCCTGATGTTTTCTTTCTGGATACCATCGAGGGGGTGGTTCCGGTTTCTACTCACCTTTTTCTCCAGAGGTTTTATGTTGCAACTGCTAAAAAGCTGTGGCCCCATTAACCCGGCGACCGACCCGATACCTAGAAATTCACGACGTGAGAAATTTTTCATAATCAAATATTTAAGGTTGCCACGGGTTTTATACCGGAAGCTGAAAAAAAATTCAATCCCCTTTTTCCACCTTGAAATCTGCCCAGTAATTTACTGCCGGGTTACCATCGACACTGGAAGCAAATAAAGCGATATCCAGGGTACCACCCGGAAGAGTTCCGTCTATCGGGACTTTGAACTGATGCCATGCAGGACCGCTCTTGGATTCAATCATGGTATCCAGTGTTCCCTTGTAGTTTACAACTACCTTCAGTTTCCAGGATGCATTTGAATCGTTCCCTGCTGAAAATACGAGATGCCCTTTTTCTCCTTCGTCCAACATAGGTTCTCCCCTGTAACCTAGCTTTACAGATCGTTCACTGCTCATCGGTGTTGTTGTAAATACTTCCGATTTCCCATTCCAAGTGATCTCTCCTGGTTTGATACTTCGGCCACAATGCTCTATTTCCCATGGTATTTCAAGTTTTTCAACCAGGAACTTAAAATTACGGCTGCCATATGCCTTTATTTCAGCCAGCTCTTCCTCAGAAAACACATTATCAGGATCAAATGGACCTGGAGCATAGGACGGTTCAAATAGAGAAGGGACCGGTTTAACCTCCGGGATCAACCAACACTGTCCATACTCATCATCACGCACAAGTTCACCTCCATTATCAACAATCAATGTTCTGGATAATTCCTCGCATACTTCCAGTAATTTATTTAAATCGTAATCGCTGTATGAAAACTTTTTAGAATAATCGAGGGCGGTTTTATATTTCTTAGGCAGGCTCTCAAAACCTATTGTTGTAGCCAGAACACCTGCCGCATTCGATGGATTACAATCCGAATCTTTCCCAGCCCGCATGGAAATCACAATTGTAGAATCCATATCACCATTTCCATAGAGTAATCCAAGGGCTATGTAGGCACCATTCAGCTTGGCATCAATAGGAACCCAGACATTTTCCCGCTGGGCAGCAAAACCCTGGAATTCCAGACTGTGACGATATTTGTCTTCAATCAATTGCCAGGTAAGCTTCCAGTCATCAGGATACTCCTTATGCCAGGTCATCACATCCCGGATACAACGGGCGTAATTTGATACTTCTGGAATACAGGCCAGGCCAGCTTGTACAATTTTTTCAATATCACTTTCAAAATATGCCTCCGTATACATCCCGCCTACAAATTGCCCACCATAAAGCCCATCCCCGTAATTCATAATCCGGCCAAACCTTTCCCCCATTTCAATGGCTAAATTTGGCATCCCGGGTACAAGGATCCCACTGAAATCAGCTTCAATCTGGTAGTCGATATCATCACAGTTGTCACTATATTGGGGATGACTGGATTCGGGTGGTGGGATACCTGAACGAATATTATCACGTCCCCTTTTATTTGCTGCCCATAATCCATAGCCTGTGTTGGCAAAATCAATCCCCGCCTGCCGTATTGAAACATCTACCCAATGATTCTCCATAGATGAAATAAATGTCATCTCCACATACAGGTCATCATTACCCTGCTGATTGATCATTTCAGGATCCCATTCCGGAACCTTATCCAGGGGAATGATCTCATCAGGAAATTTGAATTCCGTTGGCAATCCCCAGCCAACGCCTGCCATTTGACCGACCCAGGCCCCTTTCATTTTATCCTGGTATTCTGAAATACAAAGTTTCCTTACCTTCTCTTTCTCCTTTTTACATGCGAAAAGAGAAAGAGCTATTAATAGAAATAATACATATTGATGTTTCATGATCCTGATTATATGGTTAAACATAATATTGATTGACACTTAATCTAATAAAAAACACACGCAATATAAATACAGTTAGCATCAAGCCTGTATTGTGTAGGGAAATATAAGATCCCGTAAGATCGTCTGAGGTTCGTATATATAAAGATTACTTTCCACTGGTTTATTCAATAGTATATCCATGATGTTCAACCTGTCAGTATGAAATCTGAATAAAACCTTCTTTACCTTGAAGGAGAGGAAATAAGGCTCCAACTGGCTATGCTCAGGAATACTGCTTCCAATGATATCATAAACTACAAGAGACTGATCAACGATTTCCATCACCAGGATGACACCCAAATCCTCCAGTAAATACAATTTATCATGAAGTTTATATATAATATGGAACATCATGAGTTTTTCACTCAAGCTGGAAAATTTGTTAGATACCGGATCTCTTTTTGTTACACGCTCGTATATCCAACCTAATCTTTCAACACCAATCTTCTGCAAATTGACTCTGGGTGATTTTTTGACAGGAGGCACCTTCTTTACTTCGGTGTACTCCGGGTATTTGGTGAATCCACATTTCTGGTAGTAACCGTGAGCCATTTCTGATGTGTATAAAAATATCATTTCATGTGTATCCCTGTCCCAGTCAATCGCTATGGCGGATAATTCTTTATTCAATCCCTTATTCCTGTATTCAGGAAGGGTCCCAACACTGGAAAGTTGAGCTACCCGTTTCTTCTCCCCGTTTATAATGCAGCGAAGTGAGTATAGACAAACGCTGGAGATCACTTTGCCATCCTTGAAAAATGTAAATGGCCTGAAATCATCATCCCAGAACCCATGATAGTCCCACAATCCGAAATCCAATTCGAATATGTCATTTATGAATTTCATAAACGCTTTCTTCAGATTGGGTTCATGCCAATATCCTGTTCTAAATTCCAATTCTTTCAATATCACTAAATTTGATCGGGAAGTTATCCAGATACTAAAATTAAATATTGTGTAACTCTTTCTTCAATCCTCCAACAAACCAGGTTTTTTGAATTTTTTATCGTAATCATCAATCACCAGAACCCAATCATGCCCCCTGCCCGATGTAGGAGGAATAATGGTGTAAATATCCGGTTTTAATATGGTTTCTTCATGATATGCATTCCCGGTTCTGGGATCATACCACCATGCGGATATTTTTCTTGCATTTAATGCAGACAGGTTAAGATCAACTTTCTTTCCTGTTGGATAATAAATCATTGCATAGCTTCCTCCATTATCCCTGGTTGCGATCACATAAGTATTGTTGTCCGGTTGATTGTCAATAATCATGCTTTGATCAGGTACCCTGCTTAAAAACGGTCTGGAAAGGATTAGATTCTTCAGATGTCTCATCATATTGGCACCAGGCAGATCTAATGCAATTGGCCATGGTCGAAGAGGCATATTGACAGGTTGTTTGTCATTTTTAAACATTTGCCAGACATCATGGCATCCATAAGTCTGACCGAATCCACCCGCAAAAACATCCCAATACATAATCCTTCTGAAATCCTCAGGTACGCTGTGACCCAATTCCTTTGCATTAAAACAATTCGGGTGATCTTCATATAGTGGTTCAGCATCCAGGGTGGGCTTTATTGGTTTCAGGTTGTAATCGTGAGATATGTATTTGTAGGTAGGCTTGTCAGGGCAGTGTCCTGTCTGATGCATATTGAAATCAAGCCATTCGTCGTTATGAAACCAGTTAGAAGATCCACCCGGTTCAGCGGGTTGCGGATGAAAAGTCATTAGTGCCTTATCATGTCCTCCAACTCCTTCACCTATTCCTTCAGCCATTTGTCGCCATATCTCTATATCGTCAGACCCGTCCCTGGGAAGACGATCGCCACCCAGAACCCATATTACGTTATTCTCATCTTTATACTTTTTTCCAATCCATTTCCCGAAGATCCTGGCATTCTGCGGGTTGAAAATTTCTGGTCCTTTACCCCAGCGGTCCTTGAAGACCTTATCACCCCAGGTTGGAAGAACAGCAATATATATTCCAAAATCCGCTGCTTTATTTATGATATAATCAACATGCTCAAAATATTTGGAGTTAGGCTGGATCGGATCATTGTTAACAAGTGGTTTATCACCATACGGGTTGGGTGTATTGAGTCCATCGATCTCTGCCAATACCACAGCCTGCACTACATTGAATCCCTGTCCCGCTCTCTTTTCCAGGTACATATCCGCTTCTTCCCTGTCGCAACGATGAAACAGTTCCCAGGCGGTATCTCCCAGCCAGAAAAATGGGGTCCCATCCTCCTGCACCAGGAACCGCTGATTCTCAGAGACTTTCAACCTTTTTAATTGATCGTAATTGTTGGATTGAGCGTATGTCCATTGTGAAACGAACATCGCAATGATTAGGAAATAAGATATCTTAAAGTTTTTCATTTGTTCTGAGTATTATATGATTCTCTTAAAAAATATGGTGAAAATCAGTCCTTTGTAACTACTTGGAATACCAGGGGATCTTTTCTCCATGATGCCATTCATCACATAAGTATCTGATTGTTTTATTTGATAATTCATTAGTCAACTTTTATGGTGTATTGTACAACAGACCGCATTATCATAATTGATTGATTGCATAACTCCTTCTATTTTATATTGATATCTTACCACCAAAATATATACAATATTAAATACATCCCTATCATAACCACAGCCCATAATGTAACACTTTGATACCAATGCTTTTTCCCTGCATGAACAGATGCCGGTAGTTTCATCATATCTCTCTTCCATGTATGATCAGCAGCATTTTTATTTACGCTTTTTGGTGTGAGATAGCTTACGACCAGGGTAAAAATGAATATAATGATCAATGAATAACCTGCCACTATAAATGCATTTGTCTGTATATCAAAGATCTGTATAAAATAGGGCATCAGAAACATAAGAAAGGATAAGCATAATGTATAGAAAGCCGCATCATTGCTAAATTTTTTCCAGAGAATGCCAAACACAAAAATCAACATTGAAGGGATGGCTATGAATGCCCAGCATTGCTGAAAGTATTGAAAGATATGCTCGAATTTCCCAACCATGGGTGCCCAGAATGCTCCTACGAGTAGAACAATCATTGTGGCGATTCGCCCTGCTTTAATTAAATTTTTATCAGATCTCTGCTTATTCCCAATCCTTTTATATACATCAAATGTAAATATGGTTGAACAGGCATTGGTCAGTGCCTCAATGGTGGAAATAATGGCGCCACATAACCCGGCAAATACCAGCCCCCGCAAGCCTGCAGGCACAAGATATTCTACTACCCGTATGTAGGCTTCATCCGTACTTCCCTCACTATTGATGATATTTAGATCCAGGGCTCTGGCAATCAACCCGGGAAACACGTCAGCCAGGGGTATGATCATGCCTAATGCACCAACAAGTATAATTCCGATCTTTGCATGCCATTCATTTTTAGCACCAAGAGCAGCCTGGTTAATAGATTGATTTGTGCAAAAAAACCACACATTCGTGGATAGCATCAATACAATAAGTGCTGGCCAGGGAATTTCAGGGTGATCCGCCGGTAATATGAGATGGGAATTCTCATTCGCATTGATGATCCCGTCCAATCCACCGGGTACAGTGTAAACACCAATAAAAAAAACGAGCAATCCCCCGGCAAGTAGTAATATAGATTGAAACAGGTTTGTCCATGCCACAGACTCCATCCCGCCGATTACGACAAACAATCCTCCGATTAAAGAAAGAGCTATGATGCCTGTATATATATTATCAAGTCCGAAGATGGCTTTCACCGCAAGCCCTCCGGAATATATGACGCCAGCGAGGTTGATAAAAATATAAATCAAGATTGTAATTATTGCAAATAAGGTACGTATCCTTCCATCAAATCGGAGTTCGAGGAACTGAGGCATAGTCACGATCTTTCTCCTGGTATAAAATGGAATAAAAATGACAATTAGGATTATTAGAGCCGGCCCATTGAGCCACTCCCAGTTCGCCACCGCCAGGCCGTACTTGTATGAATAGCCCACAGCTCCCAGGAAATGCTCTGAACTGATCCCCGCTGCTATGATGGAGAATCCAATCACAAACCATGGAAGGGTTTTACTGGTAATAAAAAAATCTTCTGCCGTACCCTTTTTTCTCCTGAGAGCCGCCGTGACACCAATTATAACGAGGATTATAAAGTAGAGTGTGACAATTAAAAAATCGAGATTGTTCACCTAATATCCTGATTACTCAATAATACACCAGTTTCCCTGACCTTGCGGATTTAACTGATTTGATTCAATATATATTAATTAAACATTTTAAACTCCAAACCGATTCACTTTTCTACCCTGTACATCCAATCCATCCACAACTAATAAACTCCCGGCCAAAGGTTCTCTGGCCAGTTGTTCATCGCTTATGTCAACCCTGGCTGAGGTAATAAATAAGCGATCAAAGTTTTCACCTCCAAAAGTACAGGAAGTGGGTTTGGAGACAGGTAATTTAATTGATGCTATTCTATTACCACTTACAGGATCCCATCTGCATACCTGGCTGCCTTCCCAATGGGCAACCCATAACTTCCCTTCATTATCGATTGTCATACCATCTGGATAACCCGAATTCTCAGGGATTACGACAGCAACTCCTGGATTTGTTATATCGCCAGTCTCAGGATTAAAATCATAAGCAACAATCTGGAAGGTCATGGTATCGATATAGTACATGGTTTTATGATCTAAAGACCAAACCAGTCCATTCGATACGCTGACACCTGGTATTTTCTTCTTCACCGATAGATCCTGCGCCATACAGTACAATGCTCCCTGGCGAGGTTCATCCTTCATGGACATGGTTCCAGCCCAGAACCTACCCATTACATCACATTTGCCATCATTGAAACGATTGTTATTAAGACCGGGTTCAGGATCCGAAATCATTTTGAGCTCATTGTTACTTTTTGAAAATGAGGCATATCCATTCAGAAGGCCAAGGTATACAACATCAGGATCCTTACCTGGGACGACGCAACCAATTAATTGCCCAACTTCATAAGAACTGTAATTTTCCGATTGAGGATCACATTCATAAATCTTCGAATTTAAAATATCCACCCAGAATATCCTGTCAGAATAGTCGTCCCAATAAGGTCCTTCACCCAACAAACACTTTATTTCACTTATTACATTAATATCCATTCGCAATGATCTGATATCAGTTTTTCTCCTGATTAAGGTTATTGTGGTATATCCGGCTACATCTCAATTGTAATAGTATTATCACCAGAATATAGAACTTTAAGTATCCCCCCGATATTTAAAGATTCCCAGGTCCATCCAGTATCCGTTCCTTTTTTATTTTCTTTTATCCCGGAACTACCAACAATAACCTTCTTTGGTTTTGATGCTAAGCGAAATGTAAGTTTCCCCTCATCATCAAAAGTCTTTAAAGTAACTTTCTTTGGGTCATATTTGATATCCTGAACCACAGAAACAGATTTCAGTAGGTGGTTTTCTCCAGGCGGGGCCCATTCAGGAATTGAGCGTACTCCTTCCATAAAATGTCGTATATAATCTCCATAACCATCAGAAAACCAGCTTCCCGGCCAGGAAGGACCTACCCTAACCACACCATTCGGATCTGTCATATACGTAGCCAGGTTAAAATACGAGGTAGCCATTTCCTTAAACCTGGCGTCACCAGTATACTCATACCACATTGCACAAATAGATGCAAATCTTGCCGTATGACTTCCCATTGGTTCGTAGCACCAGGTTTGTTCTTTAATCGCATCCATTCCATCGGTAGCAAAAGCACTTGCAACCCAATAGACCAACGCTGGAATATTCGTTTCCAGGTCAGGATCCATATCCGGGTTCTTAATAAGGTAACGGGCTGTCTCCATGGGAGTGATCTGTACCCGGTTCGTTTCATCAGGATCATTGGGGATGTCTTCAAAATATGCATTCCAGATGGATGTTTTCATAGGACCATTCTTTGAATACAGCCAGTCCCAGGCATATTTCCTGGCGTTTTTATAGGAAGATATGGCTGTATCGATATCAATCCGATTGCTTATCCTGATCAACTCATCAAACAACCGGATCGGTTCGATCACATTTGAGCAATAGTGATCTATAACCACTCCTGTTCGCGCATTGACCCTGAACGGCCAGGGTGACCGATTGGTATTAACAGGGGTAAACGGATCCAGACCAGCAGCTTCATCCTTAACATATTTCACCAGGGCATTGGCACAATGTATTGCTGCATCAAGGTACTTTAACTCTTCTGTCACTTCATAAAACAACAGGTAGGCAATTCCCAACTCTCCGATCTTGTCAGGTTCCACACCATGGAGGCCATCTCCCCTCATCCCATCATGCTCCCAACGGGTTGCTCCCTGGTAAATGGTCTCACCCGGATCCGAACTGGCATAAGGCACATTTGCCCAGGGCCAATCTGAGGGAGTCGTTCCATTTTCGAGCTGGTAATCCAGCATATCCCTTACAAGATCAATATAAGATGCATCCCCGGAATATACCCGGTAATCCAGAACAAGGCTTTGTACGAGACCTGCCCAGACACATGCAGGATTATGCATCCAGCCTTCCCAGGTAACTCCCATATCAAATTCCTCTTGCGTCCGCATGTGTGGCCCCTGGAAACAGCAGGAAATATAATATAATGGTAATCCGGAGGCAGGATCAATCGGTGTCCCGTCCTTGATAAATTCAGAGGCTAATTTTGCTACATGCGTATATGAAGCACCCGGTATTTCCGGTTTGTACCAACCCAGCAGGTTTCCGTTTTTATCTAATTGCTTAACATGTGCAGCTATTTTATTCCCATTGGGATTAATTGCTATCTGGGCTAAAGCATTATCAACACCTGTTGCCATTATTAATAAAATGATAAATAATTTCAGACTCTTTTTCATGATTTGTTTATATAGTTGTGGCCTATTTTTTCTTTTCCAGAATAGTTTTACTGTCTATTTGATTACCCTGATATGGTTTCCATTTTGATGGGTGATTGTCAGAATACCCCCTTTGTCAAGAGGCTCCCAGTGCCAGCCTTCAATATCAGGTTTTCTTTGTTCCATGATTTCCCTATGATTCACCAGAACCCGGGATGGCCTTGAAACCAACCTCAGGATTTCAGTGGATGAATTATCATAGGTCTTATAAAATAGTAATGTCGATGAACTTTCTTCCTTCGAAAAATCAGGGGCCAGTTTTTTATGAAAATCCGGATTGTAGTCAGCCTGAGAAATCACCGATGTAGATTTCAGGATATGATTGCCATTGGAGGGGGCCAGGACAGGAAATGCAGCCATGGATCTTAAAAAATGCCGCACGTAATCACCATAACCATCAGTAAGCCATACCTCGTCGCGCGGATAGCAATTTTTTCCGTCATTATCTACCATATATGTTGCCCAGTTCAATTGACGGATGGCATTGTTCTTTCTTCTATCCTTCCCAGTCAGATAACAATAAAGAAGTTCCATCGATGCCTGCCTGGAAGTATGGCTGTTGCCGGGAGTCTGGTACACTGTCTGTTCATTTACAACGGTTACACCATATTTTTCCCAAGCACTATTCCCTAACTTTTCGTACACCCAGTCAAATATCCCTTCAACATCTTTTTCCCATCCAGCAAAATAATCGGGATAATCCATCATGAAATGAGCAAAACTGATGGCATTGGTCTGCGTATCAGACCATCCTGGAATATCCTCAAAGAAAGGGCCCCATTTATTGGTTTTCATGGGATATTCTTTCATCCAATCCAATGTGATCTCGAAACCATGTTGAAGTGAACCGTCAGTATCCTTGTTCATATCAATAAGTCCGAGAAAAAGGCGCAACATAGCAGTCCAGTTGGTGGTATATCCTGATTCACCGGCTTCTTCATCCGATCCCCTGTTGCTTTTTAATTTACCCACTTCTCCGGTTATGGCATGAACCTTAAAAGGAAGCGGAGAGTGATCATCATCTCCCTCCCGGATATGCATTGCAAGGGTTCTGGCAATTTTCTCCGCCGCATCGAGATAAGCTCTGGTACCTGTCATCTGGTATAGCCTGAATACCTCATATCCAAATGATCCTGCTTTATCCGGTTGCGTATAGCCCATACCAATTACCATATCACCCGTATAAGTCCCTGAATACCTGAGATTGTTATATGGGTATGGTATATCCGGCCAGGCCGCATCACCTAGTGAGAGGCTGTGGGTCAGGTTATAATCGGCAAGAAACATCATGTTTTCTTTAACCTTTTCCCATCCCGAATATTGGTATAACAATCGCCATGAAGACAGGGCCATGGATATCTGGTCTCCCCCAATACCCCGCCGATCATTTACCTCTGGCCGCCAAACCTGGTGATTCATATAATATGGAAGACCATTCATATCAATCCGCATGGTATCCCAGAAATTCCAGACAGCCTTAATTACAAAATCATAGGAAATCCCGGGTTCCGTATGGTACCATGGTATGATCTTACCTTGTTCATCAGTCTTGATTTCATGAAAAACAAGAAATCCATCCTTTGTCTGGTCAAAATAAGGGGTTTGCCCGAATGACATTGACATCAACCATGTCATGATTATTATAATAAGAGCTGAGGTCCTGCCAATATTTTTTTTCATCGGATTAAATTCTAATTAAACATAATAATGGATTTCCACCTACCAGTCACCTACACTCCCATCCTTATGAAAAGTTCTCTGAGGTAATTCCTGTTTGAATGGGTGTTTCTTTATTTCCTCTTCATTTATCTCTATACCTAATCCCGGCAACTTATTCGGTCTTACGATCTGGCCTTTTTTCTCAATATGATAGCCTTCTTTAACTATATCCTTCCGCCAGGGAACATCATCACTAACTGTTTCACAAATTATATACGCCGGTACTGCAAATCCAAGTTCCAGAGAAGCGGCCGTACTCACAGGGCCCTGTGGATTATGAGGCGCAAGAGAAACCCGATATGCATCAGCCAGTGAAGCAATTTTCCTTGCTTCTGTCAATCCGCCACAGTGTGTAACATCTGGCTGAATAACCCGGCATCCCCTTTTATTCAGCAAGTCCCTGAAAGCGATCTGTGAAACTAGTCTTTCACCTGTTGCAATAGGTGTTTTCACTGCATCCTGAATAGCTGCCAGATCATCAATGTTTTCCGGCCAGCAGGGTTCTTCAAGAAAGTATAGCCCATATGGTTCCAGGGCTTTAGCAAACTTCATCCCCATTGCAGGAGACGGTCTTGCGTGACAATCAACCATGATATCAATATCATCTCCAACTGCTTCACGCATTGCATGGACACAAGCCGCAGCTTCATTTACCGATTTCAAGCCTTCAAGTGGCATTGTTGAAGGAACCGCCATGGATTTAAATGCCGAATATCCTGCTTCTATAGCCTGGATCGCAAGTTCTCCAAACCGTTCAGCATTGGAGGTGGAAGTCTCATAGAAATCCTCCATATTTCCCCCTCCCAGGTGTGCATAGGTACGAATATAATCCCTGACCGGGCCGCCAAACAGTTTATGACATGGTGTACCATATACTTTGCCCAGAATATCCCAGAGTGCAATATCAATACTGCTGATTGCCGTACCACGAACAATTCCGTTTCCATGCCAGAAATGCTGCCTGTACATCATCTGCCACAGATATTCGATCCTCGTTGGATCCTCACCAATCAATAGCTCTGCTATATCCTCGATGGCGCCAACCACACTTCGGGTATGCCATTCAAGGGTTGCTTCTCCCCATCCCCACAATCCATCCTGATCAGTAGTGACCTTTACAAAAACCCAGTTACGCATCCGGGCGTGACATATCGATGTTTCTAAAGCTGTGATTTTCATAAGCTTTTCTTAATAACGAGTTCAGTCATTTCAAGGGTTTTCTCTATATCTTCCTCAGTATGGGAATAACTGATCGATCCCTGTTTACAGGGTATGGGAATATGATAAATTCCTTTCTCAATCAAAGATTTGCGGTACTTAAGATCAAAGGCAAAGTCATGTTTCATCAGAATGTCATGTATATCACGTGGCTTATCTGACATGAAATAGGTACAGAAAGCCGAGGCATTATTTTCGGTGATTGCTTCCACGCCATTTTCTGAAAAAATCCTGCTCAAACCATTTAACAATAATCGAGTCAGGTTATCTAATGTATTATATACCTCATTATTCCTTAGAATTTCAATAGTAGCAATGGCAGCAGCCGTATTAAAGGGATGAGCGTTATAGGTCCCGGCTATCAAAACTTTCCGTGCAGGTTCTTTTGAATCAAACAGTTCCATAATATCCTTTCGGCCACCAATTACTCCAAGTGGATATCCATTCGCAATGGCTTTCCCAAAAACAGACAAGTCTGGTTTGAGATTATGCATTCCCTGATACCCGGACAATGAGGTCCTAAACCCGGTCTTTACCTCATCGAAGATGCATAAAATATCATTACTTTTGCAAAGTTGAATTAAATCTTCCAGGTATCCCTCATCAGGGTGAATTACACCTACATTCTGAAGTACAGGTTCGGTCATTATGCAGGCCACAGGATATTTCTTTATCATTGCCTCCACTGAGTCCAAGTCATTGAAATTTACAATGTGGATCATTTTTCTGGTAGATTCAGGGATTCCTGCTGATAATGGAATAAATGGGTACTCGTCTCCTGATCTGCGTTCTCCTGCCTGTTCCAGCGTTGGCATAACTGCTCGTGCAACTTCATTGTGCCAGCCATTGTACCCCCCCATTGTAAGAATGATATGATCTTTCCCTGTCCATGCCCTGGCCAGGCGGATAGCATGGGCTGTAGCTTCACTCCCGGTATTCGTAACCTGTACCAGTTCCAATGAAGGAATGACCTCACACAAAAGCTCGGCAAGCCTAGCTTCCCAATAAGTTGTTCCGGTTCCCATCAAGGACCAGGATTCTAACATTGCTTCCTGAACTGCTTTGTTTATATTCTCATTATTATGGCCAAGTAAATGGGGTGCAAAGGCAGCGTGATAGTCAATATATTCCTTCCCATCAATGTCCCATATCTTTGAACCTTTTCCATACCTGAAAATAATATCAGGCTGAACTTTCCTGTTTAAGGATACAACTCCTCCGGCAATATATTTTCTGGCTATTTCGGCCGTTGGATAAGATTCTTTCATGTTAGCACAATCTATTATAATACCCTAAAAAAAATCTGCATGTGGTATTGCGTTTATCAGCTCCATGGTCATATAGAAAACTGCTCCTTTATCACTCTTCTAGTATAAAAAATGAATTTACTAAAATTTACTTCGCAAACGGAAGTGGATGTATCCGATTTATTATTATTTTTGTAAACAAATATAATATTTTTTTGTATACAAAAAAATATGAAAAAGGAATCCCAGGCAAACAGGGCTTACATTGAAATCAGGAGAGTAATTCTGACGGCTCAGCTTCATCCCAGGACCCGCCTGAAAGAAGATCATTGGGCCAGGAAACTGTCAGTCAGCAGGATAGCAATTAGAGAAGCCTTAACACGATTGCTGGGTGAAGGGCTGGTAACAGCTGGTGATAAGGGAGGGTACTTTGTAGTTGAAATGACTATTGAGGATGTCAGACAAATCCGGGAAACGAGGGAGATACTCGAAACTGCAGCAGTCCGTCTGGCTATCCATAAGATCTCTCAAAAAGATTTCAATGAATTGGACCAGATCTGTGAAGATTTTTCAGATATGGTGAAAAAAGGATACTTGTCTGGTGCAAATGAAGTAGATCTTCGATTCCACGAGAAACTTATCGAACTCTCCGGAAACAAAAAACTGTTAAAGGCGTATCATTTCTGTCATATCCCAATTTTCCATCAAAAGCTGGGCAATACCAGCAGATCACTTAACGATTACGACCAGACCGATGTAGAACATCGTGGGATAGTGACAGCACTCAAAGACCGTAACCTTAATCTCGCAGAAGAAACATTAATTAAACACTTCAAACGGGGTGAGGATGCAATCATCAGCCTGTAACCCAATAAAAGGCTACATAAATGCCGGATCCGGATTCTGACCGGCCAGCTGTCCTCCATCAATCACAAAGGTCTGACCGGTAATAAAACTGCTTTCATCACTGGCCAGGAACAGGAACATGGGTGCAACTTCATGTGGTTTCCCGGGTCTTCCCATCGGGATATACCTGTTTGCAAAATTTGCTACAAATTCAGGCGAATCAATTTCCTCAGACATCGGGGTCTGGATATATCCCGGACAAACCATATTAACACGGATATTATACTGCGCCAGTTCCAGTGCCATGGTCTTGGTTAGCATGGCCACACCCCCTTTCGATGAATTATAATGAGCATATCCATATTCCCCATCCAATCCATTTTTACTTCCCATATTTACTACAATGCCTTTTTCCCGTCTCGCCATCAACTTACATACTTCCTGGGCAACGAAAAACATGCCCGTAAGATTGATATCCAGGATGGAACGCCATTCCTCAGCGGATATTTCCAGGAATGAGGTTTCATAGGCTATCCCTGCATTATTGATCAATATATCAACGGGGGCGACAGATTCTGCCCTCGTAATCCCCTTCTTAACCTCATCCTGATTTGACACATCAACCAGATGAACAAAGACCTTCCCATTCCCTTCAGATAACTTTTGCCTGGCATTTTCCAGGTTTTGTTCATGTGTATCAAAAATAGTTACCAGGGCTCCAGCTTTAACAAACTCGGTTGCTATTTCAAATCCCAGTCCCCTGGCTCCACCGGTAACCAAAACATGTTTATTCCTGAATTTCTTTTCCATATTGTAGAATTAATTACTGATAAATAACCAATTTCTCAATTAGATATTTACATTTTATGCTTACACTTAAATATAGTATAATTCTCCCAAGTCATTTTTGCAATTATTAAAATATTCCAACCTGACAAGGTAAGATTTCTACTGGTTTACATAATTATTATATTTATTCAATAAAAACTCAGGGATGGCTATAACTCCAAGTGATTTTCAAGTCTTTGTCAAACCCATTGGTCCAATATGCAACCTGGATTGCCATTATTGCTATTACCTGGATAAGGAAAATCTGTATCCCAAGGCAAAAAGGTTTTGTATGGATGGCACTGTACTCGAGGAATACATTAAACAACATATTGAAGCTTCCACTGAACAGATGATCAGTTTTTCATGGCACGGCGGTGAACCTACCCTCTTAGGTCTTGATTATTTTAAGAATATCGTGGCAATTCAAAAAATCCATAAATCGCCAAATCAACAAATAATTAATGGGATACAAACAAATGGTACATTGCTCAACGGTGAATGGTGTAAATTTCTTGCTGAAAATGATTTTCGTGTGGGGATCAGTATTGACGGTCCAGCGGAATTACATGATCAATTCCGGGTTAATAAAGCAAATAAGTCAACTCATAAACAGACGGTCAGGGGATATCATATATTAAAGGAGCACCAGGTTTTAACCGAAATATTATGTGTATTAAATGATTTGAATGTTCAATATCCAAATAAGGTGTACCGGTACCTTAAAGATCTGGGAGCGCAATACATAACCTTCCTTCCATTCGTTCAACAACCTGACTTTGCATCTCATCATTCAAGCCCTGCATCTGTTCCCGCTGGAGCATTTGGTGATTTTCTGTGTATAGTTTTCGAGGAGTGGCAATCAAATGACATTGGACAAATCAAGATACAGATATTTGAGGAAGCTATCAGAACTGCATTCGGACAGGATCATACACTCTGCATATTCAAAGAAACCTGTGGCAGGGTTCCTGTTGTTGAGCATAACGGCGACTTTTATACCTGTGACCATTTTGTAAATGAGGATAATCTTGTGGGGAATATAAAAGAGTTCACATTATCACAATTGCTAACAAGTAAAAAACAACTTGCATTTGGACAGGCAAAACTGGATTCACTTCCTCAATATTGCATTACATGTGAGGTCAGGGAGATGTGTAACGGTGGATGCCCAAAGAATCGATTCACTAAGACACCAGATGGTGATCGGGGATTGAATTATTTATGTGCCGGATACAAACAGTTTTTCAACCATTGCCGTCCCTTTGTAAATGAAGTAGCAAAAGTATGGAGGCAACAAAATAATTCCCGATAATCAGGCATTAAGTTTCTCCTTAAAGAAGGAGATAGTTCGTTTCCAGGCTAATTCCGCTGCTTCTTTATGATACCGGCCAGGATTCGAATCATTGTTAAATGCATGAGGTGCCCCTTCATAAATATATATCTTGTAATCGATTTTCGCCTTTTTTAAAGCTTCTTCGAACTCAGGGATACCAGCATTGATGCGTTCATCAGTCCCGCCATAATGAGCCATCACCGATGCTTTGATCTTTGGTACATCCTCAACTTTTGGTTGTCTTCCATAATAGGGAACTGCAGCAGAAAGATCAGGTGCATTTACAGCAACCTGGTTGGTCATGGCTCCTCCCCAGCAGAAACCTGTACATCCTACCTTACCTGTAGTATTTGGATTTGTTTTTAAATATTTTACGGCTGCGACAAAATTTTTCTTAGTGGTTTCTCCATCGAGTTCCCGCATTTTTGAACGTGCCGTATCAAGATCGTCAGGAGTCCCTCCAAAAGGAGAAAGTGCATCCGGGGCGATGGAAACAAATCCTTCAAGTGCCATCCTTCGGGTGACATCTTTTATATGAGGCTGGAGGCCTTTATTTTCATGAATAATTATAACTCCAGGTAGTTTCCCTCCTTCTTTAGGTTTAGCCAGATATGCCAGAACATCCCCTTCACCACCAGGATACTTGATCATTTCTGTATGAAGGCGCGGATCATCTTCAGGGACAATCTGTGCTGTTGCATCATTCACATCAATGGCAGGCATGATCGCAATGATCGCAGCAGAACTTCCAGCCAGTAACGTCAATTTCCTGAGGAATTTCCGGCGGTCGATCTTACCATCAGTGTATTCCTTATATAGTTTTGAGATTTTTTGTTCCATAATTAAAATTCTATACTCTTAAGATACTATTAATTAAAGTATTAATCTAAAGTTTCCTGTTTATGATTCATCATCATTTTCTACCTGTTATCTAGGGTTGAGGAGTGCAAGATGGTCCTGGTATTGATAGTGTTTTACTATCCATGTAAATAATATTAAGTATTATTTACCCTTATTCTATTTCACCATATTTGAAATAAATATGCAATATTTACATAGGATTAAATTCAAGTATATCTAAAATATTCAAGTATGAAACAAATGTGTAAAAATTCCACTATTTATTCAGGACTATGTGTTGCCTTTCTTTTTTTTTCCGGTTGTTCTTTAGAAGAGAATTTAGGCTTTTTTGAAGGACATAATGATATTGGGAAAATCAATATTCCTGGTTCTGTAAAGTATGATCCTGCGAAAGACAGTTATGAAATTGCCGGAAGTGGGGAAAATATGTGGTTTAATGAGGATGCACTTCAATATGTGTGGAAACAGGTTTCAGGAAATGTAGCATTAACGGCAGATATCAAGTTTATTGGAGAAGGGAAAAATGCCCATCGAAAAGCCTGCCTGATTATCCGACAGGGCTTCGAACCCGGCTCAGCTTATGCAGATGCCGCGCTTCATGGAGATGGACTAACTTCGCTACAATACCGTGAATCTCTTAATGCTACAACACACGAAATTCAAGCCAATATTTCAGGACCAGCAAGATTACGTATTGAGAAAGAGGGAGAATTTGTTTTTATGTCAATTGGCATGGAGGGTCAGGGTTTGAAATCAGCTGGCGGCTCGACTCGTATAGAATTTACAGATCCATTTTATATTGGTCTTGGCGTTTGCTCCCATGACAGTACAACAATCGAAACAGCTGTATTTTCAAATGTAATACTTGAATCTGGCAAACAAACACCCACCGGTGAACCCGTTCTGGAAAGCACGTTAGAAACTGTACCTATCGCTTCTGGAGATCGTCGTGTCGTTTACCATGCTATTGAACACTTTGAGGCGCCAAACTGGTCACGAGATGGAAAAACGTTGATATTTAACAGCAAAGGCCTCCTATACAGCATACCTGCAGAAGGAGGAACTCCCAAACAGATTGATACAGATTTTGCGACTCGGTGCAATAATGACCATGGCATCTCTACAGATGGTACTCAGCTTGTGATTAGCGACCAATCTCAGGGTGAAGGACGATCACTTATCTATACGCTTCCCATCCAGGGGGGGACTCCCACATTGGTAACCAAAAATGGGCCTTCCTACTGGCATGGATGGTCACCGGATGACAAAACATTAGCCTATTGTGCAGAAAGAAATGGCAATTATGACATATACACCATATCTGTCAATGGCGGTAAAGAAATGCGTCTGACAACGACTGATGGCCTTGATGATGGTCCCGATTACTCCCCGGATGGCGAATATATTTATTTCAACTCTGTGCGAACGGGCACGATGCAGATCTGGCGTATGAAAACAGATGGAAGTGAACAGGAACAGGTAACCTTTGATGAATATCAGGACTGGTTCCCGCACCCGTCACCGGATGGAAAATGGATTGTATTTATTTCTTATCAGAAAGAAGTAGAAGGACACCCTGCCAACAAAGACGTTATGCTCAGGCTTATGTCTGTTGATGATGGTGAAATTCGGGTACTCGCCAAACTGTTTGGTGGACAGGGAACTATTAATGTGCCCTCATGGTCACCGGACAGTGGTAGTATCGCATTTGTAAGTTATCGGCTTGTATATCAATAAAACCTGAAATACCCTCTAAATGTTAAAGAGCATCTGCAAAATATTACTATTAGGAATATTATTCCTGGTATACTCTTCTCTCTATGCCCAGCATTCAGCCGTATTCTGTGGTGGGACAATGTATGAACCGATCAAGGAAAATTCAATTATTATCAAAGAATCCGGTTTCAACACACTGATAATGTGGAGCATGCATATCCGTGAAAATGGAGCATTGGTATATAATGGCCCGGTTATTATCGACGATGGTCAATATGTGGGTGTGGATTATTGGCCTCAGGAAGTAAAAAAACTGTGGGAAGAGCCAACCTCAATTAATCGAATTGAATTCTCAATTGGCGCCTGGGGAGTTCCTGACTTTGATAATATACAGGCATTGGTTGAAAAGGAAGGTACTGGCCCTAATAGCATTCTGTATAAGAATTTTAAAGTGTTTAAAGAGGTTACCGGTATCGATGTGATCAATTATGATGATGAGACAAATTATGATGTGAATTCAACTGTGGCATTCAGCAAGATGTTGGTTGACCTGGGCTATAAAGTAACTCTATGCCCATATAAAAATGCTGACTTCTGGAAAGATGTATATACTCAGGTTATCAACTACAGCCCTGGCGCTATCGACAGGATCTACCTGCAATGCTATGCAGGAGGGAGGAGAAATGATCCTGGTGTCTGGAACGAACACTTTGAAGGATTAACTGTAATTCCGGGATTATGGTCTAAGCATGGAGAAGACTGCTCGAAAGGATACAGTCCTGAAGAAGTGAGAGATAAACTCGCCGAATGGAAAAAATCAGCAGGTATTTCAGGTGGTTTTATGTGGCTTTTCAATGATATATTAAAATGCAGTGGAAAGACCGGTGTTGCCGAATATGCTAAAGTTATTAATGAAGTATCAGGGAAAAAATAACTACCTCTGGCCGACACTTTATTTTGAAAAGCCAATGATGGTCGGTCTGGCTATCTCCAGGTAATCTTTTACTGACATAATAATCGAATCAGTCAATGAACCGGCATTGAAAGCTATGGTTTCGTTATCTACTATGGATTGATCTACAAACAAATCCATTTCAATCAATGGCCTCCCGAATGGCGGAACAGAACCTGGTATCAATCCAGTCAGATCTTTAAGTTCATCCTTGTCAGCAAATCTCATCTTTTTTGCCTTAAAATACTTTTTCAAGGCTCTGGATTCCAATTTTTTGCTCGCACTCAGCACAAAAATCCTGAAATTATCATCAATCTTTAAAACCAGAGCCTTCCCACCCAATGAAAGATCTACACCGCGTGCATGAGCAGCTTCCTCTGAAGTCTGTGTAGGCTCATGATGAACTTCCTTAAAAGTGATGTTCCGGGAAATCAACCATTTTTTAATCTCATCAAACATTAATATTCTTGTTTTCGTAATAACGGAGATACAATATTTAATCTTTATAAATTTTCTTTAGCCCAGGCAATCATTAATTCATTAAAATCGCCATTCCATGCCTCCTGGTATAATTGCTTAATTACATCCATCCATGCCGATTTCCGCTCATCATTATTTCCAACATCTACCTTGCCCCCATTATTGATATACTGTTGTGGTGTAGTGCTTTGAATACGGGCATACCTGAATACCTTAATCACATTTCCATAGAGGCTTATTTCTATCTGTTCCTTTGTTGGTTGTTCAGTACCGCGATGCACAATACCTTCAATCTCAACCGTAACTCCATTCCGGAAACAAAAAATCTCAAAAGTCCCGTCAGCTGGAAGAATGTCCTCATAAACAATACCGGCAACGGGAAATTGCCCACCCGACTGTCCAATTATGTGAACAATCAATTTCTCAATATCTTCCTTATTCAGTTCACCTATCACAGTTTTACAGGTTGTAATAAGCCATTTTGCTAATTTTTCATTATTCGGGTTCAGTAAAACTACATCAGCAGTTTTATTAGTCCCATCATCATCTATAACTGAATAGGTGCATCGCTTTGTATCAAATCCTTCCCATCCCGGGTATTCACAAGATTTGCAGTTCTTCTCCATATACCTGGTTTTTGTAACTCGATCCCCAAGCAAATTAATTACCATAGATAATTCGTCAGGATATATCCTGACTATATTAGAATCCTGTTGATTTATTACACAAAAAGCCGAATTAGAAATAGAATAACTAACACCAAGCAGGAGTAAGATTAAAAGATATGAATGTCTCATTAATTTTAAATTACGATCATGAAGGATTGGCTTAATTTGCTACTATTACACTATGCTTGTCAACAAACTCAGGATCAACTTCAACACCTGATCCGGGTCCCGTAGGTACTTTTATCAGTCCGTCCTCAACAGCAAGGTTTGAGGACCTGCACTCAAATGGAACATTTGTCTGGGAACTTTTAAATTCATGATATTTACATGCATTCGGAACAGCCGATGTCATGTGCAACATATAAATGTAACCGAGCCCTCCACCTGACATATGAGGTGTAAATTCCACTCCGTAAATTTCAGCCATTCGTGCTACTTTCATAGAACGGATCATTCCACCAAAATAGTAAGTGTCTGGCTGGACAATCTGCAGGGCATTATTCCCAATCAGCCACCTGAAAGCGTGTATACCTGGTTCCTGTTCTCCACCTGCCACGGGTATGTTCAGTGCATCAGCCACCTGTTTTGTTTCCTCATACCAGTCATACATTACCGGTTCCTCATAAAACTCATATCGGTACTCTTCCAGTTGCTTCCCAACTCTTATAGCCTCATCCACTGTATATGATCCATTTGAATCAGCATACAGCACCATATCATCCCCCAGGGTTTCCCGAACCATGGGGATCCATTTCTCTGTCCTTCCGGGAGGATTATCTACGTTATAACTACCATGCCCGGCTCCTATCTTAATTTTAATGGCTTTAACCTTATTTTCCTTCACAAATGGTACTAACCGTTCTATCGATTCTTCAGCGGATCTTCCCCTGTTATCGTTAGCCAGGTACACTCCAAGTTTTGGGTTGTGAATATCTCCAATCAACTTGCCCATGGGTAAATCTGCAATTCTTCCCAGCATGTCGAGTATGGCAAATTCAATCGCTGCCATGGGTACTCCGAGTGCTGATCCCTGGAATCTGTAATTCAGATTTAAGTTTGTTACTTCTTCCAGTAGTGAATCCAGGTTGCGTGCATCCTTGCCAATAAAATAAGGCTGCAGTAATCTTACAAATATGAATTCCAGGACAATCTGATAAAAAGGGTGCCCTACAGAAATTCCTTCTGCACCATCTGTGGATTTTACCCGGCACAAATAACTATCCTTAAACCGAAGCAATTCAAGCGATTCAATGATTACCGGAGTAGTGAAATACTCCTTCTTCAATACAGGTTGATTTAATATATCATCAAGCTTTGAATAATCAGTGTTGGTAGATTTAACAGCCTGTGAACATCCGGAAGTAAATGGCAGGGTAGCAGCAAAACTTCCCACAAGTCCTGCTGATAAAAAATCCCGACGATTGGTTTTCATAATGTTGTTTAATTATCATTAAGAATGGTAATCTGTCTATAAAAATAATTGAGTAGCCCCGGGTTTAAAACCCGGGGCTGAATATATCAAGCATAACTTATCTTCTTCTAAAATAACCAGTCAAATCCAATATATAAACCCGATAAACCATCCCGTTTATCAAGGACACGGCCATAATCCACAGCAACTATGGTATTCTGATTTATGGCCAGGTGAAAGCCGGCTCCAGTACCAAAGTGCATTTTTTCAGGATCATCTGGGAAGAAAATATTATTTGGTGGTACTCCTGAAGTATTGATATCATATTCATTGGTTACCATACCTCCATCCAGGAAACCACTTAATGCCAGATAAATATTTTGATTTAAAAGCTGAAAATGATAGAATTTCCAGCGTAATTCGATATTTCCAAGCAGGTATCCATTACCGACAACACGGTTACGTAATATCCCCCGTAAGGTCTTGGCACCTCCCATTCCATCACGTGTATAACTGGGTGGGCTGTTAAAATAAAATGGTAGCATGTAATAGGGTATATCACCTCCCAGTTTTGTCTGATAACTGAGTCGATATGCAAAGTTCAGGTCCTCCGGCAAAATTGTAAAATATTGCCTGTGAGTAAGTACTAACTTCGTATATGAGTATTCTGTATTACCCAGGGCAGCAGGCGAATAAAGAAACTGAGCCTCGGTCCACATCCCTTGCATAGGATTTGGTTCATTGTCCCGGGTATCATAAATCAGTCCGATCTTAAGAATTGTATTACTTCCTCCATAGATTTGATTGGGATCAATAATACCCCAGTTATGTGCATACTCTCCAAATAGTCCACCATTTACGGGTGGCAACCACTGTGGTGGACTTCTGCCTTTATTTAATCGATCGATATCCACAGTATCCATTTCCATATTTCGGAATTCCTGTCCTGCAAACCACTTCAATTTACTTCCAACAAGCTCCCCGGAAAAATCTGTTCGAAACTGAAACATCTTTCTATCCATCTTATAAAATAAGCGGGATTTGTAATCGGAGTGTGTATCGTCTGTAAAGTTGCCATTGTAGTAAGTCCTATATCCATTGAATCCATAAAAATCAAGTGCCTGTTCTGTCATATAACTTAATCCAAAATTGGTTCTGATTCCAGGAATCAACCTGTCAGAATCATATCTTATCATATTCTTGCCGCTTCCCTTTGTGGTTCTTGACCATTCCACATACCAGTAATGATCATACAGCGGATAGCGAGTCCCATCCCCATAATGGGTTAATTGCAGAACAATCCCATAGAGAAAACCTATATCAGTATCATATGCAACGGCTGGGATCGGAACTGGTACAAAACCCGTTTTGCCTTCTTTTTCCTCTTCTTCTACGTCCTGAGCAATTACGGTATTTGGTATAAGGAAAAATGCCAGAATGGCTAAGGCTAGTAGTTTATTCATTGCAATCAGTAGTTTTTAGTATTCCCAATATAGAAAGAAATATGGAAATATCTATAATCCGAAAAACGACAAAATGCAAATTGCTAAACTGTAAAAATGCAAACCAGGCCTACTTAAATAGTAATTGTGCAAATTCGTATACATGATGCCGCCAGACCTGCCATTCATGGGATCCTGGACCAGGATACCATACATGATTGATACCTGCTTTTTCAAATACTTTGTGTGCTGCACTGGCTGATTCAAAACCCCTGTCCAATTCTCCACAACCAAACCAGAAAAGATTCATCTCCTTATTAAATTTTTCAGGATCTTTAAATACTCCATTAAAGGAAGTATTTATATCTACACGTCTCATACCACCACTGAAAGCACCAACCGATGCAAACATATCTGTATTAGTCATTCCAATCCGCATAGCCTGTCCTGACCCCATAGACAAACCGGCAATGGCCCTGTTTTCACGATCTGTTATTGTCCTGTAATTCTCATCAATCATGGGAACAAGTTCATTTAAAACAAGATCTGTAAACCGGTTATCTTCTCCCCTTGGCCTGTGTGAATTTTCGGATCCGGGTGCTGCAGCATAACCATTATCCATTACTATTATCATTGGTGCGGCTTTTTTCTCAGCGATCAGGTTATCCAGGATAATATTCACCTTTCCCTGCATGGTCCATCCAAGTTCGCTTTCCCCGGCACCATGCTGAAGGAACAATACTGGATATCGCTTTTCGACGTCATTATCATATCCGGGAGGAGTATAAATCAGACATTTTCTTAATTTCCCGGTTGTTTCAGACTGATACCAGTGATACCGTACCTCACCATGAGGTACATCCTTCTGAGAATAAAAATCCAGGTTATCATCCGGGATCTCTAGTCCACTCGACCACCTCCCCCACCCGAAATATGCCTGACTTTCAGGATCGGAGAATTCGTATCCATCAATACTGATGAAATAATAGTGAAACCCCGGTCGGCAGGGGTTGGTTGTTACAGACCATATTCCATCGACGCCCTTAACCAATGTATACTCTGCAGCTCCCAGAGCTGCTTCATCACTTTTATTGATCACCTTAACTTCTTTGGCATCTGGTGCCTTAATTCTGAAAGTAACCGTACGGTCTTCATGAATTTCGCGGCCCCGCATGAGTTGGGCATGCGTTGCAGTTATAAAACAGACAGCTATGAGGCAAGCTGGGGAAAAAATTCTACGAGTTATCATTTCTATACTATTTGGTTGCCAAAAAATCACATTACCTGGACTTGAAACGGTTATTAATAGTGATTGATATTAGTAAAAAGTAAGAGTATAATACAATGAGAATCCAGAATCTTAAACAAGATCACACTTATTTACATGAAGATGATGTTAAACCTCTTCTAATCTCAATCATTATTCCCTCCAGTCCCTGAATCCCTTGTAAATTCTTTCAATTTAAAGCTTTTAACACTCAGTCCTCGACAATATCCTTCACCATAACATTGGCCTTTGATAATTTGCGTTCCTTCCTCAATGTCTCCAGCTTCCTGTTAAAACTGGCCAGCGGTTCACTTTTTTTAATACGGATATCTCCACCCCCACGATCATTCAGGGCAGACACAACAAAGTTGATATCAATTTTATTAATATCCGTTGCTGGAACAAAGGCTTTGTCGTCACCCTCTTGCGTTTCCACAATTAATTTACTTCCAACCAAATCATCAATGATCTGCTGGATTAATTTAATGGGAGACTTATACTGAACAGCAATATCCTTGGCAGATAAAGGATTATCTCCTTTCTCAAATGCTTTTACTATGCTATGCATTACCGTAAGGCATGCCAGTTTCCTATCGTAGAAACTAATTGTTTTAATATCTTCTTCGAATTCGTACTGGTATACATTCTGATGGGCAAATGAGATCTCTGCACCAAATAAAACGATCATCCAGCCAATCTGCAGAAAAACAATAAATAGTGGAAAGGCAGCAAAACTACCATAAATGGCATTATATGACGATACGCCTACCTGAAAATAAATATACGCTTCCTGCACCAGTTGAAATACGGTCCCTGCAACAACTCCTGCAATGAGTGCTGATTTGAATTTGACATTAGTATTGGGCATAACCATGTATAGTAAAGTCAATAACAGCCATATCATTACATAGGGCGAAAATTTCAGTAAGAACAGGATAACCGGCCCAAGGCTCTCTAACAGGTTCATTTCATGTGTAAGCCTACTTAGTTGCGTTGTGATAAAAATGTTCGTACTTCCGGAGAGCATAATAAACAGTGGAGCTATTATAATGATCGACAGATAATCACTTAGTTTACGTACAATTGTTCTCTGCTTTTTGATTTGCCAGATGTGATTGAACGATACCTCAATATTCCATAATATCTTAAAAACAGACCATAGTAATATCACAATGCCAATTCCAGCCATCCAACCTCCTCTTGTGTTTTCAAGCATAGAATCCGCAAATGTAACAATATAGTTAAATACTTCCTCGTGTCCTTCCAGGCTACCCTGTAGCTGGTTTTGGAGAACCTGTTTCATTCCAAATCCCTTTGCTATACCAAAAACCATTGCTAATACAGGTACTATTGACAACAAGGTAAAAAAGGTTAATGCTGAAGCCCTGAGCCCAGCTTTGTCTTCAAGATAACCCCTGATTGATAACGCAAGAATTCTTAATGAATGTACCAAGCCAGCTTTCCTCTTCGGCATATCTTCCATGGATGTATGCCAGAGGTCGTGACTGAAATAGTGCTGGATTTTATTGAATAGTTGCATGATTACCAGATATTAGATTTCTCCGACCAATAATATCACGAATCTAGTAAAATCCCGGTGGTTTTTCATTTCACTTACGTGTAAATACGTGATTAATATGTTGAACCTGAACCACTTTCGACTAAAATAAAGGGAATGGGAGCAACATAATCAGAATGGGATGCTTATGCGAATTAAAAAAGGTGGATAGTTATTTCCATCCACCCTGCAACATCTGGATATCTTTTACTATAGAAGTTTAGCATTGAGTTTAATATCAGCTGATGAGACCAGGCGTGATATTGGACACTTTGCTTTAGCTGCAGCTGCGAGATCTTCAAATTTTTCTACTGATAACCCTTCACACTTTACAGAGCAATCGAGTTCGATGGTTGAGATAACCGGACCTGTATCATCGCGTTCGAGATGAACACTGGCAGTAGTTTCGATGGTATCCGGTACGAAACCTTCTCCACTGATAAGCGCTGATAAAAACATAGAGTAGCAGCCTGCATGAGCTGCCCCTACAAGTTCTTCAGGATTAGTTCCATCACCTTCTTCAAACCTTGAAATAAAGGAGAATGGACCACTGTAATTACTGAAATTCATTAAGCCCTTACCCTCCTTAAGGGTACCGGACCACTGTGCTTTTGCTTTTCTAATAGACATAATCAGGAAATTTGATTTATTTATAATATAGTTTGATTACCATTGGAACCTGTTATCTAACTATTTGTTCAGGTTTGATAAATATGAAGATAATATCTTTTTTCTATTCAGACCTGAGGGATCCTAATATTTCTTTCTATATCTTGAATAGCCATCCATGATCCTCCCACCGGTTATCATATCCACAACCTGAAGTCCGGCCTGCATAGAAGGCCATATCCCGTGTGAAAACTTGGGTTGATAGAGTCCTTGTACGGGAGTTCGCATTTTTAGTCGCTTCAGTCCAAAATTGCCTGGATATGGGGCCATATCATAATTAGATCCCGTAGGAGTTAATATAAATCTTTCAAATGTCGCAGGGGTAAGGATATCTTTAACAACTATATGTTGCCTTAAATCTGGGATCAGGTACTTTTCAACCTGGCTGATATAAAAATTCGCAACCTTTTCTTTTTCTCTGGTATAATCATTATAATTTGTTTCACGCAACACCTTCCAATTCTTCATGGGCATTGGTACAATTCGTATAGCAATTACTGGTTTCCCGCCGGTAGTAAGAGAAGGACATATTACCGCGCAATGAAAATTGTGCTCATCCAGCATGTATTCACCACGATCAAACGCTTTAAATAACTTTTCAAAGGTTCCCAATCCTGTAGTGATTACATTATATCCACAATCCATCCCAAATGAATCCAAATCAATTTTTTCATCAAGTCCAAGATTGACAGTCATGGATGATGTGGACATCCTCACCATTTTTGCTTTATTTGCGTATTTACTATCGATCTCTTCAAGAACATCTAATCCGACCAGTTTTTCCATAGCTACTTTTGTATCTACCGTAGTTATAACTTGATCAGCATATATTTCATGACCATCCTCAAGTTTAACTCCATAGACTTTTTTATCTCTGATCAGAATTTTTTCAACCTTCATCCTGGTAACAATCTCACAACCAGATGCTTCCGCTTGCTTTCTCATAGCAATAGGAAGTTGTATAAATCCTTTAACTGGCCGGAAAGTTGAATTGACAGAAGTATTCATTGCCGCCACAGTTAACATTGCTATAGCACGCTCAGCCGGCATTCCACTAAATGCAGCAAATACATCGAAAATTGCCTCAAGTTCCGGATTTTTAAAACCAAACCGCTGGAAATATCTCTTGAAAGTCCTCCTGCTGTTTATTACTGTTTTGGGACATCTGATTAATGTTTTGATCAGGTCAAAAATCCCTGGTTCGAGGGTCAGGTAACCGAGTTCCTCAAACATGGCTTTTGAGTATATAAAAAACCGGTTGATGGCTTTGATATCTTCAGGATAGCGATCTATCAGCATTTCCCGGAATTTATCATAACCACATGGTATGCAGACTTCAACTTTATCCCCATCATTCACTAAGAAGATCCTGGCGAAATAATTGCGAAATTGTTTGAGGTCCAGTTCTATATTCAGATATTCAAAAAGCTCTAAAGGATCTGGAATCAATTGAGATGTATCGAAAAGATAACCCTGTCTTTTAAAAGAGGTTACCATCCCACCAACAATCTTATGTTGTTCAAGAACCAGAACCGGATTTTTGCTTATATCATGGTTTTTAGCATAGGCAATTGCGGCACTAAGTCCGGTAATTCCGGCACCGATGATTATTAATGAATAGTGGTCATTGGGATATTTCATAGGGCCAAATTAGTTGGTCTGAATACATCGAAAAAATGATTAAAACACATGTTCTTTTACGTATTCCTGATGGCAAATGTTAATGATTTTGGTTTATTATATTATTTCTTGCCAGAAACATATACAACCCCTTTTTAAATAAATGTTATTGAATGCAGTTTGAGATATTATTTCGAAATCAACTATTTTTGTATATATTTTTTAATTTGAGAGGTTAGATATTTTTTAAAACCCAAATTACCTTCCCTGGCCAGAGTACTATTTAATGAAAAGATCAAAGAAGATGAAAAACGTATTAGTTATTCTGATTGTTATAGGAATCAATCCGGTTATCGCACAGAATCTCTGGACCGTCAGTTATCCCAAAGATAATTTCACTGAAGATGCTGTTCTGGATTTAAGTTACCTGAATGAAAATGTTGCCGGTCAAAATGGATTCATACAATTATCAGAAGATGGTGATGGATTCGTTAATGGAAATGGTGAAGAAGTAAGATTCTGGGCCATTGGAGGTGGTGATGCTGCCAGCCGGGATGCATTCAGGCCAATGAACGATACCCAATTGGTTGAATTTGCAAAATTCCTGGCAAAAAAAGGTGTAAATATGATCCGTTATCATGGTAATATAGCATCGAACACTACAAATCTTGATTCCGTAAATGCTGCAGAAGTTGATGATATCTGGCGAGTCGTAGCAGCCATGAAAGCAGAAGGTATTTATACATCCATAAGTCCTTTCTGGGCAGGACATATTGGTACAATGCAAGGATTATGGGGACTTGGAGATTATGTTGGGGATATTAATCCCTGGGGATTAATGTATTTCGAATCCAAATTCAAGGAAGCCTATAAGAAATGGGTCACATATTTATATACTGAAACAAATCCTTATACCGGAATCCCGTTAAAAGATGAATCTGCAGTAGCCCTGATCCAGATTAAAAATGAAGATGGTCTTTTCTGGTGGTCTATTCAGGACGTTCAACCATCATTGTTGAAGCTGATGGAGGAACAGTTTTATACCTGGTTGATTGCAAAATACGGGACCATAAATGATGCATATTCTGCCTGGAGTGATGAGACAATGGATACTGATAATCCTGCACAGGGAAGGGTGGGTATTCATATCATCTGGCACGCAACCCAGGATCTGACAGGTGGAATGGATACCCGGGTAAATGATCAGGTTGCTTATTTTGCCGATGTGCAAAGGGGATTTTACCAGGAGATTTATGATCATTATCGGGCTTTAGGATGTGTGCAACTTATCAATGGGAACAACTGGAAGACCGCAAGTCCTACCAAACTGTTTGATGCTGAACGATGGACCAATGCAGTATGTGATGTAATGGCAGTTAACAGGTACTATTCTCCGCAACATATTGGTGAAAACTATGGTTGGCGAATTGAACCGGGACATCAATATGTAGGTCAATCTGCACTCTTTGCACCACATAAATTACCAATTAATGTTAAACAAGTCACCGGTAAACCATTTATGGTTACTGAAAGTGCATGGAACCTTCCTCATAAGTACCAGGCTGAGGGACCTTTCCTAATAGCTGCCTACATGTCAATGACCGGTTTTGATGGATATTACTGGTTCAGTCCATCCTCATATGGATTTGACTCCAATCCTTACTGGGATTTTGCCCTGGTACAAAGACAAATTCCCATGTTCAGATGGACGGTTTCAACCCCGGGTCAAATAGGAATGTTCCCCGCAAATGCATTGATGTATAGAAAGGGCTATATTCAACAGGGAGAAACAGTTGTTCATGAAGAGCGGACACTGGAATCAATTCTTTCAAGAAAAACTCCAATTATATCGGAGGAAAACAGTTTTGATCCAAACCGTGACAGCTGGGATAATACTGGAGGAACTGCTGAGACCGAAATCCCACCGATTGCCTATCTTGCCGGTCCTGTAACTGTTACTTATGAAGGAGATCCTGCCAAAACTGTTGTATCAGAAACACTGGATGAAATGCTGGATCTCAGGAATAAAAAAATTACCAGTATTACCGATGAGTTGGTATGGGATTACAAAAATGGTATGTGTGTACTCGATGCTCCTAAAGCACAGGGAATTTGTGGATTCCCTGGTGATGTAAAACGTTTCGAGCTAACTGATGTAACTGTTAAAACCAATAACGAATACATTACCGTAAATATCATCCCCCTCGATGATCTCCCAATCAGCGAATCAGAAAAAATCCTGATCCAAATCGGAACTATATATCGTCCATTTAACTGGACCGAAAAAGAAAGCTCGTTTAATCTTAATGATGTGGAAGTCGATGGCTATCTAATCGAGAGTGTTGGGAAGATGCCCTGGCAGGCAGAATTCTCAAAGGTCTCAGTTATTCTGAATAATCCAAATATACAATCTGCATGGCTGTTGGATCAAAACGGATATGAAGAAAAAGAAATATATGTCCATAAAGATGGCACGAGTTCTCTTAAGGAAGTATTTGTTCCTTATAATGGGATGTATGTAGTAGCAGGTTTCAGACCTTCAACTGTTGTCGGACTGGAAGATGATTTAACAGGTCAAATACAGATTTATCCCAATCCCACCAATGGATATTTGACGATAGATGCTCCTGACGGTAATCCTCAATTTGATGAAATTGTGATTAGAGATCTTTCAGGACAAACACTGAATAGGTTTGAGGCCGGCTTAAATCAGTATAAATTGAACCTCCCAACCGGGATGTACATTATCAATCTGACTTTAAAAGGGAAGATAATTAAATCAGAAAAAATACTGTTGAATCGGTAAACATATATTTCACGCAGATTATCGCAGATAAATAAACGCTGATTTACGCAGAAAAAATCAACCTATTCATTCAAAATATCTTCGTCCATCTGCGAGAAACCTTATTAATATATTACTATGGAAACGCCGGTACAATTCTCTCACCAGCATGATGTAGGAAAATTGATTCCATCGGTGTGATCTGTGCATGAATATGCTTATCATACACGCCTTCCATCATATCGATATAATAATTAAAGAAAACAGGAATACTTTGCGATGCCAATCGATTAGGCGAGTTTTGTAGAAATGCAATCCCGATATCTTCTTCCGGACAAAAAGCGATTTCCGCACGATAACCCCGAACATAACCTCCATGATAAACAATCCTTATACCCCGATAATCATATATCCGCCATCCAAGACTATAGTATTTTTCATCAAGTTTTCCCCATCGCCTTGTATATTGTCGCTTTAATGGAGTCTGGATGTAGGGTGTTGATATCAATGATGTAATACTCGAACTGATCTTATCCTGATGATAACCTAACAGAGCCTGGAGCCATATAGATAAATCGCTGATGCTTGCGTTGACACCTGCTGCAGGAATTACATTGTAATATCCTTTATTCAATCGAACTGGTACATATCCTCCTGATACCCTTACATGTGGGTGGGCAATATTTGTTCCCTCCTCCATGGCCAGAAATCCTGTTGAAGCATTTTCCATCCCGAGAGGTTCAAATATCTTTTGTGCCAGGTGATATGAGTAATCCTTTTCAGTCTGAATCCTGAGTAGAGTGTCAATCAAACTGAACATCACATTCTGATAACTATAAATTTTTCCAGGTATAGCTGAAATATCCACATCATCCATCTTTTCCAGAATATCACCCTCAGGAACACGTTCCTCAATTAAATTGTCATAAGAATGTGGGACCAATCCTGTTGTATGTGATAAAGTATGTCTGATTGTTAAGCTATCCGTGTTCAACTGATTTTTCAATCTAAAGGTTGGCAAATAATCCACAACGTGATCATCAAGACCTATTATGCTATCCTCATCAAGTATTCCAGCTAATACTCCGGCAAATCCTTTCGATACTGAAGCAAGACGAAATACTGTGTGCTCATTTACTGGTTGACTGTTGTTTGCATTTATGTATCCATAACCTTTCTGAACAAGGATATCACCATCCTGAACAATAGATAAAGCAGCTCCGACTGTTTTTGAAGATTCTACTTCGGTTTCTATAAAGGAAAGATAATTTTTAACATAAGTTGGTAAAGGAATAGGTGCGGGTTCATTTTCGATCTCAATAGGCTTATTTTCAGCATTATCAGCTTCTGATTTAATCCCAGAAATGAAAAGAACAATAAGGGATGATATTACTAATAAAAAAATCGCAGTCCTGCTTTTCATAGAATCATTGCTGAAATGAATGATGCAAACCTATATAATAATGGTGAAGAAATGTACCCCTGACAATCAAAATTACCAATCCATAATTAGTCTGAACCTCACAATCATACAACTAATTTCATAATAATACAACTACATATATAGTAATGTTTTTTTACTTAATCAGAATTTACGTTTGTTCTTTTATGGATTCCCGGATTAATTATTACTAAATTATGATACATTTCAAAATGAGTGAAAGGCGAAAACATAAGTACATATGAGCATCAATCTCACATACGAAAAATATCCAATTTCCACCATTATATTCTCGAATCTGATAACATTTTTTACCTATCTCACCGGATTCATTATATTGTTCAAAGCCTGGAATGTATCAGTTATCGTATATATTTTATATATCGCATTCATTGAAATAAGATTATTGAAGAATTCATGTACCTCCTGTTACTACTATGACAAGGTTTGTGCTTTTGGTAGGGGAAAAATTTGTAGTCTTATATTTAAAAAGCAGAATCCGCAGATATTTAAATGTAAAAAAATCACATGGAAAGAAATAATCCCTGAAATGCTGATCAGCATTATACCACTATTTACCGGAATTATATTTTTGATAATTGACTTTCAGTGGTTAATACTTGCTCTGTTGATCATATTGTTTCTGTTAACCTCATATGGGAATGCTTACGTCAGGGGACAAATGGCATGTAATCATTGTAAACAGGCTGATATTGGCTGTCCAGCATTGGAGTTTTTTAAAAAGCCAACAAATAATTCTGAGACTCCCTGATGAAATCAATTCCTGTATAATGCTGATTTAATCCCTGAATTTATCAGTCGTTCCCACTTCACCTGTTTCATAGTCAAATTCAGATCCCATGGCACTATGAGGAATTGTATAAACTACCAGGTTTATAGCCAGCGCAGCCACTATCCACCAGCGTCGATCCTGCTTTCTATTGACTAATACGGCAATTAACCAGGCAATAAATGTGATTAATAGCTTATTGTCTGTGAGATCAGTACCATATGGGATACCAGACCAATATACACCAAATGCATATTTCTGCACAATTGGTCCAAATATTAATCCTCCCAGAATAATCAGAATCAAAGTAATCCAGGAATATTTTTTGAATTTTCGTTGATTACAAATCGCCAGCATTCCAGCCAGTATAGCAAAGAAATATGCAAAAAACATCAGGAAAACATGGATAAAAAGGATCAAAGATGGTACATGTCCCTTGAATCGAATTACTATGTTATTATCCTGCATGAATGGAATATTAGTATTTCCTGTTCTGGCAATAATATTATACTCCAGCTTTCCAGCCTCTGGTTGATTCGGTAATTCAACTACCAGTGTGTCTTCTTTCCTTTCAAATGTTCTACTTATAAAATTTTCATTCGTTGGATAGCGACGAAATATAATATCAGCTTCTATTCCCCTATCCGGGATATTTAGTTTTATCAAACAAGGTTCAGAAATAGCATGACTCCTCGGTAAATCAAAGTCATAGGTTATACCATTCATTTCAATATCTACTTCTTTTTCATAGGTTGGACCTGTTATCCGCTGGTAATACAATGTCCCCAGGGTAACAATAATTGACAGAAGTACATAAGGCAATAATGTCTTTTTCATATATGGGTTAATAGATGCCTTGGATATATATCTTTACTATAGAGGATTGTGCGGTGCTGATTTTTGACAGAATATTAAGCGAATATCTGTCCATATTTTTTTAATGTATGTAGTACTGGCACTTCTCTTATTTTTATTTATTGACTTACAGATGTCTTTGATTTCTTTCTCTTATTTTTCTTTTTTTCCCTGTATTTATAATTATCATCATTCGACTTCACCAATGTCATTTCATCAATCAGGTGAGATGCACCTGCAAATTTGTCAATTATGAACAATGCATATCGAATATCGACGTTAATGCATCTCTGAAGTTCATGTTCAAATGCCATATTACCACTCATTGCTTCCCAATTTCCATCAAAAGCAATACCAATCAGTTCTCCACGAGCATTTATTACCGGGCTACCTGAATTTCCCCCGGTTATATCATGATTTGTTAAAAAAGCAACAACCATTTCTCCATCCTTATCCGCATATTGACCATAGTCTTTTTTGCTGTGTAGTTCCTTCAGTTTAGCAGGTACAAGGAATTCAAAATTGCCCGGGTCCTCTTTTTCCATAACTCCGTTTAAAGTAGTAATATGCTCATATATAACAGCATCCCTTGGTTCATAACTTAGTACATTTCCATAAGTGAATCTCATTGTACGGTTTGCATCCGGATAATATATTTTATTGTTGTTCATTTCTCTTAAACCCATAATAAATAGTCGTCTTCCTTTATCAAGTTTTCTATTTGCGCGGTTTCGACCATTGATTATTATCCTGGCTGTTTTTTTTATTGACTTGGTAAATTGATAACCAGGATCATTCCGTAAAACATTAATATCCGGGTTCTTCAAAAATACAGTCAATCGACTCTTATCAGTAAGAATAGAATTGGAATAGATATAATGTGCTAAAAGATGAAAATCACCATCGTATTCAGGTTTTACATATTCATATACATTCTGATCAGAATCAGATTTATTTAATTGTGCTTCGATAAATATATCAGGGTGAAATTCGACTGGGACATTTTTATAAAACATTTCCATCATTGCGGTAAAGACTTTCTCATCAGTAGGCATATTATAATCCTTGAAGAATTTCTCAGCTTGCTCCAAAACTTTTTCGGCTTCCTCGTCAATTGCCATATCGTTCTTATCAGAAACACCAAGAAGACTTTCAAGTCTCATCAATTTGTTAGAAAATGGAACGATTTCAATACCATATGCTGCTTCCGCAATATAAAAATAGGGTACATTAAATTTTCGGATATCAGGATAAGCGTCTTTGATTTCTAAAATAGGATCATTGTAGGTTTTCTTTCTGACAGGATCTGAATCAATCCATGACTTAAACTCTTTTTCAAGATATAACTTCTTATCATAGACTTTCAGGTTCTCCAGTCCAAGAGATTGTCCGATAAAATATTTATGATAATTACTTATTTTAGCATATTTCGCTGCATATTTCAACCGGGTTTCACTGTCTGCATCCATGTCTTCCTTCATTATTGTCAGCTTTTTCCCACGAATACTTATACGAGTTGGGTTTGTTTCATCCAGTATAAGTTTTACCCCATAGGAAGTCAGGTATCGATCGGTCCTGGCAGGGTATCCTAAGATCATAGCAAAATCACCCTCCTCAATCCCATCCAGTGAAACCGGAAGATGGTGTCGAGGTTTTAACGGAATATTTTCCAGTGAGAATTCTGCCGGCAAGCCATCCGGGTTCATATATATCCTGAACAAGGTAAAATCTCCCGTATGCCTTGGCCACATCCAATTATCGGTATCTCCTCCAAATTTCCCAATCGATTCCGGGGGATTTCCAACCAGTCTCACATCCCTGAATATTTCATATGCAAAAAGGTAATATTCATTTCCACCATAAAAAGATTTAATATCCACATCATAGTGTGTATCTCTTTTCGCATCTCTGACGATTCGTGCAATATTCCTATTAATACTTATTTGCCTTTGATTCTCCGTAAAATCATTTGATACACCACCTAAAACTTCATCCGTTACATTCTCAATTCGAACCAAAAATCGCACAAACAGTCCCTCTATGGGTATTTCATCTTCAAAATTTGAAGCCCAGAATCCATTAGTAAGGATATCATTCTCTATAGTGCTATGTTGTTGAACATGATCATAAGTGCAGTGGTGATTTGTTATTAGAAGTCCTTGAGGACTGATAATCTCACCCGTACAAAAGCCATTTCCCATACTTACAATCGCATCTTTTAAGCTGGATTGATTGATGCTGTATATTTCCTCAGCAGACAGCTCCAAACCCCGGGTTTTCATATCCTCGTAATTCAATTTGCTAAGAAGATGGGGTAACCACATCCCTTCATCAGCCTTTACCCCTGCTATAATAAACCAGAGCCCAAAAAATAATATCCCCTTTTTTAACATGATCTTAAATTGTTTTTGTGGCAAATATACCCAATACGGAAAGGATATGAGGGGATTTTAATAAATGCCTAAAAATTGGACCTTACCCCGAATACAAAACCAGATTCTCCTTCTTTGTTGATGGAATATTCGAATCTGAAAACAATATCATAAAAAGTTACCAAATCGATTCCAATGCCCGCTCCATATATCAATACATCAGTAAAAGATGAGTTTTCAATGTAGTCCATGTAATTATGAACATATCCAATATCGAAATATGTTTTCATATAAATCGCGAAAGGAAATTCATTTAGTTGATCGGCTCTATAAAATGTTTCTATCTGAGGATTACCCTTAACCAACAATCTTTTAAAGGTCCATTTAGAATTTATGAAATGCTGTCCCTCGACCACATACAGTTCATAGCCCCTGAGTGTGAAGGGCCTGTATCCTATGGAAGTTAACAAGTTGTAAGGTTGAGGTTCGGGAAATGACAAAGTGCCTCCAACGCTTCCGACGAGATAAAACTTTTTTCCAAGGTCCCAGTATTTATTATACAATGCGCTGAGTTCGAATTTATCAACATCACCATATATCCCCAATCCTTTCTTTTCAATAGAACCTAAAATATAGAACCCATTTAATGGATACTGTGCAACGTCCCTTAAGTCTCGTATGAATATGTATTCCAATTCAAAATATCGCTGTTCTGTACCGTTATTTAAGAAATAATTCGGATTCAATTGTATAATCGTATCCTGAACATGTGAATAATAGTAGTTGACACCAAAAGTGTGGAAATTATAAAATGATTTCCTGTAAGTAGTTGAAATTCCTGCCCGGGTCCTTTCACGCAGCATACTCTCCCCATCGAGAAAAATACGTTTATGAGCTTCGGTTTTATAAGCCGTGTTTCTGTTAACCGAATATCCTCCAAAAATATTTAATCCCCACTTCTGATTTTTGTCAATGTATGGGAAAGAATAGGCGAGTTCAAATCGTTTAGTGTAGCCGAATTGAGCTACTAGTTTCAGCGTTTCATTTCTCCCACGAACATTATATTGGTAAAGTTTTAAGCCGTACTCAATCCTTTTTAAATCATGTTTATGATTCACCCACCAATCCACAAAATTCCTATCCGCTAATTCAAAGATCGGAATTGGGAAAAAATACCACCGTTCGGTAACACGAATAATAGCATCCACTTTGCCATCTGGTAGATCAATCAGATCGAACTCCACAGACATAAAAAGTCTGGTATTCATCAACTTCTGCTTATCTTTCTTAATCCTTTCCTCAAGGTCAATCCGTTTGATCAGATTGCCTTCACGAAATCCAAGCTCTCTAAGAATAATCTGTTCCTTAGTTCTTCTATTTCCAACAATAAAAATTTTATCAATAATTAATTCCGCTTGAGGATCCAACTCCACTGAATCTCCATTAATTATATATTGATTATCCTGGGAAAGAGCTACATTAATACAGATTGTCCAAAAACTAATTGATAAGGCCAATAGAAGCAATTTACTGCCACCAGATCGGAAGAATTTGAACGGCTTATCTTTTTTTGCCTTATAATGTATTTCCTCCATCTACTTTTCCCTCAAATCGCAGTTCAATATCCAATATGCAGGCAATATATGCAAACAGCCTGGGCACATTGCATTTCCCGATCAGTATGATTCGGACTTTCTGATGGCATTTAGGAATATGATTATTCCTGCAATAACAAATGGGATACTTAACCATTGCCCCATGTTTAGCGCCATTTCGCTTTCGAAATCAACCTGGTTCTCCTTAAAAAATTCATAGTAAAACCTCAAGGA